>DCPV01000267.1 GCA_002323775.1 Firmicutes bacterium UBA1535 | reverse complement strand
AATTATATTTGGGATTGTTGCAATATTTGTGCCTCTTAGTGCTGTATAGTGCTTGACTTTATATTATGTTTAAAAAGTGTTTTATTAGTTAAAACAACCTTATAAATAGTAAAGGAGTTATTTTGTGAAAAAAAAATTACTTGTTATCCTTGGGATTATTATAGCAATACCATTGATTTCATTTACTACACTGGTTTTATATTTTATTATTACTGATGATAATTCTTCAACAGCTGATTCTTCTGTGTCTCAAAAAAATGAGATTGATAATTCGAATAATAAACAGGATGAAAAATATGAAAATACTCAAGTTATTATCAATGATGTTGACGTTTCATCTAAAATAAAGGTAAAAGAAATTGACAATATTAAATATGCAAATGCGAAATCATTTATTGAATCTTTTGTTGAATCAGATATGAAAGAGAATATGCACTATTTTAATTTTAGATTAATTGAAGATAGAGACGAAATAGAAACATTTATTTCAGAATATAGCTATGAAAAAGGTGAGTATTTAGATGAAAAATATGCCCATTTACTAGACCTAAAAGCAATTTTGGTAACATCATGGTTTACAGATGCAGAACTGTATATGCTGTTTATTGATTCGACAGATGTTATTAAATTTAATGTAATGGAAGAAAAAGAATATACAACAATAGATGAGGCACCTAGAATTATTGATAATATTGTATATATACCAATGGAGGCATTTGCTAATATAGTGGGTTCAAAAGTTGAAATTAAAGATTAAAATTATATTTTAGAGGGAAACGAGGAAAACAATGAAAATTAAAATATTAATAATACTATTGTCATTTTGTATTATATTTTCAGCTTGTAAGAAAGATAAGGGAAATTCTAATCCTGCTTTGAATGAAAAGGCTGATATAAAACAAAAGTCAGAAGAACAAAAGAAAGCTATTCTTTATACAGATATGGGTGGCAGTATATCATCAGATATCAAACAACACGAATATTTATACACAAATGAGCTTAATGCTGAAAAACTTGCAGAAGGCTTAACAGAATTAACAGGATTATATTTTAACATTAAATCAACTGTTAAGGAAAATGGAATTATAATTGACTGGAAAGAAAACTCTACTTTAATTGCAAATTTAGGTGATAAAGAGCAAAAAGAAGATTTCCATTTTTTTGATTCTGAGTCCATGCGTTGGTTTATGATGGAAAGCTTTTGGCTTACGATTACTAAAAATTTAGGAGTTGAAAATGTCTATTATACTAT
This sequence comes from Firmicutes bacterium UBA1535, assembly GCA_002323775.1. Lineage (GTDB taxonomy): Bacteria > Bacillota > Clostridia > Tissierellales > Sedimentibacteraceae > UBA1535. The sequence goes on along the minus strand of DCPV01000267.1, from coordinate 4,871 downwards.
GAATAATGGTGAAAATTTGGTATTTGAAGAACTATATCCAATAAAAGAATTCCCAGTTGACCTGCCTTATATGGGAATAGCATTTTTCTTTTCTCATGCTGAAGGCAGCGTAGATGAAACGGATGGCAGAGGGGATTTAATTGACATGAGTGACCAGCCATTTGTTGGATTTTGGAGTTCTTCCAAAGAAGGAGCTGGTGATAGATATGCTCTGTTTGATGATGGTAAATTTATTCATGCTTCTTCTGAATTAGGTTCATTACGAGAATTATTTAAAATAGGTAAATGGAGTATTATAAATGAAAATTCTGATACGCTTGAGTTAAAGGTTGAAGCACGTTGGGTTATACCGACAGGAGATATAGATAAAATAGTTCCAAGTGATGAATTAGTTGTATTTAAAGAAGATGGGATTGTTAAAATAATATATAAAGAACCTGAAATTGAACAATATAGCATTAATCAAGCAGATATCGACGTAGAAACAGGAAGATCTACAATTACAATTGACGGTACAGTCTTTTATGATTTCAATGAATCTACTGAATTTTTAGAAGATTTCTATAGGTTGCCGGAATAACTATATTATTATAAAGAGAGGAAATCTAATATGAAAAAAGTTATAATTAAAAACAAATTGATATCATTTTTTATGGCATTTTTAATTATGATGTCAATTGCGATAGTAAATCCTATGTCTGTAAGTGCTAATTGGGAAGAATACGTAGAAGTAACTAAACATGATTCATATAGTAAAAATAAAAAATATTATATGTGCTTTACTACAAAAAATGTAAACTGGGCGCAACCGCTTAATGTTTGGGCAAAAGTATTTGATTCTGCCGGCAGAGAAGTATTTACATGGGGTACTAAAACATATAAGCCTGACGAAATCGATAGGAGAGATTATGGAGCAGATTATAATCATTTGCTTACCGGAAAGTATACATTTAAGTTATTTTGTTCCACATATACAGATACTTGGTTTTGGTCATATAAGATTAATCATACAAGAAAAGAGTCATTTGAAATTACTGCCTATGAGAAAATAATTCTTGATGGTAAACCTACAAATAAGTGGAGTATACAATGTACAAATTTAAAGGATCAAAAGCTTACTGTAAAAATATTTGATTCTAAAGATAATCTGGTTTATAGCACAACAGGTCCGGCAAGAAAAACAAATGACGAAGTTGGTTGGTTTACATGGAGTGGTAATACCAATGTAGGCAAGAAGTATAAATGTTCTTCCGGGACATATCTTGTTCAAATAACTGCTTCAACTTCTAATAAGATTATAGAAAAAGAATATAAATTAAAGATAAATTAGAGGAGGGTATAACTTGAAACAGAATTTACATTTTATATTTAAAATGCCACTTCAAAGTAAAATGAGGCTTAGTATGAAAAAACTGATAACAATAATGCTTATTCTTGCAATTATATTCACATTTGTTGCTTGCAATGACAAGACTACTTTAAACAGTGTAAAGAACAATAGTGGCTCTGACAATAAGCAAAATAATGGTAGCTCTGATAGCCCTCAATACGATATTGCAGCAAGAGAAGATTGGGAATCTATATCCGGTAACTTTGTCCGTGATGATTCCAGCCAATACAACAACGCTGTGCTTCAAATAAAATACTTATCTAATGACTGTGCTATGTTTGAGTTTAGACTAATGGAGGGGAGTGAGTCAGAAGATAGTGCTGAGTCACTTGTTATACCGGCTATTTTAATTGTAGGCGAAGATGGTATAGGTCATTATGAGTCTTTACCTGAAATCGAAAAACCTTTCACAATAGATTTTAAACTGTCTAAAGACGGAAAAAATTTAACAATTACACACCAAGGAGAAATTGATATTTCTCCGGATGGAGTATATAATTTTGTCAGCAGTGATTTAGAGGTATCAGAAGTGTCTGCAATTTCTATTTTAGAACATCTGGCAACAGCAGCTACCAGTCTTAATCATAATAACGGAGATTATATTATCGAATATCCGCAAGAGCTTGTTGCAAACTGGTTTTATCCGGTTAAAGCAGTTTTTAAGGATAGTGGTGCAGTTATAGCAAAATTTTTAATAGCAAAAGATTTAAGTGCAGTTTACAGAGCAGATGATGATATTGAGCCTGTTTTAATTTTTGGAAGTGCACAGCCTATGTTGGATGATACAACTATGCCTTTTGAATCTGATCCTCCTGAAGATGAAGATACGGGTGAATTAATTTATGATACAATTCCGATTGTTGATGTAATAATAGAAGATGGTGTTTTTTTTCTGCCTGCACAAGAGAGCAAGCTAATAGTATTGATGCCTTGGGAGCTGCCATATATACTTAAAGCAGAAAGCTCAGATACATCAATAATAGAAGTTGATGAAAATGGAGTGGTAAGGGCTATATCTATGGGTGATGCAACAATATCCGGTACAATTTCAATAGATGACGGAGAAAAAGCATTTTCAATTGAGATAACAGTTGGAAATCCAAAAGCTGATTTCCCAGATGTATTTGATTATATGGATGACACAAATGATACGGATTCAGGTGGAAACGATGATTAAGAAAGATGAGGTCAAAGTATGAAACGTAAATTTCTAGAAATTTTTGCAGTATTGTTCTTGTTTATAAGCATGATTCCGGTTATGGCATATGCTAACTCAGCTCAACCGCCAGCATTGGTTATCATTATGAAAAATGCACCGGAGGATGTTAAAGTTTCTATTATAACTGCAGATGGTCTAAAAGAAATATCAGAAACTAAGCTTGCGTGGGAGACATATTTTGTATTCTATTCATCAGATATTGGAAACAACAGTGAAATTATGCTTAAAATTTCAGGAAATAATACTGAATATGAGCAAAAAGTAGAATCTAAATATCTACAATACTATGACAATGTCATTACATTGGATTTTAATTTACGAACTATAACTGAAGGCAAATTGCTTACAAGGTCTATATTGCTTGTTAGCTTACGTGTAATATTGACATTGATAATTGAAAGCTTTATATTTTTCTTGTTTGGATATAGAGAAAAACGCAGTTGGATTGTATTTTTAGTGATGAATTTAATTACACAGGGCTGGTTAAATATCTCATTAAATGGTGGTTCGCCACTTGCAATATATGTTATTTATAAGTTAATCATAATGGAATTTCTTATATTTATTGTAGAAATAATAGCTGTTCTTGCAGCATTAAAAGAGCATGGCAAAGTTCGTAGAATAGCATATGTACTGATTGCAAACCTTTTGAGTCTCATTTTAGGTTGTTTGTTAATTACTGTGCTGCCTATTTAAGGAGGGATATCCATGCCTATATGGTTTAGCTTTATTTTAACAATAATTTTTTTAAGTGCTGGAATTCTGTCATTTCGCAAAAAAGTAAAAACAGGTAAATACACTTGGACATTCGCTTATATCACTTTATTTATACTGTGTGTTGCTTGTATTTTATATATTATAGCTACCTTTCTTTTATTGGGTGGTATTGAATAGGGGTGAAATTAAATGAAACGTATTAACATTAAAAGGCTGTTAGGTTTTGAAAGTCAATATTCATGGATGAAATGGCTGAAAGTGTCATTTTCTGTGATTGCTGTTATTATAGCTTTCATGTTTTGGAGCAACTTTGGTTTTTTAGTTATGGATCTTGGTATTTTCGGACTTATTCTTGGACTTGTAGGATTTGTGTTCCTTTTTGGTCCGATTTTGATAATTATGTTAGGTGTCGCAACACTTATAGGTGTAATTATTGGTGGCACTGTTAGTGGAAAGAAGCAATACAAGAGCTTCAAAGAAACGGCTGCTACTGGGTCAGAAGAATTGATGGCTGTGGAGAAACTTCGTATTAAATCACAGATATTGGACTTTCTTTTCGTTCTTACATTTATAGGCTTGTTGGCATTAGTATATCCTTTGGTCGAGCCTTTATATGATGCTTTTGGTGAAGCCGGAATATATGCTTACCTTATCATAGCGGGAATAATACTTGTTATTTTCTGGCTGGCTAAATTTCCACATAAGCAACGTTATAAAGATGCTTTTAAGCAAGAGGTTGTTAAGGGAAGTCTTAATTCAGTTTTAGATAATATAGATTTTAGACCTAATGAAAAACTGGATGAGAATATAGTTAAAGCTGCAAGTTTGTTTCCAAATTATGATGTATATAATGGAAATGACTATTTGAAGGCAGATTATCACGGACATAATTTTATACAGTCAGATGTTCATTTGCAGGAAATGAAAGAGGAAAATTACTGGAAGGATGGAGAGTTAAAAACACGGACAGTATATGTGACTGTTTTTAAAGGTAGACTTATGGTTTTTGATTACGATGCCATATCAAATGAACCTGTTTCTGTCTATGATAGATGTGGTGGAAAACCTAAAAATGATGAAAAAATTAAAACAGAGCTGGATGCTTTTAATCAGAATTTTTATATCAGTTCTACAAGTGCAGAGGCTGCTCTTAGGATTTTGACACCTCCTGTTCTTGAGGGCATAGTTTTAACACGGGGAAAAGTGGGATATCCGTTATATTTGTCTTTTAAGGATGACAAGCTCTATGTAGCATTAGCAAATGGAGACTCATTTGAAGCTGCCGGTGGTGACACTACACTATCTGAGCAGCGTCAGCGTGTGGCAAGCGATATTCAGAACATACTTGACCTTATTGACACGTTGTATTTAAAAGTTGAAAAAAGTGAAAAATAAAAAGGAGAATTAATAAATGAGTATAGAATTAATTATAATAATTATAGTATCAATCTTAGTGCTTGCTATTGTATCTTGGATAATTGCAACTTCAAATCGTTTCAAAGTTTTACTAATAAAAATTAAAGAAGCCGATTCTGGTATTGATGT
>DCPV01000144.1 GCA_002323775.1 Firmicutes bacterium UBA1535 | reverse complement strand
AAAAATATTAGGAAGATTTAAAGGCATTACAGCCAATTTTTTATCCGCACTGTTAGGAACAGTTACACCATTTTGCTCCTGCTCATCTATACCATTGTTCATAGGATTTACCAGTGCAGGTTTACCGGTTGGAGTTACATTTTCATTTCTCATTTCATCTCCTCTAGTAGATTTAGGATCTTTAATATTGTTAATGAGTATATTTGGGGCTAAGATTGCTATTGCATACGTAATTGTTGGATTGATTTTAGCTGTTATAGGAGGTACTGTTATTCAAAAACTAGGAATGGAAAAGTATGTTGAGAAATTTATAAGAACAGCAGGAAGTGTTGATATTGAAGTTCCTGATTTATCTAAAAAAGATAGGTTGCTGTACGCATGGGAGCAGGTTCAAGAGACTGTTAAAAAAGTATTTTGGTATGTTATAGCTGGTGTTGGAATAGGTGCTATTATTCATAACTGGATACCTGCTGAAATTATACAATTCGTACTCGGTGAAAATAATCCTTTATCAGTTATAATAGCTACTGTTGTCGGTATTCCTATGTATGCGGACATATTCGGCACGTTGCCTATAGCAGAAGCACTTTTTGCAAAAGGAGTTGGGTTAGGTACAGTTCTATCATTTATGATGGGTGTAACAGCACTTTCGCTTCCGTCAATTATAATGCTTCGTAAAGCTGTGAAACCAAAGCTCTTAGCTGTATTTGTGGGGATTGTCGTTATAGGAATTGTTATTATTGGATATGTATTTAATGCGTTTCAATTTTTATTAGTTTAATATGTGAATAAAACTATTAACACAACAAAATTAAAATATCTTTATAAGACACTATTAAGGAGGACTACAATGAGTAGTAAAAAAATACAAGGCATAGGTTTTTTTGAAAAATATCTTACAATATGGGTTGTATTATGTATGGTTATAGGTATTCTTATAGGCAAATTTATGCCATCAGTACCAAATTTTTTAGGCAAATTTGAATATGCCAATGTATCAATACCAGTAGCTATTCTAATCTGGTTAATGATTTATCCAATGATGATGAAAGTTGATTTTAAAAGTGTAAAGGATATTAGCAGTAATCCTAAAGGATTATTTGTTACATGGACTATAAACTGGCTTATTAAACCTTTCACTATGTTTGGGATTGCATATTTATTCTTTTATATAATTTTTAAATCACTTATACCAGAGGCTTTGGCGAAAGACTATTTAGCAGGAGCGGTACTATTAGGCGCAGCTCCATGTACGGCAATGGTATTTGTATGGAGTCATTTGACTAAAGGAAATCCTACATATACTATAGTTCAAGTTGCTACTAATGATTTAATTATATTAATAGCGTTCGTTCCTATTGTAAAGTTTTTATTAGGTGTTAGTGATGTTTCAGTACCTTGGGATACTTTGTTCTTATCAATTATATTATTTGTTGTAATTCCACTTTTAGGAGGAGTTCTGACAAGACTGTATATTACAAAGTACAAAGGTGAGAAATATTTCTTAAATACATTTATACCAAAATTCAATAATATAACAATAATTGGATTGCTATTGACATTAATAATAATTTTCTCGTTTCAAGGAGATGTTATAATAAATAATCCATTGCACATTATTTTAATTGCAGTACCATTAATAATACAAACATTCTTTATTTTCTTTATTGCATATATAGCTTCAAAATTATTAAAGTTACCCTACGATATAGCTGCACCAGCAGGTATGATAGGAGCTTCAAATTTTTTTGAACTATCAGTTGCGGTGGCAATAGCATTGTTTGGAGCAAGTAGTCCGGTTGCATTAGCCACAATAGTTGGTGTTTTAGTTGAAGTTCCTGTAATGCTTATTTTAGTTAAAATTGCTAATAATACAAAGGGATGGTTTAGTGGTAAAAGTACAAATTAAATGTCTAATATTTAAAAATTAAGCGAAGAAGTTTGCTTCCACAACTTAACATAGAGGAGAAGATATATGACAGCACCAATTGTTGAAAACAATGTGAATAAAATTAAAATAAAAACATCTAATAAGCCAAAGGTTGCGTTTGTATGTGTTCATAACTCATGCAGAAGCCAAATAGCAGAGGCTGTTTCTAAATTAATAGCCAATGATATATTTGAAAGCTATAGTGCAGGCACAGAAATTAAAGCTAATATAAATCCAGATGCTGTTAGACTAATTAAGCAGAAATATGGCGTAAATATGGAAGAAACACAGTACAGTAAACTAATAAAAGATATACCCGAACCAGATATCTTAATAACGATGGGGTGTAATGTTGTTTGCCCGTATATTTCCAGTCAGTATTCAGAGGACTGGGGATTGCAAGACCCAACGGGTAAAAGCGATGATGAGTTTTTACTGGTAATAAACAAAATTGAAAATAATATTCGAGATTTAATGTATAAATTGCAGTAAAATGATATGGTTTTTGATTTTATAATTAAATTATATTTCTAATATAAGCTTTAATTCAATTTATTGACTTGCTTTAGTATGTGAAATATAATTATATTGAAGAATATGAATATGAGACTAACTATATGAAGT
>DCPV01000112.1:1478-6686 GCA_002323775.1 Firmicutes bacterium UBA1535 | reverse complement strand
ATATTAAATCTATTTTTAAAAAACTTAAATAGTCCCATTTTTATATGCCTATATACCGATTTTAATAAAATCCCATGTTTCTGTTATTCATGGGCTCGGTATCTATCCTTTCATTATCTTTAATTCCTTTTAACCTGTTTTATATCTTTCCTTCTATCACAGCTTATTATTAAAAAGCTTGATATTTACTAATTTAAGCAAATAATTTACCAATATTAGAACCGGAATACACAACAGTGAGTTTAATATTATTTGTACAATAATTTTATCTAATATTAAAATCATATTACTTATATTCATACGTAAAAAAAACATTATAAATGCTGTAGCTAAATGATAAAAAACACTAGCTATCATTGTTATAAATACAAATAATAATTTATTTTCTTTGTTAATTTCTTCGCTAAAATGTCCTAAGCTAACACCGACGATAAAATAGATTAGAGTGTTTATACCTATAATATCCATAATTAAAATATCATATAAAAGACCTGTAAATAATCCTATAATTCCACCCATGTACTCATTTGTTGTAAGTGAAAACAATACAACAAGAATAAGTGCTATGTTTGGCACAACATCATAAATTTTAACAAAATTGTATATGGTAACTTGCAATATTAAATTTATAAACACTATTAACATTAAATAAAGTCTTTTCATTATAACCTACATTCTTTTATACCATTACTTTAATGAAGAATCGGAACAATTCTTCCAAAGAATGAACTTTGCTCACTCTTTAATCTCTAATACTGCTAACCTTTAGTACAAATACCTTATATATATTAGTAAATTCAATAGCAGGCTTTACATATATTTTTTTAGATGAAGCATCTGTTGTCTCAATTATATCGCTTATCTCTCCGATGTATATATCGTTTAAATATATATCACCTATGCCAGATGTAAACAGCTCATCTCCTACTTTAGCCTCAACCTTATTATCTAAGAAAAAGCCAGTAATTCTTCCGTCAACATTTCCGCTTATTATACCATTTTCATTATTTTCAATATCTCTAAAGCTAACCTTGCAGTTTTCGTCTATAATAGTTGTAACCTTAGACCAGTTATGCCCAACTTCTGAAATTACACCAACCAATCCTACTTGAACAATTCCAGTTTCTTCTGATTTTACCGCTTGGATAACTATATCATTCTTACTTATTCCGTGCTTTTCTCCCTTGTCTATAGTAAATTTACTAAACCAGCTAGAATCATCCTTTGCTATAACCTGACCCTCTGCATAATCGTATTTAAGGCTTGATCTTAGCTTATATTCTGCTTCAAGTGTGCTTTGAGAACTAACTATGTCTTTAAGCATTCGATTTTCATCCTTAAGTTTATACATAGTTTCTCTAAGCATTGCATTTTCTTCATTAAGCTTGCTTATATTTTGAATTGAATTTAAAGCATTGCTCAAGGTTTGTCCTATATTATACATTGTTTTTTCTATATAGGAAAAAACAGTGCCAAAAAAATTTTCACCGTTTGAAACTTTATCTCTGCTTCCAGAGCTTATCCCAATAATAATAAGTAAAATCAAAACTATTAATACTATAACAAGTTTTTTAATATTTTGAAGTATAATCTTCATAGTTATTGCCCATGCACCTATTTAGCAAAAAATTAATATTGCTTATAGGTTAGTGCCTTCTTTCTATATTTTTACATTTCTTCGCAAACTTTTCCTGCTCCTACAGCAACACATTCCAATGGATTGTTTGCAACTTTAATCTTTAAGGCTGTTTCTCTCTCCATAAATATGTCCAGACCTTTTATCAAGGCACCTCCACCTGTTAAAAATATACCATTGCTGAATATATCCGAAGATAATTCCGGAGGTGTTCTTTCAAGACATCTTTTTACACCGCTAACGATATTATTGATAGTTTCAAGTATTGCCTCTCGCACTTCTTCGTTAGTAACTTCAATAGTCCTTGGCAAACCAAGAACCATGTCTCTGCCTGTAATTAACATAGTCCTAGGAACGTCCTTATTTTCAGGAAGCTCATAAAATTCTTGACAGGCATTACCAAGCTCGTGTTTAATTTTTTCAGACGTTCCAATACCAATATCAAGCTTATATTTCCATTTTATATAATTGCTAATTTCTATGTCTAAGCTATCGCCTGCTATTCGTAATGAATCGCTTACAACTATTCCTCCAAGTGATATAACAGCTATTTCCGTAGTTCCGCCACCAATATCCACAACCATGTTTCCAACAGCAGCACTAACATCAAGACCTGCTCCTATTGCAGCTGCCATAGGCTCCTCAACTATTTTAACATTCTTCGCTCCAGCAGTTTGAGCTACTTCTAAAACAGCCTTTTTTTCAATTGATGTTACTCCTACCGGCACACAAATAACAACATTTGGTTTTACAAATTTTTTGTAATCCAATGCCTTAGATATAAAATATTTGACTAAAACCTTAGTAATGTTAAAATCAGCAATAACGCCATCCTGCAACGGTCTAACAGCCTTTATACTTTGAGGTGTCTTTCCAAGCATATCTTTTGCTTCCTTACCTATGGCTCTAACCTCATTATTGTTCAAATTAATTGCCACAACTGATGGCTCATTGATAACAATACCCTTTTTATTTACATATACTAAAGTATTTGATGTCCCTAAATCAATTCCTATATTGTTTGAAAAAAATCCCATATTTCAATTCATTCCTTTCCTATAAATACAAATTCACTTTATTTTGTTGCGATAATGAGATATTTTCGTTATCAATCATTATGCACAACTACGAATATATATAACCTTTTTCTTTAAAGCTTAAATAATTTCCATTACCAATTATGATATGGTCTAAAACCTTTATACCTATTATTTTGCCACATTCTATAATTCTGTTTGTTATGCTGATATCATCTTTGCTTGGCTCTACCTCACCGCTTGGATGATTATGAACCAATATAATAGCAGCACTGCTGCTTTTTATGGCATCTAAAAAAACTTCTCTTGGGTGTACAACGGTACTGTCTAAGCATCCTACGGAAACATTGTTTATAGATATAACATTATTTTTAGTATCTAACAAAACAGTTTTAAAAACTTCTTTTTTTAAATACCTCATTTCTTCTAAAAGCAAGGCTGATATAGTTTGTGGTGAAGTTATTTTTGTTTTACTAACTCTTTCACGGCTTATCCTTTTACTAAGCTCCGCCACCGCTAAGATTTTCGCTGCCTTAGCATCACTGATGCCATTAAAACTTTTTAATAGCTCTGGATTTGTTTCAACTATATTCAAAAGTCCTTTGTTGTTATTATATATTATTTTTTGTGACAAGGTAATTGCAGAGTCCTTTTTACTTCCAAAGCCTATAATCAATGCCAATAATTCTGAATTTGTCAAAATCTCAGCACCATATTTCAATAATTTCTCACGTGGTCTCTCATCTTTTGGTATTTTACTAATAGTATAATTCTTTTCCACTATAATTATCCCCCCATTTTTTCATAAGTTTTATAAAAAACCTGAACTAATCATTCAGGTCATGAACTACCTTCACTCTATAGAATATTTGCTTATAGTCATATTCACATAAGTATAAAATAGTATATCATTCTTATATTAAGAAAATCTAAAATATATCTATTTAACTTTTCGATAAACAAATATCGCTATAATTATACCGATTATTCCTGCAACTGTCATAGAAGCTTTAAATCCTAATGTAAAGCTAAGTATGTTCAAGTCAATAGATGTAGGACCGAATCCGATGCTTTCACCATAATTTAATATAGGTACATACTTTGACAAGGCTCCGCCTATTATTTTTCCAAATATTGAACCAGCTAAAATGACTAGCACCAAAACTAAATTTCCTTTTTTCATCTTTCTATACCCATTCACCTATTTCACCAAATCCCATGAACTATTTCTGTATGGTCTCGATGCCTTATCCTTCCAATGTTCTTTATTTAACATTTATCCTTATTTAACCCTTGACCCCTATCTTAACTATTTTATCATTAATTTTATTTATTTACAAGGAAACAATATTTATTTTTAAAAAAATATTAGGAAATTCTTTATAATAAATGTCAAAACGACCAAAATTATTAAAATATCAATAATTTTGGTCGTTATATAGTTTATATCATTTTTATTGCGTCCTTTGGACATTTAGAAACACATTCTCTACAGCCTACGCATTTATCCTCTATTACTCTATGCTTTAGCCTTAGTTCGCCTTCTATAGCTCCAACAACACATTTTTTCTTACAAACACCGCATCCGACACATTTATCTTCATCAATGAACGCTTTTACTCTTTTGTTAATATCTCCAGAGATAGCTCTTGTAGGACATTTTACTGTACATACTAAGCACTGCTTACATTTTGAATAATCTATTTTTGCAATATTGTTTTCTACGTGAATTGCATCAAATGGACAGTTTTTCTCACATATTTTACAACCTATACAACCTGTTGTACAATAATCCTTAACTGTTTTTCCGAATTCTGTATTTTTACATTCAACGATTATTTCGTTTTTATAAGGTACTAATTCTATAACATTCTTTGGACATTCGCTTATACATTTACCACAAGCTGTACATTTTTCTTTGTCAATTACTGCTATACCGTCAACTACCACGATTGCGTCGAAATCACAGACCTTAACGCAGCTTCCATATCCAAGACAACCCCAAGCACAGCTCTTATCTCCACCTTGAACTAAAACCGCCGCTTTGCAATCTAAAATTCCATCATAATCATATTTTCTGCTTGCCTTACTGTCACAGCCTTTACATAAAACCTTAGCTACATGCTTTTCAGATAATTCAGCAGAAACTCCTAAGACCTCACTTATTTTTTGAGTAGCATCACTGCTTGCTACCGGACATCCATTAGCAGGTGCTTTACCGCTTGCCATAGCTGATGCCATACCATCACAGCCCGGAAATCCACAGGCTCCACAGTTAGCACCAGGGAGCAATGCTCTAATCTGAGCAATTTTCGGATCTTCCTTTACCTCAAAAATCTTTGCTGCTACACCTAAAATCAGACCAAATACAAGTCCTAATACACCTAAAACTATTACCGATAAAATTATTGCCATATCATTTCCTCCTTGCTATATCGATAGACCTGAAAAGCCTAAGAAAGCCATTGACATAAGCCCCGCTGTTATCAAAGCTATTGGAAATCCCTTTAATGCTTCTGGAATGTCAGATAATTT
>DCPV01000112.1:0-1418 GCA_002323775.1 Firmicutes bacterium UBA1535 | reverse complement strand
CTAATTTCTCTCTCACTCCAGCAAACAATACTATTGCTAATAAAAAGCTAAGAGGTGCTGCTATTGAGTGAACAATAGTTTCGATAAGGTTATATCCTTCTTGTATATTTAATATAGTTACTCCCAAAACAGCGCAATTTGTTGTAATCAGCGGCAAATAAACTCCAAGTGCATTATACAGTGCAGGAGCTGATTTTTTAAGAAACATTTCAACTAATTGCACAAGTGCGGCAATAACTAGAATAAACGAAATTGTTTGTAAATATTCTAAGCCTAGCTTATCTAATACAAGTCTTTGTAAAAGCCATGTTATAATAGAAGCAAGAGCTATAACAAAGGTAACGGCAATACCCATACCAACTGCAGTGTCAATTTTTTTAGATACTCCAAGAAATGGACATATGCCTAGAAACTTAGCAAAAATAATATTATTTATTAAAAATGCACCTATAAATAAACTAAATAAATTCATATCATGCTCCTCCTCTATGCTTTCTTAGCCTTAAGCTTTTTAGTTATTATATTAACTGCTGCAATCAACAGTCCAAGTGAAATAAAAGCTCCCGGCGGCATTATCATCATAAGTGCAGGCTTAAATGCCTCTCCAAATATGCTAATACCAAATATAGTACCAGCTCCTAATATTTCTCTAAATGCACCTAAGACAGTTAATGTTAATGTAAAACCAACACCCATTCCTAAACCATCTAATGCTGATTCTAAAATAGTATGATTAAATGCAAAAGCCTCTGCTCTAGCAAATATAATACAATTAACTACTATCAAAGGAATGAATATTCCAAGTTGCTTATATAAGGCAGGCACATAAGCATGCATCAACAAATCTACTATAGTAACGAATGTTGCTATAACAACAACAAACGAAGGTATACGAATTTTATCAGGTATGAGCTTTCTAAGTGCTGAAATAACTATGTTTGAACCAACTAAAACAGCAGTAGTAGCTAGTCCCATACTCATTCCGTTTAAAGCAGCTGTTGAGGTAGCAAGAGTTGCACACATACCAAGCAATTGTACTAATACAGGATTCTCTGCTACAAGACCATTTGTCATATATTTTAATTTATTCATGATTACCTCCTGCTAAATACTTGTTGTATATCTCTATAGCGTTATTAACAGCACTTGTAAATGATTTAGTAGAAAAAGTTGCTCCGCCAATAGCTTCAACATCAGTTTCTTTATTTGCTGATTTTGTAACTGTAAATTTCTCTGTGCTATTCTTTCCAATAAATTTATTTTTAAAGTTCGCTTTTTCTATATTTGAACCTAAACCGGGAGTTTCACTGTGAGAAACAATTTTTATTCCGGTTATTTTACCATCAAGAGAAACCCCTAAAATTATCTCAATATCTCCGGCATAGCCCTTTATCGGACTTTTTGTAGAAATACTGTAG
>DCPV01000303.1 GCA_002323775.1 Firmicutes bacterium UBA1535 | reverse complement strand
GTACCCTTTTTTTGCCAATGCTGTTAATAATTATGTTGCTCAAAGGGAGGTTAATTCACTTAACCAGATTAATCAAAAAGCAAGTGATAAGAAGTTAAAAGAGCTAATCACAGCGAATAAGAAAAAGACTGAAGAAAATCAACAATTAGGAATTTCTCCAGTTAAAAATATTCTTGGTACATCTTTAAACAATGTGGCAAAAGAAGATCAGTCTTATTATAGGCAACATGCCTTAGGTAGTATATTTATTCCTAAAATATCACTAAGTTTACCAATTTTTGATACAACCACTGAAAGTTTATTGCAACAAGGTATCACATTGTTGCCCGGCAGTTCATATCCTGTTGGCGGCAATAACACTCATACTGTGCTGTTAGGTCACAGTGGTTTGACTAGTCAATTGTTGTTCACCAATTTACATAAGCTAAAGAAAGGTGATAAGTTTTTTTTCAAAGTGTATGGCAAGCGATTAGCTTATCAAGTAGTTAGTAAGAAAGTTGTGTTGCCGTCGAATTTAAATGATGTTGGTATAAAAGCAAACGAAGATTTGGCAACTTTGGTGACGTGTACACCATATATGATTAATACTCATCGGCTGTTGATCACTGGGAAAAGGGTTCCCCTCAGTAAATCAGCATTTGACCATCAAGAAAAGCAAACTTCGCAATACCAAGCCAAACATCTGTTAGTCTTATTGGCACTACTTGTGACTGTTCTTGCGATGATTTGTTATATTTTGAAACGAGAAATAATTGAACTATTAGCTGCCAAACGCTATTATTTATTGCGATTCTATGTTTATCAAAATCATCTTGCAGTACCAAATCTATCTTTTAGATTGGCTCAAAAAAATGGAAAACCACTTTTCAATCAGCAGGGCGATATGTATCGAGCAACTAGTGATAAAAACGGCCAAGTTAACTTTGGCAAATTGTCCGGTAGACAGTACAAAATTTTAATTGAAAATTCTATGACAAATGAAAAACCATTCTGCGCCTATGTAAAAAAGTTGACTAATAAACGATTTTATTTAAAAAAGACAAAGCGAAGTCATTATCAAATCATAATGGAAAGTAATCAAAAAAATGACTAAAAAGAAAAGAACAAAGCAAAATTTTATTTTAAATCTTATTTTTTTAATCGGTTTTTTGGTTGCGTTGTATCCATTTTATGTTGGTGCACTTAATCATTTTATTGATGAACAACGTATTAAGACCCTACAATCTCAAACAAATAAAAATATTTTGTCTAAAGAAGCCAGTATGCGTAAGAAAAATGCAAAATTGCGTCAAGACGGCATCGTGGCAGGTAGTGATCCTTTTTCTGGGTCCACTTATAATGAACACGTCGACCTAAAAAAGCACTTAATCGGAAAAATTAGTATTTCAAAAATTGGATTAGACATACCTCTTTTTGATACTACAAACGAAGAAACACTCAATTATGGCGCAACAGTATTGCAAGGCACTTCTTTCCCAATTGGCGGGGAAGGAACGCATAGTGTTATTTCCGCTCATCGTGGATTGGCATCGCGGGTTTTATTCACAAACCTCAATAAAGTTAAAAAAAATGATGTTTTTGTTTTAACAGTATTGCATAAAAAATTAGCCTACAAGGTTTTTAAAATTCAAATTGTTAAACCTGAGGATTATCAAGGATTAAAAATTGAACCAAACAAAGATTTAGTTACGCTTTTGACATGTACACCATATATGATTAACTCTCATCGACTGTTGGTGACCGGATATCGGGTGCCATACACAGCAGATATGACAAAGAAAATTGATACCGCCAATAAGTGGCATACTCTGAAACAAGGCATAATTCTTATTGGTGTTGTTTTGTTGCTAATTGGTCAGTTCTTTTTACTTTATCGAAAAATTGTGATGATGAAATTATCAAAAAAGAAATTCAATTTTTCTTTTTACCGACTTAACAAAAATGGAGAGCCTATTGCTGATATAGGTTACCAATTATTCTCCAAAAATGGAAAAGTGACTCTGAAGAGAGATGGTGCGCCGTTAATTCGTTATTCTAATTTGGATGGGCAAGTCGTATTTGATAATTTACCGGGTAATATGTATGTTATGAAGGAGCTGGGAATACCTAATCAAAATAAAGTTAAGATAGGTGTTAAAAAAATAAATGATAGGCACATGTCATTTTATCCTAAAAAACAAGATCAATCCTATTTTAATTCTAAGAATGGCAAAAATTGGATTAAATTGTGAAAATAAAAGATATAAAACTAAAATAATTTTGAACTGAGTAGTCTAGATTTAGTAATTAACTGAATTTAGTCTACTCATTTTTGGTAGCAGATTATTTTACTTGAGTTTTAATTCTATCAGTTTACTGTTTAGCGCAGTTGATTACTAAAACATGACTGTATGAGAGCGATTCACTGTGATAATGAAATTATAGTCACTAGAATTCAAATATAATGAATTTTTGTAACAATATAATTGAAAATTAAAAAAATGTTATTGATTAACTGCCCCATGAGTTTAACGCCATACTTGTAAAATTGTAGTATTTTTATATTATTATCCGAAGATAAGACTAACATATAAGTTATGTTGCTACAGAAACAGGGAAAAAATTATGGCTAATTATTGTAAATAAGAAATACAATACCACAACAAGCAAGCTAAGTAGAATTTGAAACAGCTTTGGTGCTTCCCATACAACTGTGGTTCTATTTTTCTTTCTGAGATAGATAGCTAAAACAATAATGGGAAGAGGGTACAACATGATATCTGAAAGCAGCCAACTTTGATAACCTGTGTAAAAAGAAAAATAAAAAATGAAACAGCAAAATTGGTAAGTAGCGGTATTAACCAAACAAAGGATAAAAATATCAATCCGGGGGTGATGAAATTTTGAGATACAGTTCTGAAAGATAGCTTTGTCATTATGATTTGGAATTCCTTGCTTATGAATATAATATTGATTATTATTCTCTAATTTTACTCTTATTAATATCAATGTTAAATAGAT
>DCPV01000269.1:3789-4083 GCA_002323775.1 Firmicutes bacterium UBA1535 | reverse complement strand
TAACCGTTTTTTATTTATCTTTATTTTGTATTTTTAATTTCTATTCTCCAGAAATTGCTAAAGACTTAAATTTAATTGAAGGACATCCAGTAAATGAGCTTCCTGGTGTACCGAATTTTAAGTCGCTTCCTATTTCTTCGATTTCTTTTAGCATTACAAAGAAATTGCCTGCTACAGTAATTTGGTCTACTGGTCTTTTAATCTTTCCATTCTCAATTAGATATCCTGATGATAAAAGTGAGAAATCTCCAGATATAGGATTTAATCCAGAGTGAAGACCAGCTAAGTCTGTTA
>DCPV01000269.1:0-3659 GCA_002323775.1 Firmicutes bacterium UBA1535 | reverse complement strand
CCTTTTTTAATATAAAAGTTAGAAGGACCTATACCAGAACCGCCAAGAGAGTTTCCTGTAGTTTCTACATTATCTTTTTTAGCTGTTTTTAAATTGTATAAGTATGTTTTTAGAACTCCATTTTCTATTACGTTCTTGAAAGTACAAGCTGCACCCTCTGCATCATATGATTTGCTTGCTAATCCATCTGGCATAAAAGGATCATCAACTAAAGTTAATTTTTCTGAAGCTATTTTCTGATTTAATTTTCCTTTTAATAAAGACAAATCCTTTTGAACACTTTCAGCTGAAAATATACCAGTAAATGCACTTAGTAAATCGCCCATAGTTTCATTTCTCAATATGATAGGATAGTTTCCTGATTTAACAGGTTTTGCACCAAACATTGATATAGCTTCTTCAACAGCTTCCTTAGCAAGTTTTTCAGAATCGAATTTTGAAAAATCTCTCCCACAAACAAATGCGTATTTTGACTTAACATCATCACCGTCTTTTACTACAACGCCTACATATGATAAGGCATAATTTAACTTGTTTTTCAAATTAAGCCCTTTTGTATTAGATATCATTGATTCAGAAGAAGCATCGGCATAATTACACGCACTGACAGTTGAAACTCTGCTGTCTAAACTATAAGCTATTTCTTCAACTTTCTTAGCAAATTCTATTTTTTCAAGCTCTGTAACTTGCTCAAGACTTGGGTTGTATGTAGATATTTCTTTATACTCTTTAGAACCATGGAATATTTCTATTTGATCATCTGAGCTTATAATTTTAGCATTTTCTATAGCTTCATTTACGAGTAGTTCTATTGATGATTCATCAACCTTTTCAGTATAAGAATAACCCATTTTGCCATTGTATAGACCTCTAAATTTTAGAACATCTGATTGTGACAAGTCGTATCCGTCTATTTCTTTTTTAAATATTTTCAACGAAAAAGATGTTCCGCTGTCGTATGAAACTTCCATATCTTCTAAGCCACGTTCTTTTCCAAGTTGAAACAATTTATCTATTAAAGCTTTTTTATCCATAATTATTATCCCTCTCTTCCACCTACAGTTATTTCAGAAACTCTAAGAAGCGGTTGACCAACATTGGTTGGGACAGAACCACTTAAAGATCCGCACATACCCTGTCCGAATGTCATGTTATCTGAGACCATGTCAATCTTTGTCAAGACATCTATACCTTTTCCTATAAGTGTAGCACCACGAACAGGTGAAGTGATTTTTCCATTTTCAACTATGTAGCCTTCCATGATTGCAAAGTTGAAATCTCCTGTGCTTGGATCAACAGAGCCGCCGCCCATATATTTTGCGTAAATACCATATTCAGTATTTGCGAATATTTCTTCTACCTTTGAAGAACCAGCTGCTATATAAGTATTTGTCATTCTTGATGTTGGAGCGAATTTGTATGATTGTCTTCTTCCAGATCCAGTAGATGCCATTCCCATTCTTCTTCCATTCAATCTGTCAATCATATATCCTTTTAATATACCATTTTCAATCAATATATTTTTTTGTGATGGATTTCCCTCATCATCTATATTAATAGAACCCCATTCGTTGGCAAGAGTTCCATCATCAATTGCAGTAACTACATTTGAAGCTATTTTTTGACCTATTTTATCGCAATAAATAGATGTACCTTTTGCGACAGATGTAGCCTCAAGTCCGTGTCCACAAGCCTCGTGGAATATAACACCACCAAAACCATTGTCTATTATTACAGGGAATTTTCCACTTGGACAATATTTTGCATTTACCATTGTCTTTGCTATACGAGAAGCTTCTTTTCCTATTTCTTCAAGGTTTAATCCCTCTATAAATTCAAATCCTCTCATTGCACCAGGACTCATAGAGCCTGATTGCATTTCCCCGTCTTTTGAAGCAACTGAACTTACAGCTATTCTGTTACGAACTCTCCTGTCTTCTTTCCAAAGTCCCTCAGAGTTAGCAACCATGATATGTTGGTCATGATCAAGATGTCTTACTGTAACTTGAGATATGACATTATCATAGTTCTTTGCAGCTTCATAAACTCTCCTCATAGCTTCTATTTTTTTAACTTTTGCAATTTCATTTGGGCTGATTATTATTTTGTGATTATTGATAATATCTGTCTTAATTAAGTTTAATGTAATGTCATTTTTTGCTCCAAGCATTGCTTGAGCAGCTTTTTTTGCAACAGATATCAGCGAATCTCTGTCAGATTTGTTAGTATAGGCATATACACTGTTAAAACCTCTGTAAATTCTTATCCCTACACCATAATCTCTCCCTGAAGTTGTTGATTCAATTTTACCACCTATCATCTCTATCAGGCTGTTTGTTCTGTCTTCAACAAATATTTCAGCAAAGTCGCCTCCAGTTGATAGTGCAGCATTAAGCGTATCTTCAATTAGTGCTTTGTTTAGCATGTGTTTCTCTCCTTTCATTAACACACAAGACTCTTTGATTTTAAATATGTATTAGGTCCTGTTTGATTATATATTATAATGAAGAATAATATAATCTAAATTTTATTTATTAAGATTAGTATTATTCCTCAATTAAAATCATATTAAAAGCTTGTTTTAATTTTCAGAAAAATCATGTACAGTATCATATGAGATTTTATTTTTATCGCATAAATCTAATATAATATCCTTCATTTCCATATTAAACTTGCCACACATTCCACAGCTAGAGCTTATTGAACGTGGAACAGGAATTAATTTAAATTCAATGTTATTTGATTTCATTAATTTTTCAAACTGCATAGCATATGCTACAGATTTAAACGTTACTATACACGATTTATTTGGTATTTTTTTATCACTTTTTTCTCTGTTATCTATCATCTTAAAGTATTTTGCTCCTATAAATTTAAGTTTTATGTTTACTTTCTTTATTATAACATTTTTAAATTTAATTTATCAATACCATAATGTATAAACATCATAAAATACTACTTATATATAAGTCTAATATAAGGTTAGATGTTTGTCAAGAATAAAATAAAAAATTTTGAATTGCATTAATAATATGTAATAAAGTTTATGATTTTGTAGGGTGTTGCTATAAATTTGCAGTTGAATTTTACTGAAAGAAATATAAAAGAGTTTATATCTACAATACATATTATGTAGGAATGATTAAGCTTTAATTGTAACTTTAGATGACAAGTTTACTGTTACTTTGCATAAACAACTATATTTCCTAAAAATTAATTTGACGAAACAGTTGTAAAAATCAACAATTTAAGTAAACAGTATTTGCTAAGTAAAAAAAATTTAAAAAATATTAAAAAAAGTGTTGACAGTTTAGTTTGGTTTGTGTATAATAAGTTTTGTTGTTAAGACATAAACAAAACAACCATGCGGGTATGGCGGAATTGGCAGACGCACTAGATTTAGGATCTAGCGCCGCAAGGCGTGGGGGTTCAAGTCCCTTCACCCGCATATTTAGCCGGCTTAGCTCAGTTGGTAGAGCATCTGATTTGTAATCAGAGGGTCGAGGGTTCAAGTCCTTTAGCCGGCACCATTTTGCGGAAATAGCTCAGTGGTAGAGCACCACCTTGCCAAGGTGGGGGTCGCGGGTTCGAACCCCGTTTTCCGCTTAGCCAATTCATTACGCCGGGGTGGCGGAACTGGCAGACGCACAGGACTTAAA
>DCPV01000261.1:1654-7384 GCA_002323775.1 Firmicutes bacterium UBA1535 | reverse complement strand
TCTTTTTTGCAGCACGATTAAACATCTCTCTCCCATTTGCAGGAAGCCAAGAGCCGGAAATCGCATTTTCAGAACCTCTTTCTACAGCCCAAAACTCATCAAACCCTCTAAAGTGGTCTATTCTGACAAGGTCATATAGCTTTAATGATAAGTTGAGTCTTTTTATCCACCATTCATAAGAATTCATTCTATGATATTGCCAATTGTATACAGGATTTCCCCAAAGCTGACCCTTGTCTGAAAAGGCATCAGGTGGTACTCCTGCAACTAAGCTTGGGCGCTTACAAGCATCTGTCATGAACAGACTTCTTTCAGACCAAGCTTCTACGCTATCCTCTGCTGTATAAATTGGCATATCACCAATCAAATAAATTCCTCTGCTATTTGCGTAATCCTTCAATTTAGTATATTGCTTATAAAACATAAACTGAAGAAATATCCAAAATTCTATATCATCCTTAAGCATATGTCTGTATTTTTCAATTTCTTTTATGTTATCTTTTGATATCTTGTCTTCCCATTCGTGCCAAGATTTCTGATTGTTGTAATACTTTAATGACATGAATAAGGCATAATCATCTACCCATTGATTATTATCTTTAAATTCGTTTATTTCGTTTCCATATTTTCCGATTGAATTAACAAAGGCTTTATGAAGTATTTTATATCTGAAATTAAACTGCCTTTCGTAGTCTACATATTTATCATTCACATTCAAAATCTCGCAATCTTCGAAGGATAAAAGCCCCTCCTCTATCAAGACATCAAGGTCTATGTAGTATGGGTTTCCTGCAAACACTGAAAATGAAGCATATGGAGAATCACCATATGAAACAGGTCCCATAGGCAGCAGCTGCCAATATTTTTGATTGCTTAAATGTAAAAAATCTACGAAATTATATGCTTCTTTTCCTAATGTTCCTATGCCATATTTGGATGGCAATGAGCTCACAGGCATTAGTATTCCAGAACTTCTTTCCAGCATTTATATTTTAACCTTTCTTATAATACTATTACAATATTCCTCCGCCTATAAACTCCTTTAGTATTGAAGTTTTAGGTATAGTATTTTCATTTTCTATTGATTTGAAATAGCTTAAGAATTTTAATAATCTCTGTCTTTCAGGATAAAATTCGCTGTCTTCCTTTACTTCCTCTATCAATGGAACAGCGTATTTCTTAAGAATTCCTAACTCATATGTCAATGATGAGTTAAACATCGCATCTGAATTTTCTTGAAATGGGAATATATATTTTTCCTCGCCCTTTCTGACGCTTTCCCACATCCTCATCGTGCTTTGAGCATTATGTCCTCTGAATTGATTATCTCTAACAATTCTTCTTATCAATCTTGTATCAGAAGTAGATATCATGTTATGATTATCAATATTTAACTGGGTTAATGCGCTTATATAAATTTTAAATTTATTCTTAGCGTATATATGCGATGTAAGCTTGTCGTTTAGTCCGTGTATGCCCTCAACCACTATTATATGGTCCTTTGAAAGCTTTACAGGCTCTTTATCATAAATTCTTTTACCTGTTTTAAACTCAAAAGTCGGTATTTGCACCTCGTGACCATTCATAAGGTCAAGAAGATGGTCATTGAACAGCTCAATATCAAGTGCATCTATCGTATCAAAGTCGTAATTTCCATTTTCATCCCTTGGTGTCTTTTCTCTGTCCACAAAGTAATCATCCAATGAAATTGCATATGTTTTTTTGCCATTTACTCTAAGCTGTATTGACAATCTCCCCGCAAAGGTTGTTTTTCCGGATGATGAAGGTCCTGCTATCAAAACAATTCTAACATCTTGATTTTCTGAAATTTCATCTGCAATGTATGCTATTTTCTTTTCATGAAGTGCTTCATTTACCAATATTAAATCATGTATTTTATTATTTACTATGTGCTCATTTAATGCCCCAACATGAGCTACCTCCATGATATCTCCCCAATCCTCAGATTCTTTAAATATCTTTGCAAGCTTTACATCCTCAGCATATTCAGGGAATTCATTTGTGTTCTCTTTAGACGGGTAACGCAATATAAGCCCTGATTGAAACAGCTTCAGGTCAAATTTGTAAATAACATTGGTATTTGGAGCAACATATCCATAAAACATATCGTAATATCCATCAAGCTCATAAACTCTAATATTTTCATTACCCCAATTTGCTAATAAGGCTATCTTATCAGTCATACCTTGTTTTAAGAATATCTCTCTTGCCTCATCAACAGAAAGCATAGCTTTATTAATACTAATATTTCTATCAATAATTTCTTGCATTTTATCTTTAATTTTTAAAATATCATCCTCTGTAAGCTTTCTGTTAAGCTTGACTTCCGTAAACAAGCCTTTATTTAGAGAATGTTCTATCATCGCCACAGAGTTATGCTGACCAGCCTTTAAGCTACCATGCAATTCTTCTGAATCTTCATATAATTCCTTGCAAGCCTTTATATATATAAAGCTGAGCGTCCTTATATATACCCTCATTCCATCAGGATTTTTAATATCTAAAAACTCTATTTCATCACCCTCATAAAATGTGTTATAGCTAAGTTCTTTTAGTGTATTATTTATTTTAACTAACAAGTATTTGTTATAATCATCACCATATATCTTCTTTAACAAGTCATAAGCAGTTTCATTTTGTGTAATTGGAACATTTTCACTCTTTTTATCATCTCTTAGGTTTTTTACCATTACATTCATAGCACTTTATTTCCTTTTTAATAAATTTTTTGGAACATTTAGCTTCTACGCTTCGTCATAACATATAGGTTTAATTAAACTAATTTTTCCACTCTCATATAGTGGTTGAATTTATTATCCGGAATAATTCAGCCACTATAAAATTTTAGATACTTTAATATTACCAAAGCAAGCTAAAAAGAAGCTTAATACTTACATAATATATTTCGGATGTTTTATATAATAGTTTACTATTTACAAAAAAATAAATTAATTTTCTATAAAAAGGTTTCTATAATAATAAATTTACAAATTTACAAATAATTTTTTGAGAAATTTATTTGTCGAAATTATTGAATATTTTTTTTTATTGTGATATTATAAGTAAAAACCATAAATTTTATCCTTAAAATTCTATCCTTGGAGGCAAACGTGAAAGCAATTATCAATTGGTTTAAAGATTTATTTTATAATGCTACTGATTACGCAATAATACTATGTGTTGTAGCTGTTGTAGCTGTTGTATTGTTTTGGAGATTTGACATATTATTTAATTTAAAATTAGAAAAGGATACTTTAAAGCCTAATCCTATAACTATCTCTAACGGCAAGGATGATGACAAAACTAATCCTCCAAGTGATAACACTAATAATCCAACTGATGGAAATAATACTGGTGAAAACAATCAAGGAAATGGAACTGACAATCCGACTCCACCGGAAGGCAACAACACTGATGGTAACAAAGACCCTGAACAAGGTGGCAATTCTAACCCTACTACCGATGGAGCTGAAATCAGCTTTAATATCCCTGCCGGTACCTTCCCTGGGAAAATAGCCGATATTTTAATTGATAAAGCTTTAATAGAGGACAAGCAGACATTTTTAACAAGATGCGTAGAAATGAAACTAGACACAAAATTAAAATCTGGTGATTTTAAAATTAAAAAAGGAACATCCTTAGATGATGTTATAAAAACAATAGCAAAACAGAATTAAAGGCAGAATAAGACAGTTGAGTATTACTTCTGTCTTTTTTTTGCAACAATAAAAACAAAATAACTTTTTTAAAAAAGAAAATATAATTATAAACGCTAATTTAATCATTGACAATTATGTTTATTAACAATAAAATAATAGGTGTGCTAATAATTATTTAAAATATTTATAAATATTAGTTTTAAAGAAATTCTTAAAGGAGGATTTATATAATGAAAATTCTTATGACTGGTAATGAAGCTATAGCACGTGGTGCTTATGAAGCTGGTGTTACCGTTGCTTCTGCCTATCCTGGCACTCCAAGTACAGAAATTATGGAAAATTTCTCACAATATGAGGGTGTACATGCTGAATGGGCAGTAAACGAAAAGGTTGCATGTGAGGTTGCGGCTGGAGCTTCTATTCGTGGAGCGCGTTCATTTGCAGCTATGAAGCACGTTGGTTTAAACGTTGCTGCTGACGGATTTATGTCTTATGCCTATCACGTGACTAATGGAGGATATGTGCTAATAACTGCTGATGAGCCAAATATGCACTCATCGCAAAACGAGCAAGACAACAGATATTTTGCTCTGTTTGGAAAAACTGCACTTATCGAGCCGAGCGATTCACAGGAATGTCTCGATTTCATGAAAGAAGCCTTTGAAATAAGTGAAAAATACGAAACTCCAGTATTATTCAGAGTAACAACTCGTACTTGCCACTCAAAATCAATTGTAAACACTGGAGAGAGAGTTGTTCCACCTATAAAAAATTATGTTAAAGATATAAGAAAAAATCTTATGGTTCCTGCAATTTCAAGAGCAAGACATCCAGAGATTGAAAACATAAGACTTGCAGGATTACAAGAATACTCTAATAACTGTTCTTTGAATAGAATTGAGTATAACAACACATCTATTGGTATCATAACAAGCGGTATTGCTTATCAATACGCAAAAGAAGTTATGGGAGATAATGCTTCTTATTTGAAAATAGGATTTGTAAATCCACTTCCGGATAAAATGATAAAAGAATTTGCTTCTAAAGTAGACAAGCTCTATATAATAGAAGAAAACGATCCTTTCATCGAAACACAAGTAAGAGCAATGGGAATTGAATGTACAGGAAAAGATGTATTCCCAATCTGTGGAGAATATTCACCAGAATTATTGAGAGAAATACTATTAGGTGTTAAACCTTCTGGGGATTATAATAGCCAAATGCAAGCACCTCCAAGATCTCCAGTATTATGTGCCGGATGTCCACACAGAGGATTATTCTTTGAGCTTGGAAAATACAGGAACAAAGCATATTTCAGCGGAGATATAGGATGTTATACGCTTGGAGCAATGGCACCATTAAATGCTTGTGATTCTACAATTTGTATGGGTGGTTCAATAACCGGAGCTCATGGATTTGAAAAAGCTAATGAAATAAATCAAGATAAATCAATGAAGTCCTTTGCTTTAATAGGAGATTCAACTTTCTTCCACTCAGGAATTACAGGACTTATAAACACTACCTACAATAATTCAGCTATAACTACTCTAATACTTGATAACAGTATAACAGGAATGACTGGACACCAAGAAAACCCTGGTACCGGAAAAACTATAACAGGAGAAATTGCACAAAAAATTGATATCGAAACATTGTGTTATGCTTGTGGTATCAAAAAAGAAAATCTGTTAATAGTAGACCCTTATGATATCAAAGCTACAAGAGAAGCACTTAAAAAAGGTTATGAAGCTACAGAGCCGTTTGTTATAATAACAAAACGTGAATGTGCTTTATTAAAGCCTATTATTAAGCAACGTGCAAACATGAAATCAAAGGTTGACCCTGATAAATGCAGATCTTGTAAAGCCTGTCTAAAATGCGGATGTCCTGCTTTGATTTTTGAAGGAAAAACAAGAATTGATAGTGATGCTTGTAACGGTTGCAGTGTTTGCGTACAAATTTGTCCGTTTGGAGCAATAGAAAAGGTGGGTGAATAAATCATGTCAAATATTAAAAATATACTTTTAGTTGGAGTTGGTGGACAAGGAAC
>DCPV01000261.1:0-1476 GCA_002323775.1 Firmicutes bacterium UBA1535 | reverse complement strand
AAGGAACTATACTTACATCAAAAATACTTTCTAAAGGCTTTGTAGAAAATGGTTATGATGTTAAAATGGCCGAGATACACGGCATGAGCCAACGTGGCGGAACTGTTACAACTCAAATAAGATACGGTGAAAAAGTTTATTCTCCAGTTATAGAAAAAGGCTGTGCAGATATAATAGTTGCATTTGAAAAATGTGAGGCTTTGAGATTTTTAGCTGATCTTAAAAAAGATGGTATCTTAGTTGTAAATGACTATGAAATGCCTCCGGTTTCAGTAAATATTGGAGCCGCAGAATATCCAGCTGGAATAATCGACGAATATAAAAATGTTGTTGGAAAAGAAAATGTACACATAATCAAAGCTTATGATATAGCAAAGGAACTTGGAAACACAAAATGTATGAATATTGTTCTTCTTGGTTCTCTTGTAAAAATGTTAAAGCTTGAAAGTATTGATTGGAAACAAATAATAAAAGAATCTGTTCCTGAGAAAGCTATTGATATGAATATTCAGGCTTTTGAAAAAGGATATGAAATATAAAAATATCTCAATTAAAAAACATACAAATAGGCGGAGAAATTGTCTCCGCCTATTTAACTTCTATATATAAATAAATCTATATTAATTATTATGAATACCAAGGTTAATAACAAATTCGTTTATTTTTTTATCAAGTGTTTTGTTAATATATTCATTTTCAGGGTCAAATTTTTCTAGAGACAATTCATCACCAGATAACTCATATGCTATACTGTCTAAAGCCTCTATTATAAAAAATTTTATTAAATTTTGATAATCGTTATTCATATAGTGATAATCAGCTATTTCTTTTGATGACTCTTCATCTTTAATAAGTATTTTATAAGCATCGCTTATAATTTTTTTTATCTCTGGACTACCTTGATACTCTTCAATAAACTCTAAATTATCGTTTACTCCTAAAATTTCTTTAGATTTATTAATATTAAATACTGGTATATAATTTAATATATAATTTTTATCATTATCCTTATTTATCATTAGATATGTTTCTTCATTAACTATATGATTTGCTAAATCATAAATTTTTTCATTGGTTATTTTTTTATACATATAAAAATTTGCAGAAAAAATTTTAGTAAATGGATCAAAATAAAAAGTTTTATTAGAAATATCTTCTATTCTATCATATGAATTAGGGAGTAGCAAAGAATGCAATCCTTTTGAATCTCGTTCTAACGTTAAATTACTGCTTTTGTCATATATTTGGTATTTAATTGGTGATTGTAAAGCCCTTTTTGTATATTTTAAATTATTATTATCATAGTACAATAAAAAATCACTACAAACATCCAATATTGTTTTTTTAAGCATTTTTTTAAACAAACCATTATCTCTTAAAACTTCACTTTCTTCATTTATAAATAATAATCCATTCATATTTTGATAATAATTTATTAAATAATTAAATTCGCTATAATTTAATTCAAATCTTGCT
>DCPV01000160.1 GCA_002323775.1 Firmicutes bacterium UBA1535 | reverse complement strand
GTTGAAAGTAGGTGATATTTATGCACAGCAGGATATTTGTATATAGTAAAAATAATAAAATCTTAAAGTCTAACCTAACTACATGTATCTTTGATGACCATTGGTTTACTAACAGTATCGCTGATTATGTAGTAGACAGCAATTTACATAAAGATATTAAATGGTTGAAGGTTATATTTGATTGTTATTTATAGAAGTTGATACTAACAACAAGTTTCTGATAGCACATGATGGTTTTAAAAATAGACATTTCTATGATGAATATAATAGATTTACCAATCTATTAACACAAATAAAGGGTAATATAACATTAGATAAATTTTCAAGTATAGATCGACATATGGCAGCTAAACAATCTATATAACGAAAAATATAGCTTTTACTTTTTCTATTGATGAGTTTATTATGAAAATTGAAATTGATTGTAAGCATTATATAACAAAGACATTTGATTATCACTTTTAATTGTTAATTGTAAGCGTCAAATCAGTTTAATTTTAACTAAAAAATTTGAGATTTTTTCAAATTTTATATAAACACCAAATAATTACCCACAAAAAAACCACTGAAATTCAGTGGTTTTCATCATATATTACATCATTCCTGGCATTCCGCCTCCACCCATCGGTGGCATTGCTGGTTCTTCTTTTGGCTCATCTACTACTGCTGCTTCTGTTGTCAATAACATTGATGCAACGCTTGCTGCATTTTGTAGTGCTGAACGTGTAACCTTTGTTGGGTCTACTATTCCAGCTTCAAACATATTTACGTATTTTTCATTTAAAGCGTCAAAGCCCATTCCTGACTTGTTATTTTTGATTTTTTCTACTATTACTGATCCCTCGAGGCCTGCATTTATAGCTATTTGTCTTAGAGGTTCTTCTAATGCTCTCTTTATTATTTCAGCACCTGTCTTAGTATCTCCTGATAATTCCTTAATTACCTTTGTAACTGCTGGTATTGTTGCTAATAATGCTACTCCGCCTCCTGGTACTAAGCCTTCTTCTACTGCTGCACGAGTTGCATTTAGAGCATCTTCTATTCTTAATTTTTTCTCTTTCATTTCAGTTTCTGTTGCTGCTCCAACGTTTATAACTGCAACTCCACCTGTTAATTTAGCAAGTCTTTCTTGTAATTTTTCTTTGTCAAATTCAGAAGTTGATTCTTCGTATTGTGATTTAATTTGTCTAACTCTATCTTCTATAGAAGCCTTGTCTCCAGCTCCATCAACTATAGTTGTGTTTTCTTTGTCAATTCTAACTGTTGAAGCTGTACCAAGCATATTAACTGTAGCTTCTTTTAACTCATATCCTAATTCTTCTGATATAACTTCTGCACCTGTTAATATAGCTATATCTTTAAGCATTTCTTTTCTTCTGTCACCAAAGCCCGGAGCTTTAACTGCTACACAGTTGAAAGTTCCTCTTAATTTATTAACTATCAATGTCGCTAAAGCTTCGCCTTCTATGTCTTCTGCTATTAACAATAATGATTTTCCGCTTTGAACTATTTGCTCAAGAACTGGTAATATTTCTTGAATACTGCTTATTTTCTTGTCTGTTATTAATATATATGGGTTTTCTAATACTGCTTCCATTTTTTCAGTATCAGTTACCATATATGATGATAAGTACCCTCTATCAAATTGCATACCTTCAACTACAGTTAAATCAGTTCCCATAGTCTTTGATTCTTCAACAGTTATAACTCCATCCTTGCCAACTTTATCCATAGCCTGAGCTATAAGTTCGCCTATAGTTTCGTCTCCTGCTGATACTGATGCAACCTGTGCTATGTCTGCGGAAGTCTCTACTTGCTTAGACATTCCCTTTAATTCTTCAACTGCAGCGTCTACAGCCTTACTGATACCTTTTTTGATTATCATCGGATTAGCTCCGGCTGCAACATTTTTAAGTCCTTCTCTTATGATTGCTTGTGCTAATAATGTAGCTGTTGTTGTTCCGTCTCCTGCTATATCGTTTGTTTTTGTAGCAACTTCTCTAACTAATTGTGCTCCCATATTCTCAAATGGATCTGATAATTCTATTTCTCTTGCTATTGTAACTCCGTCATTTGTAATCATTGGAGAACCAAATGATTTTCCAAGAACTACATTTCTTCCTTTAGGTCCTAATGTAACCTTTACAGTGTCAGCCAATGCGTTGACACCTTTTTCCATAGCACGACGTGCTGATTCATCAAATTTTATTATTTTTGCCATTTATATACACCTCTCTCCAACTTATTATTCTACTACTGCTAAAATATCAGCCAATTTAATAACTATTAATTCTTCTCCGTCAATTTTTACTTCTGTTCCAGAGAATTTAGAGAATATAACCTTATCCCCAACTTTTATTTCATCTTTTTTCTTCTCATCAGAAGTAATTCCAGCACCTACTGCCAAAACCTCTGCAATTTGAGGCTGCTCTTTAGCAGTTCCTGTCAATAATATACCGCTTTTAGTTTTTTCTTCAGCTTCAACCATTTTAATAACAACTCTTTCACCTAATGGCTTAACGTTCATTTTGTAACCTCCTAAAAATATTATAATGTTTTAATTTTATATTATTTAATTCGTTATGTTAGCACTCTCGTGTGTTGAGTGCTAACATAGTATATAATAACCTTTTTTTTATATATTGTCAATATTTATTCTAAACAATTTTAAAATAATTTACGATAATTTAAGAATTATTTAAGCTTATTTTTGATTATTTTTTACTCATTATAAATTATATGTTTTTATATTGATTTTAGTTGCTTTTTACAAAAACTCCTCACACCAAACAGCAATATCCTCCATCATATTTGTTGTTACCAGATGATTTAGCTTTGGATATTCTATATATTTTATTTTGTTTGAATCTTTGTACTTAGGTGATACCTTGGCATAGAAATCCCTTTGAACATTGACATCTATAAGAGAGTCACAATCTCCATGAAGCATTAAAATTGGTCTATCCACTATTTTGTCTACATTATTCATAGGGTCGTACTTATTTATTTCTTGCATAAGCTC
>DCPV01000048.1:6218-7963 GCA_002323775.1 Firmicutes bacterium UBA1535 | reverse complement strand
TCAGGTGCTTTGGTGGATCTTATCCCCGCTTTAATAAAGCCTGTCGGTGCATATTTCCCAGGTTTTACAATTTCAGCAGCTTTGACTGCCTTAATGGTTTCACTTATGCACAAGCATTTTAAAAGTGATAAGATTAACTATAATATTTTGAATGCAATACTTATAGTTATACTATCTGCCGGTTTTGTAGGAGCTTTTATATTAAATAAGATGCTTAGCTTTGAAAGCGGAAGTTTATATTATAATGGTGCTCCATTAAATGTGTGGATTGTTGTGGGATTTATAGCGCTTGTTATAGCCTATATAATAGTGCCGATAATAATTACCTCAAGGTTCAATTTCAAGGTGAAGATGGACAAAATATTGTTTATTGTTAGTGTTACACAGTTTATTTTTTCAATAATAATAAATACTTATTTTCTATCTGTTATTTATGGAAAAGGCTATCTGGCATTCTTGCCTGGAAGAATTATAACCAGCTTCTTTACGATACCTATATACACATTTATTATTGCAACAATTTTAGAGATTGTAGATAAGAGATTTAAGATTAAGTTATAATAATGTATGCAATACGCAAATAAGTAAATTAAATAGGCTGTCGCAACTTAGTTTTGCTACAGCCTATTTTAATATTCTCAATTTTTCTAAATATTCAATTATATAAAAATGTTTTTGCTTCTCAAATTAAAATAAAAGACAGAAGAAACATTCCTCTGTCTTGCACTTTTTCATTTCTATATATTGCAATATCCAATAATTTCATAATTATCAGGGATATTATATTTCTTTTCAGGAGCATTTAATGTCCATGTTATGTCTGTAAGTGTTGAATCCACTATTGCTTCAAAGTATAGCATAACTATACCGGCATCTACTTCTTCCTCATATGAGCCAGTATAATCATCTTCTCTAACTGTTAAAACTACAACACCATCGTCAAGGATAAATCTCCAAGGCTGTCTGTTTAAAGTTGACGGAGCTAATCTTGAATAATGGAAAGCATTTAGCAAAGCTCTATTTTCTAATTCTTCTGCTGTCGCAGCATTGCCCCAAGTGTTTAAATAAACTATGTCCTCTACTCCAAGTCTTTCAGATGTATTGTCTGAAACTATATCAAGTTTAGTTTTTGACATATTTTCACCTGTTTTATGTAAATTTATCACCTTTGTTTTATTATCATCATAGCCAAGAGCTATAATTGCAACAACATCTTTATCACTGTTTATGCCAAGACTGGACTTTACTAAGATGCTGTCATCAAAAGTTACCCAGCACGAGCCTATTTCCATATCTAAGGCTTTTAGAACTATTCCTTCGCCTATATATCCTGCATTCTTTAGATAATCATCTTTTTTCTCAGACAACAGCAATATATAGTTAGGTGCATCAAGCATGAATCCTTTATACCCAACTTTTCCGTTAAGCTTTGAGAACACCTCATTGCCCATAGAAATCGCTTCTACCTCAATATCAGAAATTAATCTTTTAGCCTTATTGACATAAGCTTCTAATTCTTTAATATCTTCATTTTTCAATGCAATTTTTTTATAATTTCTTACTGATTTTCTGTTTGATATAAGTTTTTTATAATCCATAGTTCCTCCATTTATTGATATTTTGTATAAGTATACTAATTTTACAAAATTCAAAAATATTTGTATATTATCTATATTCTATTTAATACTTTTTCAAACTCATCTTCTAAAAGTTTTAATCTTTAATTATTAGACAGCTAAAACGCT
>DCPV01000048.1:1603-6112 GCA_002323775.1 Firmicutes bacterium UBA1535 | reverse complement strand
CCGCCATCATCTGCATAGACTGTGCTAAGTCCTCCTGCTGCAAATATCAATACATCCTTAAACTTAAATCTTTTTAAAATTTCATTCTTTAAATTCTCAGCTTTTTCCTTAGCATTTGAATGAGTTATGCCAAGTACGGTGTTTTCAAAATCCACACCAGATTCGCCAATCATATCAACTAATCTATTAAAGGCTTTTTTATTACCTCTTACTTGCTCAAGAAGTACAATCTCTCCTTTGCCATTCTCACCCATTATAGGAACTATATGCAAAAATGATGCTAACATAGCTTTTAAATTGCTTATTCTACCGTTTTTAACAAGGTTATCTAGTGAATCTAAAATAAATAAGGTTTTCATTTTGGAAATATATTTATTGACAGAAGTAATTATTTCATCAAATTTTAAGTTTTGCATAATCAATTCTTTTATCTTGAGAATTACAAGATTTACACCGGCACAGGCAGATTGTGTGTCAAAAATATGTACCAATGCCTCAGGGAGCTTCTCCAAAAACATATTTTTTGCTAGGACTGCACTATTGTAAGAACCGCTTAAAGCAGCAGAAATCGTAACAACAAAGGATGCTCCTTCCTTTGAAAACGAATCATAAAATTCGCTTGGTGAAGGGCAGGCAGTCTTTATTTGATTAAAACTTGCTTTCATCTTTTTCATCAGTTCTTCTGTACTTAGATCGGTATCTACTATTTCCTCATTATCAATTTGTATCTTAAAAGGTACTATCTCAAGCCCATCTGTAATAAACTCCTTATTCTCCTTGAAATCAACACTACTATCAGCAATTATTTTATTTTCCATAATGCAAGTTCCCTTCATTTATATTATATATTTTTACTGCAATATCATATCTGTTCCCAATAATTTTGATTTTTTAATCTTTTCTTCAAGTTCAATGATAATTTCTTCTTTTTTCTGACCAGAATAATCAATCCCGGCCCCATTAAAATGTATCTCTGAACCATCATATAATATTATAACTTTTTTTAAACTTTTTTTCAACCTATCAAATAATATTTTTGCAATATCTGTATCAACATCATTATAAACTACCAAGAACTTATCACCTAAATATCTGCAAGCGAAATCGATTTTTCTTGTATTTGCAATAATACAATCTCCCATTTCCATGAGCATCTTATCAGCGGCCTTTGAACCATAATTCAAATTTAATTCCTTGAAGTTTCTAAAATCTATCAACAGTACAGAAAATTTTATATTTTCTTCGTGATAATTTTTTATACTTGTATCCAGACTATCCATTGTAAATTGATAGTTATATAGCTTTGTTACATTATCCTTGTCATTCTTTATCCTCAAATCCTCTAAGAGATACTCAATTTGTCTGTTTTTTTCTTGTAGTATTCTGTTAATTTGCTTTTTTTCTGTTACATCTTGTATAATTACATTAAAAACGCCTTCTTCATATCCAAATATAAATAATCTCGCATATTTATCTACGGAATCAATATACTGCTCAATTATCTTGTATCGATTAGTCATAGCAGCATTCATGATAATTGAAGGCCAATCGAAAATAGATGCCTTTGAACTAGGACAAACATCAGAAAATTTCCTGTTTTCAAAATTGATGTCAGTTACCTCTGCAAATTTAAGAAAATGTTCATTTGCATAAATAATATATAATTCATTCTCATTTGTAATATTATCTAGCCTGATTTCACAAGTTATGAAAGGCTCAAAATAACTTGACATAACATTGTATTTGTTTAAATTCAACTTATTCATGATAATCCCTCATTTCTTATTTACTTTTAATATAAAATATTATTTAATTTGATGATAGTACTATATATTACATGATACTACAAATTATACAATTATACAAATATCTTTTTATAAAATATACATAATTTGTCCTTTTAACGGAAATTTCAATATTTGTGACCTTTGAATAAATATAATTAACTTTATCCACAGTTGTTGATAACTTGTGGATAACTAAAGTTAAAAATTACTATGATTTTCTAAAAATAAAATTTCCTTAAAATTTTCAAAATAATTCTTGACATAAAAATGGCTTAAAATTTAGGTTTTTTTATAGTTGTGCACAACTTTATCCACAGCTGTTGATAACTTGTTAATTAATAAAGTTTATTAAATATTAATTTCATTTTTGTAATATTTGAAACAAATTATTAAATAAAAGTAAAGAATAAATTAAAAATTTTTATTAAAAAATATCTTGAAAAATTTATTATTTATAATTATACATTACCACTCTACTATTTCGTCATAAATATTTCCATCTTCAATAGCAAGCTTGCCATAGCTGTATTTTCCAAAGGTTGGCATGCACGCAGTTCCGGGATTAAAGTACAGAATTCCATTTTCAAATTTGCTGTGTGACTTGTGAGTATGACCAAAAAGTACTATATTTGCATCATGATTTTCTGCATATCTTTTAAGCTCCTCTAAGTCTCTTTTAACGCCAAAAAGGTGTCCATGCGTTATGATAAACTTCTTATTTTCTATAACAACATCTTCAATATCGTTCGCTTCCAGCCCTGAATCGCAGTTTCCATTGACTTTTATAAATTTGCTGATGTTCAGTGTTTTCGATATATGAGCTACATCCTTACAGCAGTCTCCGCAGTGTATAAACATATCGAATTCACCGTCATTTTTAATTTTATTCAAATATGTATCAATTGTGTTACCATGAGTATCACTTAAAACTAAAATTCTCAATTTAATATCTCTCCTATTACATTTTTTAGATTTCTAAGCGCATTTGCTCTGTGACTTAGTGAATTCTTTTCCTCATCTGTCATCTCGCCAAAGGTTTTTTCTAAACCATCGACAATGAACAAAGGGTCATAGCCAAACCCATTTTCTCCATGCGCCTCAAAACCAATTTTGCCTCTGCATTCACCCTCTGCCTTTAGCTTTGAGCCATCCTCTAATACAAGTGCTATGACGGTTTTGAAGCATGCAGTTCTTTTTTCTATCGGAACACCGCCAAGATTTTTCAAAAGCAGCTCATTGTTGTCCTTGTAGTTTGCATGTTCTCCTGCATATCTTGCGGAATATACCCCCGGAGCTCCATCTAAGGCATCTACAAACAATCCAGTGTCATCAGCTATTATTATTCCTTTTACAAGCTTTGACAGCTCCTCTGCCTTTTTAAAAGCATTGCCTTCTAAGCTGTCCTTATCCTCCACTACATCAAAGTCCTTAAAGCCTAAATCATCCTTTGAAACTACCTCTATGTCTAAATCCTTTAATATTTCTTTTATTTCTTTTACCTTATGAGTATTGCCGCTTGACAATATAATTCTTCTGCTTGTTTTCATTTTTATTCCTTTCTGTGGACATATTGACGTTTTATTGTCCTATTGATTTGTTATAAGTAAGTACCAAATATGGCTTTGTTCTTTTAATTAATATGCTTTGTCATGTCTTTTTTTATTAAACCAAATTCTATCTATCCAATTATAGCAATTATTTAATTGCTCACTACTAATCAAATACGACCTATGCTCAAATAATATCTTCAAATCAGGATTTTCACGCTTTATAATTCTAAGGTATTTAGGGATAGGTGCCCATCCATCTTCTTCCTTTAAATCCTCTAAGGCAGGGTAATGGCTAATTCCTACATCATCATTTACACAGCACACATTAGACAGATGAATTGTATACGAATATTTGGCAAATCTTTTAATTATATCTATTTCATCAAAACCCTTCTGAACCTTATGTTGATAATGCAGCCTCGATAAATCCAAGCACATTTTTATATCTTGATATTCATCAAGAAGTTTTTCTAAAAAATTACTTTCTGTAATATATTTATTTAAACCATCAAACTCTAAGACAGGTATAAAACCATACTCCTTGCCCTTCTCGGAAATCCACTTGAAAAATTCTTCAGTATTTTTGATAAATAATTCCTCCGGATATTGAGATTCAAATACATATTCTGACTTGTCCTCAAATCTCCAATTGGTTAAATTAAAATCATCTCTAAGTATAACCGGCTTAGGATAATGAAAAAGTACATGCTCAGGCTTTAGTCTTTTTTCCTTAATATATTTTAACTCATTTTCAATTAATTCATACGCATTTCTTTTAACATCATAATCAAGAGATAAAAACAGTGCATCTCGCACAGGACTTAGTCCTCGTCTTAGTGGATAATGAATTCCGTATTTAAAATTTTTTTTGATAGCCTCATCACGTAGATTATCAACATCTTCTTCACTCGACAGTGAGCAAACTTCAAGTCCGAAGAAATTTTCTCTAAATTCCTTTTGAAATCTATCAAAGTCGTATGAAAATACCATGCCTATCATAAAAATATTATCCATAATGCACCTGCTCTCCAATGAAAATTAGTTATTCATATATTATAACACAGTTCTAAATAAAACTGAAAGAAATATTTAAAGAAGTTTATAACATAATTTTCTATTTTTTAGGTAAAATATTTTAAAAATTGATTTAAAATATTTGTAATATTTTGATG
>DCPV01000048.1:0-1461 GCA_002323775.1 Firmicutes bacterium UBA1535 | reverse complement strand
ATTTGTAATATTTTGATGAATATTGTATAATTATAGTACGAATATGAACAGCACTAATTTCTGAATATGAACCAATATGTTGAAATTAGTGTAGGGTTCAAAGCAGTTGAGATCGCAAAAATAATTTCATCTGACAAATTAAAAATTAAATTATGACATGGAGGACACAAGATGAAAAAAACAGTAAAACAATCAACAACAGTACTTATTATGAGCATTATCATTATAGCTATGCTTATTGTAGTTCTGGCAAGCTCCTTAGGAGTGTACACTATGGGTCAAAACTTATCAAAAGCTTATAATGACAAAATCGATTTAACAGAAAATGCAAATCGTTTCATGAATGGTTCTGCGTACTTAACAAATGAGGTTCGTGCATACGCAGCAAGTGCAGATCGAAAGCACTATGACAACTATCAGAATGAGGTCAACAACTTAAAAAACAGGGATATCGGTGTTGAAAATATGCAAAAAATCGGCATCACAGCACAAGAGCAAAAAATAATTGATGAAATGTTTGAAATTTCAAACAAACTAATCCCTTTAGAGGAAGCTGCAATGAAAAACGCAGAAACAGGCAATACTCGTGCTGCCATTGACTACGTTTATGGTGATGAATACAACGATGGTATAGATAAAATATCTGATTTAAAGTCTGAATTTTTGTCTATGCTTGAAAATAGAACTAAAACTCAGATAGAAAACGTTAAATTTTGGAATTTATTGCTTCAAATCTTTCTACTTATCGGAATAATAATTGCTATTGGAATACAAATAGTCATAAATACTTATACAAAGAAAGAAGTCATAAATCCAATAATTTCTATCAAAGATGAAATGAATGAAATATCTAAAGGTAATTTGTCATCTACTTTTAACTTAGAGCCAAATACATCAGAAATAGGAATGCTTACATATAGCTTAATATCTACTAAGGAAACTCTTAAAAAATATATTTCAGACATTTCAGAGAAGTTATCAGAAATGTCAAATGGAAATATGGATTTAGATGTTAATATTGATTATATAGGAGATTTCGGACCTATAAAAGCTTCATTGCAAAAAATTATATCTGCTTTGAATTATACATTAACACAAATTATCAATGCTTCTGAACAAGTTTCCAGTGGCTCTGATCAAGTGTCAGCAGGAGCTCAGGCACTCTCACAAGGAGCTACAGAGCAGGCAAGCAGTATAGAAGAATTATCAGCTACAATTTCAGATATAACTGAAAAAATCAAAGAGAATGCAGAAAACAGTGAAAAAGCAAACATTGCAACTAGACATACAACTCATGAGATTGAAAATGGAAACGAGCAAATGAGAAATATGATGATTGCAATGAACAGTATTTCAGATTCTTCGGAAGAAATCAGAAAAATTGTAAAATCTATCGAGGATATTGCCTTCCAAACTAATATTTTGGCTCTTAATGCGGCCGTTGAGGCAGCAAGAGCAGGA
>DCPV01000001.1:1305-11138 GCA_002323775.1 Firmicutes bacterium UBA1535 | reverse complement strand
AGTTCTAATTTTTATGGATTATGTTTTCTATTAGCATCAATATGTACTATTGCCTTTGCAACTTCCATCACGATATTTGTGCTGTTTTGATATTCAAGCATATTATACTCACTATATACCTCTCCTATCTTTCCAGTTACATAATACGGCTTAATATTATTTAACGCTTTTGCCTTAATATCGTCTAAACAGTTATCGCATTTACAAATATTTGCATATTCAGGATTATTTCTGAGAAGATTTTCAAGAGTTCTTTCAACTAATACTTCAGCATAGTTTTTAATCATTTTAACCTCCAAATTTGAGAAAATAATTATGCTACATTATAATGCTTAATTGTTTAATTTAAAATATTTTTTTGTTTTGTATTATTAAACAATTCCTTTATTTAATTTTTTCATTAAATTAAATAATTTCTTTATTAAATTAATCCGGTATTATTGTATAATAAAATTAAATTAATTACAATACCTAATCTATCATATTTTTACATTTTTCATCTATATTTTTTTGAACATTTTTATTATATTCCTTTAAGTCCTTATAATTTTGCACTCTCTCATGCCTTTCATGACCTTTTAAGATTTTACTAACAGCTCCAGCACCACAGGCTAGTATAGTTTCAATTTCTTCAATTATAACTATGTTATATATACTTTCCTTTGATTCTAAAGCATATCCAACATTCTCCAAATTTCCTTTGATATTTTTTTGCCTATACATATAATAAGGCTTATATCCATTTTCAGAGCATATTCTTTTTGTTATATCGTACATTTCTTTAATAATATTAGTATCTTTTGATAAATCCTTAGCATTATTCAATAAAAGTGAACCTTTTTTATAAGATAATGAATGTACTGTAATGTTATCAGGATTCAATTCTACTACTTTTTTAATTGAATTTAGCACATCTTCAGGACTTTCTTCAGGCAAACCTATTATTAAATCCATGTTAATTGAATTAAAACCTATTTTTCTCGCCAAATTATAAGAGCTTTCAATGTCCGCCACAGAATGTGTTCTAAACATTTTTGATAATGTATTGTTATTCATTGTTTGAGGATTTATACTAATTCTGTTTACAGAGTTTCTCTTTAGACAATTTAGCTTTTCTTCATCTATAGTATCTGGACGACCTGCTTCAAAGCTTATTTCTGCAACATCTTCAAGACAATAATACTTTTTAATTACACTAAATATATCATCAATATTTTTTACACTCAATACTGATGGAGTGCCACCACCAAAATATATTGTATTTAGCTCTAATTTATTGATAATAGCTAACTCTATAGTTTTCTCGATTTCATATATTAAATTATCTACATATTCATTCAAGACATTTTGATCATATTTTGAGAATGATACAAATGAGCAGTAATTACATTTTGTTGGGCAAAAAGGAATATGAACGTATAGATTATATTTTTCTTTATCATAACTATTATTTATACATGTATTTGTATTAAATATATACTTTGCCTGTCTATCAAATATCTCATTTAAAAGCTTTATCTTTTCATCTGATACTTCATAAGTATCTCTTAAAATTAAATTAGTATCCTCTCTTGAAATATTATTTTTAATTGCTGATATCAGTATCTTATTTGGTCTAACTCCCGTTAAAAAGCCATATTCAGATTTTTCATCAAAATATTGAGTAAGTATATCATATAAGGATTTTTTTACTATAGTTTTTCTAAGCTTTTTAAAATCATTTTTTTCAATTCTTATATCATTTTCGTGTATAGTTATGCAAGCAATCTG
Source organism: Firmicutes bacterium UBA1535 (assembly GCA_002323775.1). Lineage (GTDB taxonomy): Bacteria > Bacillota > Clostridia > Tissierellales > Sedimentibacteraceae > UBA1535. The sequence goes on along the minus strand of DCPV01000001.1, from coordinate 9,368 downwards.
TATTTTATCTATATAAAGAACAGTTTTGCAAGCTAAGCCTTTTGGCAAGCTTATAATTTCTGATGAAATGATAAATCTTGAATTATTAAAATCTATCTCATCTTCATAATAAACTTTTATTTCAGAATTAAAATCAAAAATCTTATAGACATTTCTTATCTCAAACTCGTAATCATGATTAATTAAATAAAAGCTTACTATATTATTTTCTTTATTTGCAGTAGTTTTTAACATATGGATTCGCTTTCTTTTCAGCGCCTATACTTGTTGCAGAGCCATGACCAGGATATGCCTTTACTTCATCGTCATAGATAAATAGCTTGTTAACAATAGAGTTTATTATATCCTCCATAGAACCACCCGGAAAGTCAGTCCTGCCAATAGAACGCTCAAATAACGTATCCCCTGTTAGAATTATATTGTCAATTTTAAAACACACTCCACCTCTAGTATGTCCCGGTGTGTGTATAACATTAATTTTAAGTTCTCCTAATTCAATTATTTGCCCATCTGTTAAAAGCATATCATAATCCAGGGATATAGTTTTTCTAAATAATTCATATGAAAAATTAAGTTCTGGTTTTTTAATTAATTCAGAATCTAATTCATGAATATATACAGGTATATTATATTTGTTTTTTAAGTCCCCAACTGCTCCTATATGGTCAGCATGACCATGCGTAAGCAAAATCATCTTTGGATTTAATCCTAAAGCTGTAATTCTTTCATCTATAAACTGAAAGCTTCCGCCCGGATCTACTATAGCACAATCATGCGTTTTTTCACAGCCAACAATATAGCAATTCATTAAAAATGAAGTTACTTCTAATCTTTCTAAAATCATAATTTATCCTTCCTTATAAATAGTGAACTTCATTCACTCTATAGAAGAATCATTCCAATTCTTCATTCATTTATTTAGTAGTTCTGTAGATGTCTAACACACCCTCAATTTTTCCAAGCTTTTTAATTAACTCATGCAATTGCTTAGTTTCATTAATTTCAAAGCTTATATCTATTACAGCTACTTTGTCTTTATTTATTTTTAAATTAAGGGATATTGCATTAAGCCTTGCATCGTTATATGAACCTGTTATATCTTGCAATAACTTAGGTCTGTCAATAGCCTTTATTTGTATTTCACTTAAAAATGTACCTTTCTTGCCAGTGTCCCACTCAACATCTACAAATCTTTCATCATCTGAATCGTTAAGGTCGTGAATATTTGAGCAGTCTGCTCTGTGTACAGAGACACCCCTTCCACGTGTTATGAAGCCTACTATAGCATCACCAGGAACTGGATTACAGCATCTTGATAATCTAATTTTAATATTATCTACACCCTTAACAATTACTCCTGAAGCATGTTTCTCACTTCTTAGCTGAGTAACCTTTTCTACCATAGGGTCATTTTTAATAAGCTTTTCTAATACAATTGCATCCTTGTTCTTTTCAAGATAAATTTGCTTAAGTCTTGTAAAAACCTGATTTTCAGTTATTGAACCCATTGAGATAGCAGCATACAAATTCTCATCGCTGTATAAGTTATACTTATCCGCACACATCTTTATCCATTCGTCTTTTAATATATCATTAATAGCGAAGCCTTGCTTTTTAACTTCTCTTTCAAGAAGCTCTCTACCCTTTTCAACATTGAATTCCTTATCTTTTTCCTTTAAAAACTTTTTAATCTTACTTTTAGCTTGACCACTTGCAACAATTTTCAGCCAATCACGACTTGGACCATTGCTATTAGCAGATGTCAATATCTCGACCTTATCACTCATTTTGAGCTTATAGTCAAGAGGAACTATCCTTCCATTTACCTTTGCTCCTACGCATTTGTTACCTACTGCGCTATGCACTCTAAAAGCGAAATCAATAGGAGTAGAGCCCATAGGAAGATTTATAACCTCTCCTTTCGGCGTAAAAACAAACACCTCATCAGAATATAAATCAACCTTTAGGTTTTCCATAAATTCTTCAGGATCATCAGTTTCTTGCTGCCACTCAATCATCTGTCTTAGCCAGTTTAATTTTTTATCAAAGTTTTCTTCTGTGCTGACGCCTTCCTTATATTTCCAGTGTGCGGCAATACCATATTCTGCTGTTCTGTGCATCTCAATAGTTCTTATTTGTATCTCAAATGGTTCTCCGTCCGGACCTATTACTGTTGTATGAAGGGATTGGTACATATTTGGTTTAGGCATAGCAATATAATCCTTAAATCTACCTGGAAGTGGCTTCCACATAGTATGAACTATACCTAATGCTCCGTAACAATCCTTTATAGACTCAACGATAATTCTCGTAGCTGTCAAATCATAAATCTGTTCAAAAGGCTTGTTTTTATAATACATCTTCTTATAAATACTATATAAACTTTTCGGTCTGCCTGTAACCTCTGCATTTTCTATATTTGCTTCGTCTAATTTATCTTTAATAGAATTTACAATATTTTTTATAAATTCTCTCCGTTCTTCTATCTTTTGACTAACCTTTTTTACTAAATCATCATAACCATCTCTATCGATATATTTTAAGGATGTATCCTCAAGCTCCCATTTAATTGATGCCATACCAAGTCTGTTTGCTATCGGAGCATATATTTCCAAAGTTTCCAAGGCTTTTTGCTTCTGCTTTTCCTCTCTCATAAACTCAAGAGTTCTTAGATTGTGCAATCTATCGGCAAGCTTAATAATAACTATCCTAATATCCTTAGACATTGCAATAATCATCTTTCTTAGGCTTTCTGCCTGACGTTCTTCCTTGGTTCTATATTTAACTTTGCTAAGCTTCGTCACCCCATCAACCATATCGGCTATTTCTACGCCAAATTCTCTTTTAATGTCATCATAGGTTTTACCTGTATCCTCAACAACATCATGTAAGAAACCTGCGGCGATAGTTTGAACATCCATATGCATATCGCAAAGTATTAAGGCAACATTATATGGATGAATAAAGTATCTTTCACCCGATAATCTTGTTGGTGCTGTAGAATGTGCCATCTCCGCATAATTATACGCCTTGACAACAACGCTCATATCAGCCGAAGGATTATATGATTCAATTCTGTTAATAATATTCTCTATCATAAAAAAACCTCTTCATCCCTAAACAATCTAGATAAAGCTTGGTTTTTTAACCAAGCTTTTTAAAACTATATTAAAAGTATAATTAAAAATTATATTTTACTAATGATTCAACCTTATATCCTTCGAGTTTATCTCTCCCCTTTAAACCCTCAAGCTCTACTAAAAATCCTAAGCCTACAACATTTCCGCCAAGCTCCTCAACAAGCTTAGCTGTTGCACTCATCGTTCCGCCTGTCGCCAATAAATCATCAACTATAAGTATGTTCTGTCCTTTTTGAATAGCATCCTTATGAATTTCCAAAGAATCAGTACCATACTCCAAGTCATATGTGAATCTGAGTGTTTCAGCAGGCAGCTTACCAGGCTTTCTTACCGGTACAAATCCCGCTCCTAGAATATATGCTAAAGGAGTTGCAAATATAAAACCTCTTGACTCTGGACCTACAACAATATCAATATTTAAGTCCTTAAATTTGTCTACAAGCTCATCAATACAAGTTTTCATGCCTTCTTTATCTTTTAATAAGGTAGTTACATCCTTAAAGCTAATTCCTTTAGTAGGAAAATCCTCTATCACTCTTATTTTATCTTTTAAATTCATTTTTGTATATCCATACACCGATTTCACAATACCTCTAGTTTATTCTTTATTAGGTGCAAAACATTTATGCACTGGTTCGGTGCTTATCCTTTCACTATTTGTAGTTTTTTCAATCTTGCTTTTTCACACATTATTTTTTAATATAAAGTATATCATTTTTCATTATATATTCCAATTTATTTTCACTATTTAAAATACGAACTATATCAGCTGCCGTGATATCAATATTATAAACTCTGCTTATAGTTTCTGCAAACTCAAAAATATCTGTCTTAATAATTTTTGATTTACTCTTATTTATTACTGAATAAATTATTTTAGATTTATTAGCATCAATATCCTGCTTTTCGAAAATGTTATGCTCAACATTTTGTAAAATAAGCTGTAAATCTACATTACCTCTAAACTCATTTTCAGAAATATTTACAACTAAAGCCTCAGGATTTAAAAGCAGTTTTTCCAGAAGTCTAATTTTATCAAAACCAATTACCTTTATTGAATTTTCACTATCCTTTAGTAAAAAGCTAATATGCTTTTTTTCCTTTCCAACTCTTTTTAAATCAAGGATATTGAAATCAACAACTGCAAAGCTGGGTTTTGAATTTCCATGACCAAAAGGCTCAAATTTGCATATCTCATTGTATAAATTCTCATTGATGTCATCAATTTTTATATAAGAATCAACCTCAACAATCTTTTCAATTTCCTTTTTGTCTAAAATTTTATCAGCAAATTTATTAAGCTCAATGCTCAGCTCGTTAATGCAAGATTTTTTTAATGAAAATCCTGCTGCTAGCTTATGTCCGCCATATTTTATCAATAAATGGCTCACAGAGTTTAAAGCTTCAAACATATTTAGATATTCAAGACTTCGTGCAGAAGCCTTTGCCATATCACCATCAACTGATATCACAACCGAAGGCTTATCATATTTTTCAGTTATTCTTGATGATACTATACCCAAAACTCCCTCATGCCAATCATCACCACTAACAACTATTAAATTCTTTTTGTACAAAAAATCTCTTTCAATCTTTTCAATAGCTTCATTAAATATCGCTTGTTCAGTTTGCTTTCTTAATGTGTTAAATCCCTCCAGCTTATCAGCCAAGTCTTCAGCATCCTGTTCATTGTTAGCAAGCAGAAGCTCTACAGCCTTTCTTGCACTGTCCATTCTTCCAGCAGCATTGATTCTTGGTGCTAAAATATATCCTATATGAAAGGCTTCAATAACTCTATCAGAAATTCCAGCTTTTTCAATAAGCTTTTTAAGACCAATAAGCTTTGAATTATTAATATTTTTAAGACCATTAAAGGTAATAATTCTATTATCATCTATTAAATCAACTATATCTGCTATCGTACCAAGACAAGCAAGTTCAAGCAAAATATCTTCAATACCTTCAATTTTTAAATATCTGTTCAAATGAAGCAAAAACTTATAACAAAGACCTGAAGCACAAAGATTTTTATTCCTTGAGGGACAGTCTTTCTGCTTAGGATTTATAACAGCATATGCTCGTGGAATAATCTCGCCACATTGGTGATGATCTATCAATATCGTATCAATACCCGATTCATTAACCCTATCAATAGCATTAACCTCTGATATACCACAGTCAACAGTTATTAACAAGTTGATATTTCTTTCAACAATACTACTCAAGAATTCTTCGCTTATGCCATACCCCTCATTTTCCCTTTCAGGAACATAATAATCAACATTTGCTTTAACTCTGTTTAAAAATAAAATAAATTGACTAATAGATGTTGCTCCATCAACATCATAATCGCCATAAATCAATATTTTCTCTTTATTTTCCAAAGCCTTTAAAATTCTTTCGCACGCCTTGTTTATATCTTTAAAGTTGTCAGTATTTTCCAAATATTTTAATTCAGGATCTAAAAATTTATTAATGTCCTCTACTGTATTCAAGCCTCTATTTAGTAATATTTTAGCAGATATTTCAGTTATGTCAAATGTGCTACTGATAAGCTTAATTTTTTCTTCACTAAAATTATTGACTTTCAGCTTGACTTTTTTCATCTTCTTCTAAATATGCATCATTATTATTTTGAGCTTGCGTTAAAACAACACTATTTTGAATTTCTTTTATTTCTTCAACTTTTTTGTTATATTCTTCTTTTAACCCAGAAAGCTCTAGCCTTAAAGAATTTTTTTCATCTCCAATTATTTTAAGGTCGCTCTCATAACCTGCCAATGACTTATGCATGTCCGATATTTCCGTCTCAAATTGTTTAACCTTATTTTTAAGATCCTTAGTAACTGCAAAGCTTTTAATTTGCTTAACACTTCCAAGTATGGCTGCAATGATAGCTCCAATAAATACAGACACTAAAATTATAATAGCCTGCGATACTTCATAGCTCCCAAAAAATAAATCAATCGTAACAAGATTTCCATTCTGAATTGCAAATATAGAAATCAATAATGAAATAATTAATGCTAAAATAAATCCAAATTGCATATTCTTCTCCTCTCTAATATTTATAGATTTTAATCTTTACTAATAGCAATCTAAAATTAGTAATATTCTTTCTATCTTATTATACTATAAAATAAGCATACATTTCAATATTTATATTTTATATGTGCTTAATATTTTTATTATTTTAACAATATTTTAAAAAATATACTCAAAAAATACGTTATACACCCAAATTAACGCAAATATACTTTGAGGATTAATAAAAATTTAATTAATAAAAAAGTATAGATTTCATAGTGATATCACCTAGAAGTCTATACTGTAATTATTTTTAAAACTATTTTTAATTAAATCATTTTTGATTTAATAAATATTGAACATTCTACTCTTTTTTTCTCAAGCTCACAGCCTACTGAGTATGGCTCTTTGATATTATTGTTAAAATTAAAAGCATTTGCGTGACAGCCACCACTGCAATAGTATTTTGCCCAACATTCTTTGCATTTTTCTTTGCTGTTTACAGATACAGATTTGAAATTATCTACTATATCTGTTTTGGTTACTCCTTCATCAACATTTCCTATTATAAATCTTTCATCACCTACAAATTGATGACATGGGTAAAAATGTCCTTCCGGTGTAACAGCTAAGTATTCAACTCCTGCTCCGCAGCCGATTGAACGCTTGTACACACACGGTCCATTGTCTATATCTATGTTGAAGTGGAAGAAATCAAAACCACCATCTTTGTTTTTATTGGCTTCAATATAGTATCTTGCTAATTTTTCGTATTCATCCTTTAAGGTGTCGACATGCTCATCTGTCAAAGCATAAGACTCCTTAGGACTTGCTACAACTGGCTCTACTGAAATACTATCAAAGCCAAGACTATGAAGATGCTTTACATCCTCTGAAAAGTCAAGGTTATTAGATGTGAAAGTTCCTCTTGCAAAATATCCCTTGCCGTTTCTTTTGCTTACTAATTTTTTAAAATTTTGCACTATAACATCATAGCTTCCCTTATCATTTATAGTTTTACGCATTTTGTCATTTATTTCTTTTCTTCCGTCAATGCTTAAAACTACATTATCCATGTTTTCATTGATAAAATCCATTTTTTCATCATCTAAAAGGACACCATTTGTCGTAATTGTAAACCTAAAATGCTTGTTATACTCTTTTTCAAGGCTTCTGCCATATGCTACAAGCTCTTTTACGACATCAAAGTTCATAAGTGGCTCACCGCCAAAGAAATCAACCTCAAGATTAACTCTGTTTCCTGAATTTTTAACAAGATAATCAAATGCTTTCTTGCCAACTTCAAGGCTCATCATATTTTTAGCACCTTTAAAGTTTCCTTGAGAAGCAAAGCAATATTCACATTTTAAATTGCAGTCATGTGCTATGTTTAGGCACATTGCTTTTACTGCCGTTTTCATATTTTTATTTAGTTCTATACTGTCAGTATAAAGCATTTTATTTTCTATAAGCTCATTAATCTCGCTTATAGCCTCATCAACGCTTTCCTTACCAAATTCGCTATATAATTTATCTAAATTAGTTGTACTCTTAAAACTGTCATTTTCTAATAATTTATATGTGATTTCATCAATAATGTGTATACTTCCGCTGTTTGTATCTACACATGAGTATACATCATCAATTTTAAATATATGTACCATCATTTCTCCTTTTAAATTTATTCCTAAAATCAAATCTAATATATTTCAAAGCAATTAATGCTTAAAAACCATAATCAAATAAAAAGTAGTGGCAGATAACCACTACAAGTTTCATTTGTGAACAGCTAAACCAAAGGTTTATTTATTCTCGCATTTTTGATTACCTACAGTACAAGATGTCTTACATGCTGACTGACATGATGTTTGACATTCGCCGCAGCCTTTATTGTTT
>DCPV01000001.1:0-1255 GCA_002323775.1 Firmicutes bacterium UBA1535 | reverse complement strand
GCCTTTATTGTTTATATTATCTGTAAGCTTAGTCTTGTTTAATGTTTTTATATGCTTCATAGCAACCTCCTATGTAGTTCAAGTTTTTTAACTTTTAAATTATATCATACCCTTTCATAAAAATCAAAGAGTTTTTTTATAAATAGGAAAGTTCTCTTTCCTATTTATATAAGAGCGAAGCTTGCTTTTCTATTTCACTTTCCAGCGTTGACACCCAATATTCCTGCAACCATTGAAACCGGAATATAAATTAAATGTTTTAGTATGTTGATTTCCTGAGCATTGGCTGATGATTGAAACACTGTGTATTTAATTATACACAAAATTAAAAAATATACAGCCCATATTTCAAGTCCTCTTAAAATACCTCTTTCTTTTACCTTCATTGCATATAAAAATGAGACTACAAATAAACATATTGGTGCAATGAATTTGTATGAGTAAGCTAAAATTTTATTGTAGTTAAAATTGTATGTAAAAATTGACAATATTAAAAATAGCATTAAAATTAAAACAATTAAGATTATTGAATATCTCAACAAATAACCAATTTTCATATCAAATATATCCCCCTTTTTTTGTTAATAGCAGATTTCTATCAATTTTCTGCTATTTTATTTGAAATTAAAAACAGCAAATCCCTTAATAAAATATATTACCAAATAAATTATTTATTATAAAAACTTTCCTATTTCATCCTTTGTTGCTCTCATTCTTAAAACGGATTTTCTCATTAAATCAATAGGTATTATGAGAAAGGCAAATAAAAATGCTATTCTAAATTCTGTAAAGCTCAATCCATAGGCTCTAAATACTGCTTTTCCATAGTATATTAAAAAGCTTTGAATAACAATTACAATCGTCATAATAGAAACAAATGCCTTGTTTTTTGTTATGTGAGACAGTAGATTTAATCTTTGAGTTCTTGCATTCAAGCTGTTGAATATAGCTGAGAACATAAAGAATGCGAAAAATCCTGTAAGCAAATATCTATCATCCGCTGCTGTTCTAAATAAATCCCTAATAGCTGGATATTTTAAAAATGCTATACTCATAGCTGTTGTGTAAAGTCCAGTAAAGAATATTTGACTCGCCATGTATTTGTTAATAATTCTTTCATCACGTTTCTTAGGACTTTCTTCCATATATTCCGGCAAAGCAGCTTCGCCTGCAAATGCAAGACCTGCTAATGTATCCATTACCATATTTATCCATAACATTTGAACAACCGTTATCGGAGCATCAATCCCTATAA
>DCPV01000042.1 GCA_002323775.1 Firmicutes bacterium UBA1535 | reverse complement strand
TTAAACCTTTACATTGCAAATCTTCAATTTTTTCATTTTCCTTTAATATATACATGCCTTACGACCTATCGCACAAGTACTACAGTTATTCGCCTTATGCCTATCCTTTTTTATTTTATACAAGAATAAGAGGAGCAAAATCCTCCTCTTAATAATTATTAATCATATAACAAAATTTATACAGATTTCATTTTTACACCGCAGTTCGTACAAAATGCAATATCACTTGGCATAGCACTACCACATTCATGACACTTAACAAGCTCAACAGTAGCGCTTTTTTGAGTAGATTCGTTTTCATTTGTCAGATTAATTTCTTCCACTGCATCAAGCTTAGTTCCACATTTATTGCAAAATACAGACTCTAAATCAAGAGTTGCCTTACAATTTGGACATATTTGTATTCCCTTCAAAAGCAAAATTTGTTTTTCACATACCCCTATAACCCTATATGATTCATCAATCATGTTGCAAATTGGAACTAATTTATCATGAGAATTGTTTCTATAGGATTCGTAATAAATTTTACCGATTTCCTTAATAGCTTCGCTTATTTCAAATCTTTCTTGAGTCATCTTCTCTTGTAATTTTGCTTCTTCACTCCCACTCTTAGCCCCTTTATTGCCTTGCAAATTTTGAGTAGCTCCCTTACCCTTCTTATTAAATAAACTCATTATTCCTACCTCCTATTTACCATTTTCTATTTCTAAATCTTTCTAAAAATTCTTTCCAATTTTTGCCAATTTCCTCTTTGATCTTGTCCGTTTCTTGATTAGACATATTGTCTATAAAAATTACATTATTAGAATTTACTGTATCCATAGAGTTAGCACTGCGTTTTAGTATATGTCCGGTAAATTCAAAATTAAATTTATATAAACCATCATTCATATCTATTTTCAAGCTATCTATATCTAATTTTTTAGAGTCATTTTCTTCCTTATACTTTCCGGACAAGTCATAATCAACTAAAAATTCTCCCGATTTATCATTTACAGAAATATCCACTTTGCTATTATAGATATTTGTTTTTGAATTATATGTATCATAGCTATCAAATACAATTTTATCATCTAAAAACGTGGTTAGGCTTATAGTATTTCCCCTTTTAATTTCATCTGCACTTAATTCTTCAGTCAATGATAATATATCTAAAGTCAAATGGCTTTCGTCCTTTGACATTTTTATATTTGTTTTTAAATTTAGCGTATTTTCTAATTCCTCTATGTCAATTTTTGTAGATACTAAAACCCCGTCAATTACTATATCAAAGCTTATACTTCTTATAGTTTGATTTTCATTAGTAACAAGCTTAATTTCAGTTTCTTTTGGAACAACAACTGATGAATCTTTTGCTGGCTCATCTGTAGGCTTCTTAGCTACTTTATTCGCTGTATCCCTAGCTATTTCTCCTACAGTTATTCCGGACTCCTTTGCTTTTTCTGACTCTACATTCTCTGGCTCCTTAGGTGTCAAGGCTTGTATAGTATTATCTACGCTGGCAATAAGCGTATCGACACTTCCCATAGTAATAAATTCCGATAATTTTAAGTTTTCTCCATTTGTAAAATACGAAAGAAGCAATTGAATTTTTTTATTAAAATCATCATCTTTAATTTGAGTTAAAAATGCTTTAATAGATTCCAATAGCACTTCATTTTCCAATATCGTGCTATACTCTTTTTCCTTTGATTGCTCATTTTCGCTAATCAAAGTGAATTCAGCATTTTTTATAATATCATTTACAAAAGTACCCGATTTTTCTTTTATAGAATCTTTAAAAATGGAAAATGAGCTTTCACCATTTTTTAATAATTCAAGAAGCTGTGTTACTTCATCATAATAAGATGTATTTATAGTTAAAACTTCTGTCGTATCATCGGTTTTATCATCCGTTTTTTTATCTTCCTCTTGTCTAAAATTCATACCTAAATCGCTATGATATAGGTTTGGTAATTTCAAGGTCACTAGCTCTGGAGATGAGGATATCTCTGCAAGAACTTCCTCATTTTTATCATTTGCAAAGGTCAGCCTAGTGTTAAATAAATCGCCCTTAACATCCTGCTTTTCGTTTAATCTTACAGATAGCCCTTTTAAGCTTCCTAAAATATTTTCGTTTAATAGGCCACCTTTAGCATTTTTAATTTTTAAGTATCGTTCTTTTTCAAAAATTTTAGTTTCTGTATCTTTATCCGAAGATGAATCAATAGCTTTATTTATTGAGAAATCAGGCATTTGCTTTGTTTTTTCTGCGTGCTTTTCAATTTGCACAAGAGTAGCCTTAAACGCTTTTACAATATCATCATTTGGATTTGATATTTTGCCTTTAAAAAACATAAATACAAAAACCCCAGCTACTATAACTATAGGTGCAAGTATAGCAGGTATTAAAATTTTCATATTTATATTTTTCTTTGAAGCACCACCTGATGGTCTTGGTTTTTGTTTTGGTTTTTGTTTTTGCTTTGGTTTTGGTCTCGGCTTTGATTTTTGCTTTGGTTTTGGTCTCGGCTTTGATTTT
>DCPV01000263.1:8763-13185 GCA_002323775.1 Firmicutes bacterium UBA1535 | reverse complement strand
CTTGTTTGCGAGAAAAATGATTGGTTAGCTAGTTTATCGAATATTTCTGCGACTATATGGATGTTATTAAAGGATATTAATTGGGCGGGTTTTTATTTATATAAAAATGAGGAATTAGTATTAGGGCCATTTCAAGGGAAACCAGCATGTACGAATATTTCTTTAGGGAAAGGCGTATGTGGCAGTGCTGCAATTAAACTAGAAACTCAATTAGTGAAAAATGTTCATGAGTTTGAGGGACATATAGCTTGTGACAGTGATTCTAAGTCAGAAATGGTCATACCGATAGTAAAGGATAGTAGGCTTATAGGTGTTTTAGATATTGATAGTCCAATATATAACAGATTTGATGAAGAAGATAGACAAGGGCTTGAAAAGCTTGTTGATATAATGACGAATTATATTGTATTTCCAGAAAAATTTATTTAATTATATGGTTTTTATCACATAACTGATAAAAACCATATTTATTTTTGTAAATTTTATTTTTAAAATAGGTTGTATTTATCCTATAAACGGTACATAATAATATTAAACGAGTTTAGGAGGTATTTTTATGCAAGTAAACATAGATAATTTAGTTTCTATTACAGAAGCAAATCAGAATTTTTCACGTGTCGCAAGACTTGTTGATGCAAATGGTGTAGCTGTTATTTTAAAAAATAATACACCACGTTATATTATATTAGAATATAGTCAATTTCAAAGCGATGAGTTTGCTGATGACGCAACGGTACAGGAAATTGGAGAGAGCATTGTAAAGCGACATTTATCAGCTTTTAAAGACCTCGCAAAATGAAAAGACTTAAACAACAAATAATTATTTTGCATGAAATATTGATTAAGTATAGTGGCGGGGCTAATGGAGTTCGAGACATTGGTCTGCTTGATTCTGCACTTGAAACCCCTTTATTACTTTTGAAGGGGTTTCAAATTATCTTACAATTCAAAGCAAGGCAACAAGGTTGGCTTAGGGGTTAATAAAAAATCATCCATTTGTTGATGGAAATAAAAGAATTGGAATACTTGCTATGATGTCGTTTTTAGAAATCAATGGAATTAAGCTTACTTGCACAGACGAAGAAATTGTAAAAATTGGATTTGGTATTGCAGATAGTACAATGGACGAAAGAACATTACTCAATTTTATAATTGAGTATAATTTATAACAACATATGTTAAAATAAAAAAATTACAAAATGAAAGCTTAAATTTCACTGAAAAATACATGTTTAAATTTTATTTTAAAATTTTTTAAAATTTTTCTTGCAATTTATATTTTCATGTGGTATCATACGAAGAAATAGAATTTAATATATTAAACTGTTTATCAAGAGTGGTTGAGGGACTGGCCCTATGAAACCCAGCAAAAGCTTTTTTAAGCCGAGTGCTAATTCCAGCAGATTATATATCTGAGAGATAAGTGGTGGTTAAGTAAAATGTATGTTACGGCCTCACTTATATAGTGAGGTTTTTTTAATACCTAAAATATTAGCCTCACTTTAATTCAAAATTTATTAAAATTAAAGGAGACGTATCATGACTAAAAATTATCAACAAGAAACACTGTGTATACAGGAAGGCTACAAGCCTAAAAATGGAGAAGCAAGAATTTTACCTTTATATCAATCTACTACGTATAAATATGATAGTGCTGATGAAGTAGGTAAATTGTTTGACCTTGAAGCAGAGGGACATATGTACTCTAGGATAAGCAACCCTACTGTTGACGCACTTGAAAAAAAGCTATCAGTTATGGAGGGTGGTATAGGCGCTGTTTGTACATCATCAGGTCAATCTGCAACTTTGCTTTCTATTTTAACAATATGCCAGTGCGGGCAGCATGTTCTTGCTATGAACAACCTGTACGGAGGTACATACACATTGTTTACCTCAACGCTCAAAAAGCTTGGTATTGAGGTATCATTTGTAGATATAAATTCAACACCATCTGAAATTAAAAGTGCTATTAGACCTAATACAAGACTTATATTTGGAGAAACTATAGGTAATCCGGGTGTTGATGTTCTTGACATAGAAAAAGTTGCACAAGTCGCACATGAGCATAACATTCCATTAATTATTGACAATACATTTGCAACTCCATTTCTATGCAGACCTATCGAGTTTGGAGCAGATATAGTCACACATTCAACTACAAAGTATATAGATGGTCATGCCACAAGTGTCGGAGGAATTGTAATTGATAGCGGTAAATTCAATTGGAATAATGGAAATTTTCCTGAATTAACAAATCCAGACCCAAGCTATCATGGATTAAGCTATACAGAGAAATTCGGGCAAGCTGCTTATATAACTAAATTAAGAGTTGCATTTTTAAGAGATATTGGAAATACAATGAGTCCATTTAATGCTTTTCTGACTAATTTAGGTGTTGAAACACTAGCATTAAGAATGCAGCGACACAGTGAAAATGCACTTGAAGTGGCAAAATTCCTTGAAAATCACCCAAATGTTGCCTGGATTAACTACCCTAATTTAGAAAGCAGTAAAAGCTACAGTCTAGCAAAAAAATATTTGCCTAAAGGTGGAAGTGGAATTATATCCTTTGGTGTTAAGGGTGGCGTAGAGGCAGGTAAAAAATTTATTGACAATCTTAAATTGGCTACCTTAGTTGTTCATGTCGGAGATATAAGAACACATGTTTTGCATCCTGCAAGCATGACACATAGACAGTTGAATGAAGAACAGCAGATACAAGCAGGTATAAGACCTGAAATGATAAGATTTTCAGTTGGGATAGAAGCAATAGAAGATATAAAAGCAGATGTTGCACAATCTCTTGATAAGCTAAACTAGAAAGTGAGTGATAATAATGCCTTTAATTATACCAAAGGATTTACCGGCTTATAATATATTATCTAAAGAAAATGTATTTATTATAAATGAGTCAAGGGCGAAATCTCAGGATATCAGACCACTAAGGATAGCCATAGTAAATCTTATGCCTACTAAAGAAGTGACAGAAACTCAGCTTTTTAGGATGTTATCAAATACAGCTTTACAAGTAGAGATTGACTTAATAAGGACAAAATCATATACATCGAAAAACACAAGCGAAGAATATTTGAGTAAATTTTACAAAACTTTTGACGATATAAAAGACACAAAATATGATGGTATGATAATAACAGGTGCACCTGTTGAAAAGATGGACTTTGGCAATGTTAAATATTGGGATGAACTTGTCCAAATTATGGACTATGCTAAAGAAAATGTTTATTCAACAATGTTTATCTGCTGGGCGAGTCAGGCGGCACTATACCATTTTTATGAAATACCAAAGTATACAATGGATAAAAAGCTATTTGGTATATTTAAGTTTGAGGTAGTGGGAGACAGCGTATTAACAAGAGGCTTTGATGATTTTTTCTACGCACCGCAATCACGCTACACATATAATAAAAAAGAAGATATAGGCAAGGTTGATGATTTAATCATCCTTGCCGAGTCTGATGATGTCGGAGTGCATCTGTCAGCTAGTAAGGATAACCGGTTTATATTTGTTACCGGACACGTTGAATATGATATAGATACACTTGATAAGGAATACAAGAGGGATATAAATGAGGGTTTAGATACAGGTATTCCGTTAAATTATTATATAAATGATAATCCTAGTAAAAGGATTATTCAAAGGTGGAAATCGTGCGGGAACTTAATGTTTTCCAATTGGCTGAACTATTGTGTTTATCAAAGCACTCCATACGATATAAATAGTATATCAAAAAAAATAGTTTCAAAATTTGGCGGAAGCTCTTTATCCGACGCAGGTCAATTCAATAAGGTTAAAAATATTATACTGTCTGAATCAGACAGAAAGCATATAGTAGTTTCAGCACCCGGCAAAAGAAATGATGATGATACCAAAATAACTGACATCTTAGTTAATTGTTATGAATTGCAAACAAAAAAACAAGAATTAATAAAAAAAGAGCTTGAATTAATTCATCAGAGAGACAGTGTTGAAAAACAAATAGAAACTATCCTAAACTTGATAGAAAATAGATTTACTGAGCTGTGCTATGAGTTAAATATAAGCGATAAGATAAAAGAAGAACTTAAAAAAGTTAAAAATGAAATAAAAAATTCTACTGATAAGGACTTTATATTATCAAGAGGTGAATATCTAAATGCTATTATCATGTCTGAGTATCTTGATTATGAGTTTATTGATGCAAAAGAATTGATATACTTTAAAGATAATGATGAATTGGATGAAGAAAAAACATTTTTAGCTATAAAAAATAAAATTTCTAAGGATGAAAAAGTTGTTGTTCCGGGATTTTATGGCATTGACTCTCATGGCAATATTAGAACGTTTAAGCGTGGTGGCTCAGACATAACCGGCTCAATACTTGCTCATGCAATCGGAGCTGATTTGTATGAAAATTGGACTGA
>DCPV01000263.1:0-8678 GCA_002323775.1 Firmicutes bacterium UBA1535 | reverse complement strand
CGCTCTTCCGATCTGACTGATGATCCACGAAAAAATAAGGATGCTGTAACTATTGACACAATGACTTATGAAGAATTGCACAAAATGACCAACAACGGAGCACAAGTATATCACCCTGATGCAATAAAGCTTGTTGAGGAGGGTAATATTCCTATAAATGTTAAAAATACAAATAGCCCTGAATTAAGAGGAACTTTTATTAAAAAATCATAGATATTATGCTTTAAAAGTGTAATAATAAACTAAAACTAAGGAAAATTTAAGAGGAATAATTATGAATTCAATAAATATAGCGCTCTTAGGGCTTGGAACTGTTGGAAGTGGAGTAAAAAATATATTGCATGACAACAGGGAGCTTATTGAAAAGAGACTTTTTAACAAAACGAGAAAGAATGTAAAAATTAATATAGGAAAAATCCTTGTAAAAAATTTATCCAAACACAAGGATATAGACAAGGATATTATAACAGATGATTTTAACGATATAATTAATGATGATAGTATTAATATAGTTGTTGAATTAATTGGCGGTAAAGATATTGCAACAAACTATATTTTAGAGTCATTGAAAAGGAAAAAACACGTAGTTTCTGCCAATAAAATGGCAATAGCATATAATGGTGAAAAAATTGGCTTATGTGCTAAAGAAAACAATGTAGCCTTTATGTATGAAGCAAGTGTCGCTGGAACTATACCTGTTATCAGAGTTATTGAAGATAGCTTAACAGCAAATAACATTTACAAAGTATCAGGTATAATTAACGGTACTACAAACTATATTTTAACTAAAATGACAAAGGAGGATTTAAGCTTTGACGAAGCTCTACTCCAAGCGCAAAATTTAGGATTTGCTGAGGCAGACCCTACATCGGACATTGACGGTTTTGATGCAATGTACAAAATAGCAATACTATCAAACTTAGCATATAATGTAAATGTTAATCTTGATAATATTGAAAGAATTACATTAAAAAATATTACTGCTGATGATATCAAAAATGCGAAAGCTAAAAACCACGTTATAAAATATATTGCTGAAAGCGAGTTTGATAACGGAAAATTAAGCTTAAGAGTTGGTCCTAAAGAAATACCATTGTCTGATCCTTTAGCCTTTGTTGATAATGCTACTAATGCAGTTTATCTATACTGCGATAAGGCTGGCAGAATTTTATTGGAGGGTCAAGGAGCAGGCTCAGAACCTACTGCAAGTGCTGTTATAGGTGATATTCTAAATATTATAGAAAGAAGGTTTTAGCTTGAATAAAACTAATATTGCTATCCTTGGCGCAACAGGAATGGTTGGTCAAAGATTTATTACACTTTTAGATAATCATCCTTTTTTTGATGTTAAAATTTTAGCAGCTAGTCCGTCATCTAAAGGGAAAAAATACTCTGATGCTGTAAATGGCAGATGGAAAATGGAAAGTGAAATACCTGACTATGCTAGAGATATGATTGTTTTTGATGTAAGTGATGTTGAACATATTGCTACTGAGGTTGATATGGTGCTTTGTGCTATTGACCTTGACAAAAAATCAATTATAGAGATTGAGGAGAGTTATGCAAAGCATGAGGTTATTGTAGTTTCAAATAATTCCGCTAACAGATGGACTCAGGATGTTCCTATGCTTATACCTGAAATAAATCTGGAACATCTTAAAATCATCGACAGTCAAAGAAAAAGACTAAATACCAAGAAGGGCTTTATTGTTACTAAACCAAATTGCTCTATCCAAAGCTATATTCCTGCCCTTGAAGCGTTAAAGGAATTTGAACCTGAGCTTGTTATAGTAAGTACCTACCAAGCAATATCAGGCAGTGGGAAAAAGCTTGACGAATGTGAGGAAATTAGGGAAAATGTCATACCATTTATTAATGGGGAGGAAGAAAAAAGCGAACAAGAGCCTCTCAAAATTTGGGGCAATATAGTTGACGGACGCATAGAAAAAGCTATAAATCCGACAATCAGTGCCCAATGCTTAAGAGTCGGTGTAGAAGATGGTCACATGGCGACAGTTGCAGTGAAATTTAAAAATAAGCCTACTAAAGAGCAGATTTTAGAAAAATGGAATAACTATATTTCTCCGATTAAAAAGTTAAACTTACCTATGTCACCTGATAAATTTTTAATTTATATGGATGAGGAAAACAGACCTCAACCAAAGCTGGATAGAGATATTAACAAAGGTATGTCAGTAGTTATTGGCAGATTAAGAGAGGATACGATTTTTGACTACAAGTTCGTATGCTTATCTCACAATACACTAAGAGGTGCAGCAGGTGGCTCGCTATTAGTGGCTGAAGCCTTGAAGGCATTAAACTATGTATAAATAAAAAAATAAAAATTTTAAAACCTCACTCGTAACAGTGAGGTTTTTTATATTCAAAATATTAAGCATTAAATTTTAAAGTTGTTCAATATATTGGTGTAAACTGATTATATATTAGCATTAAATAATGGTTATAAAATTTCAGGTATAATTGACGCTACTTCAAACTATATTTTAATTAAAATAACAAAAGAAAATTTGTAGAAAATAAATTATTAAAGAAAGGAGAAAAAATGGCTCGTTACATTTTCAAGAGAATTATATCAGCAGTTATAACGATTTGGTTTATTATGACACTTACTTTTGTAATGATGCACAGTATACCGGGCAATCCATTTAGCAGTGAGAGAGCAATGGATGAGACAGTAAAAAAGGCTATATTTGCGAAGTATGGATTTGATAAACCACTTTATAAGCAGTATTTCATCTATATGGGGAATTTTTTAAAAGGTGACTTTGGAGTTTCATATAGCAAAAAAGGTATAAATGTTTCTCAGATAATTGGTGCAGGGTTTCCAAAGTCTATGAATATAGGTTTAGTAGCATCAGTATTCATAATTGTAGTAGGGATTCCAGCAGGAATTATGGCAGCATTAAAGCAAAATAAAGTATTCGATAGGATGGCTATGGTACTGGCAACTTTAGGAGCTACACTTCCAAGCTTTGTTATAGCCACGGGTTATTTGTATATTTTTAGTAAAAAGCTATCCTTAGTTCCAGCCTTTGGTCTTGATTCACCCCTAGGATATATTGGACCTGCTATAGCAATAGGAGTGTTTTCCTTGTCATATGTTACTAGGCTTACAAGATCTTCATTGCTCGAGGTTTTACAGCAGGATTATATTAGAACAGC
Source organism: Firmicutes bacterium UBA1535 (assembly GCA_002323775.1). Taxonomy (GTDB): domain Bacteria; phylum Bacillota; class Clostridia; order Tissierellales; family Sedimentibacteraceae; genus UBA1535. Next base: position 5,495 of record DCPV01000263.1, on the reverse strand, counting down.
AAGAGCAAAAGGTTTATCTGAAGGAGTTGTAATTGTAAAACATGGTCTAAGAAATGCCCTAATACCAATTGTAACATATTTAGGACCAATGATAGCAGCTATTTTAACAGGTGGATTTGTAGCTGAAAAGGTTTTCGGTGTTCCGGGAATTGGACAATTATTTACAACAAGTATAACTAGCAGGGATTATACTATGATTATGGGTATTACTGTATTTTTCGCAATACTTCTAGTTGCAGCTGTACTGATTGTTGATATAGTATATGTAATTATAGATCCACGTATAAAATTTGAATAGGAGCTAAGCTTATGTGGGAAAAGTTAGATGTTTTATTAAAAGATGCAGAAAAAGTTGAAAGACCCAGCCTTACATATTGGCAAGATGCGTGGCGAAGATTAAAAGAGAATAAGGTGGCTATAATTTCTTTGATAATTATTATTATGATAATATTAGTTTCAATCTTTGTTCCGTTTTTTTGGAAATTTAAGTATTCAGATCAAGTTCTTGATTTTTCCAATATTCCTCCTAGCTTTAAAATTTATGACTTAGGCGATGGAAATTATATACATATAAAAAGCGAATATAAAGTTATAGAAGTTACAAAAGATGGAAAGCTTTTGAGAATGGGCGAGTTGACTAATGAAGATGATATAAATCGAACTCGTGAATATAATATAGGAGGAAATCATATTCTTGTTGATTATAACCTGGGCTATAATGCAAATAAAGAGCTTATAGAATTAAGAATAAAAGCTAGAAAAGATTCTTCTATAGATATTAAAAAGCTTGAACAAGAGTTGAAGAATGCTCCGAAATTTAAAGCATATCAAAATGGCAACGAATTAACTGAGAGCTTTAAAGTGAGAAATAAAGATTACATATTAGGGACAGACTCATTAGGTAGAGACTTGTTTATTCGTGTTATATACGGTGCAAGGATATCGTTGATAGTAGGTATTGTAGCAGCAATAATGAACTTTTTGATAGGTGTTTCATACGGAGCTATATCTGGATATATTGGTGGCAGAGTTGACGATATAATGATGAGAATAGTTGATACAATCAGTGCTATACCACTTATGTTGTATGTTATTTTGCTTTCAGTAGCAATGGATAGTAATGGAGGATTACTTACCATTATAATTGTAATAAGTGCTGTGTATTGGCTGGGGATGGCAAGACTTGTACGTGGTCAGGTTCTTAGCTTGAAGGAACAAGAATTTATTTTAGCAGCACAGACATTAGGTGCATCTAGCAATAGAATCATTGCTAGACATTTAGTACCAAATATTATGGGACCGGTTATGGTTTCTATAACAATGCAAATACCGAGTGCGATATTTACAGAGGCTTTTTTAAGCTTTATTGGATTAGGAGTTTCAGCTCCGATGGCTTCGTGGGGTAAATTATGTAATGATGCCTTGTCATCATTTTTAACATTCCCTTATCAGCTGTTTTATCCAGCTTTGGCAATTTCAATAACTATACTCGCATTTAATTTGCTTGGTGATGGTCTTAGAGATGCTTTAGATCCTAAACTTAGAAAGTAGAAAGAGGTGGAGAAAATGGCAGATAAATTATTAGAAGTTAAAAATTTAAGAACATCTTTTTTTACACATTTAGGAGAGGTAAAAGCTATAAGAGGTATTAGCTTTCACGTTGATAAATCAGAGGCAATAGGAATAGTTGGTGAAAGTGGAAGCGGAAAAAGTGTTACTTCTCTTTCAATAATGAAATTATTGCAATATCCCGGAAAAATTATTGGAGGAGAAATTTTATTTAAAAAAAGGGACTTGTCAAATAAGTCCAACAAAGAGATGATGAGTATCAGAGGAAATGAAATAGCGATGATTTTTCAAGATCCTATGACAGCATTAAATCCGGTTTACACAGTAGGAGATCAGATTTCAGAGTCTATACTTAAACATCAGAAATTATCAAGAAAAGACGCATTTAATAAATCAATTGAGATGCTTAAACTTGTAGGTATCCCTGATCCGGAAAAAAGAATTAAAAGCTATCCGCATGAGTATAGTGGAGGTATGAGGCAAAGAGCCATGATTGCTATGGCATTGTCCTGTGAACCGGATTTGTTGATTGCTGATGAGCCTACAACTGCACTTGATGTCACTATACAAGCGCAGATATTAAATCTTATGAAGGAATTAAATAATAAATTAAATACTTCTACAATTCTTATTACCCATGATTTAGGGGTTGTATCTGATGTGTGTTCAAGGATTATAGTTATGTATGGTGGTCTAATAATGGAGCAGGGTACTAAGAGAGATATATTCTATTCTCCTAGACATCCCTATACTATGGGATTATTAAAATCTATACCAAAAATAGATTCAGAAGAAAAGATAAGGTTAGTACCGATACATGGAACACCACCAGATTTATTGAAACCACCTAATGGATGTCCATTTTATGCACGTTGTAAATATGCAATGCGTATATGTGCTCAACAACAGCCACCATATTTTCCAAATGAAGGTACACAACATCAAACAATGTGTTGGTTACTACATAAAGACGCTCCTAAAAATGAAGATTACGAAAATCAGAAAGGGGGCGTAAGAGCTAATGTCAGCTAATATAAAAAAACCAATTGACTTAGTAAATGACAAACTTATTGAAGTAAAAAAATTAAAAAAATACTTTACAAAAAGCTCTGGCATAATTTTTAAGAAAACAGAATATATAAAGGCTGTAGATGATGTTTCTTTCTTTATAAAAAAAGGAGAAACCTTAGGTCTTGTTGGAGAATCTGGTTGTGGTAAATCAACTACAGGCAGAACAATAATAAGACTATATAATCCAACAGCTGGAGAAATATTGTATAATGGCGTTGACATTTCAAAATTAGGTAGAAATGAGTTGATGCCATATAGAAAGAAAATGCAAATGATATTCCAAGACCCGTATGCGTCGCTTAACTCAAGGATGACTGTTGCAGATATCATAGGTGAAGCTTTAGATATACATAAGATTGCTACTGGGAAAGAGAGGCAAGAAATAATCTATGATTTGTTGATTAGAGTGGGTCTGGGTAAGGATCATGCTAGTAGATATCCTCACGAATTTAGTGGTGGACAAAGACAACGAATAGGTATTGCCAGAGCACTTGCTGTTAAACCGGAATTTATAATATGTGATGAGCCTATATCTGCACTGGATGTGTCAATACAAGCACAGGTTGTCAATATGCTTGATGATTTGCAGGGAGAGTTTGGCTTGACATATCTGTTTATCGCTCACGACTTGTCAATGGTTAAGCATATATCTAAGAGAGTAGGAGTAATGTATCTTGGTAGTTTAGTGGAATTAGCTGGGAATGTAGAATTATATAGAAATCCAATTCATCCGTATACTAAAGCACTTCTATCATCTATACCTATACCTGACCCTGATAAGTCAGAAAAAATTCAAAGGATAACTCTTGACGGAGATGTGCCAAGTCCACTTAACCCACCTTCAGGATGCAAGTTTAGAACAAGATGTAAATATGCTATGCAAAAATGTTCAGAAGAAACACCAATATTTAAAGAAATTGAAAAGGAACATTTTGTAGCGTGCCACTTAAATTAAAATAGTATTATAGATAATATTTAATGAAATTTGATTTTAAAATTAATATAAAGGCATTAGCCTGTTATATAAAAACTGATATCTACTAAAAAATAATATTTAGATATTGGTATAAAAAAGGGAGGATTAAAATGAAGAAATTTTTTGCAATTGCTATGATTCTTGCCATGCTTATAGCACTGCCAACAGGATGCGGCGAGAAAAAAATGAGTTCAGCATATTTAATTTGGAACATTGGAGTAGAGTCTAAGACTTTTGACCCTGGTCTAAACAATGCAAATGATGGCGGTCACATTATTCAAAATTTATTTGAAGGTTTAATGCAAGAAACAGAAAAAGGATTAAAACCTGCACAAGCAAAAAGTTACGAGGTATCTGAGGATGGTTTAGTATATACATTTACGTTAAGAGATGATATAAAATGGTCAGATGGCAAACCTGTTACAGCTCAAGATTTTGTTTATTCGTGGCAAAGGGTTTGCGACCCAGCAACTGCATCAGAGTATTCTTTCTTGATGGCTCCATATATAGTTGGGGGAGAAGATTTTCTTAATGGAAAGGGTAAAGCAGAAGATATGGGAGTTAAGGCTAAGGATGAAAAAACACTTGAAGTAACTCTTAATTTTCCTTGCTCATATTTTTTAAGCTTAACAACATTCTACACTTATATGCCGGTTAGAAAAGATGCTGTTGAAAAAGGTGAAGGATGGGAAAAAGATCCGGACACATGCTTTAGTAATGGACCTTTTACTTTAGAGGAGTATGTAATTGGCTCTCATTTGAAGATGAAGAAAAGTGATACTTACTATGATGCAAAAAATGTAAGACTTGCCGGTATTAAGGGTCTAATGATAGTTGAAGAAACTACTGCTCACAATGCTTATCTAAGTGGAGAAATAAATATTAATGAGAAAATTCCTCAAGATGAAATTCCAAAATTAAAGGCAGAAGACCCTAACTTTACAGCAAAAGCTCAAGTAGGTACATACTATGCTATGTTTAATATGGATAATCCTGCTGTAAGCGATGTTAGAGTTAGAAAAGCTTTATCTTTAGCAATTGACAGAAAGCAAATAGTTGAAAATGTTACAAAGGGTGGACAGATAGCGGCTACAGGATTTATACCTCCAAATTTAACATATTCAGACGGAAAGTCTTGTAGAGAATTAGATGAAAAAGGTAATTTAAAACCTGAATTTGGTATAGATCCTAATAAAGTAAATGTTGAAGAAGCAAAAAAATTATTAGCAGAAGCTGGTTTCCCAGATGGTAAGGGATTTCCTAAATTAACTTATATCTATAATACAAACGAAGGACACCAAAGAGTTGCTGAAGCATTGCAAGAAATGTGGAAAAACAACTTAGGTATTGAAATAGAGCTTAAAAATGAAGAATGGGCTATATTCCAAGACACTAGAAGGGATGGTCGTTATTCTATAGCTAGGGGTGGTTGGTTAGGAGACTATGCAGCACCTATGACCATGCTTGACTTATATACATCATATTCTGGTAACAATGATCCTCAATGGAGATGGAATGAGCAGCCAGCAATAGCTCCGCATGATAAAACTTTGAACCCTGCAAATAAGGGCTTTGATGATGCTATAAAAGAAGCTATGATGTCTAGTGGCAAAAAGCAAGATGATGCTTATAAAAAAGCTGAGCAAATATTAATGGATGAGCAAATATTAATACCAATTTACTATTACAGTTTTATCTATATGATAGATAGTTCCAAGGTAATAGGAGTTGAGAAAACTCAAATGGGTCAATGGATATTCAAAAATGCAGAAATGATTAATTAATTTAATGATATAAACCTACTTATTGAAAGGATTGCATGAGCTAACCCAAATTAGCCATGCAATTCTTATTTTGTTTCCTAGATATTGTATATATC
>DCPV01000294.1:4230-4658 GCA_002323775.1 Firmicutes bacterium UBA1535 | reverse complement strand
ATATAGATATAGAGCTTGAGCTTAAAAAAATTATTAACGAATTAGAAAATGACTGTGAGGAGGACTATTTTGTAAGTAGAGGAGAATATCTGAACAGTAAGATATTAGCTGAATTTATCGGTTTTGATTTTGTGGATGCTAAGGATATGATTTTTTTCAGCAAGGAAGGAAGCTTAAATACAGAAAAAACCTATAGGAGAATAAAAAAAGAACTAGATGGGCGAGAAAAAGTAGTTATTCCGGGATTTTACGGGACTTATAGCACAGGAGAGATTAAGACCTTTTCAAGAGGAGGTTCAGATATAACCGGTTCACTAATTTCAAGAGCTATAAATGTTGATATCTATGAAAACTGGACTGATGTATCTGGATTTATGATAACAGATCCAAGGATAATAGAAAATCCTAAAAAAATAGATATAATGACA
>DCPV01000294.1:1362-4033 GCA_002323775.1 Firmicutes bacterium UBA1535 | reverse complement strand
AAAAATAGATATAATGACATATAGAGAGCTTAGAGAATTGGCGTATATGGGAGCAACAGTTCTCCATGATGAGGCAGTATTTCCTGTCAGGGAAGCGAAAATCCCTATAAATATAAGGAATACTAATGCTCCTGAAGCATGCGGAACACTAATTTTGGAAAGTATATCAGAGGAAGATGAAAATAATATAATAACAGGAATTTCCGGAAAGAAAAATTACACCATATTTTGCATAAACAAGCAAAGCATGGCGACTCAGGTAGGAGGTATATGGTCTGCACTTAGTGTATTCTATAAAAGAAAAATAGCAATAGAGCATATCCCGACCGGAGTTGATGCCTTTTCAATAATAGTTGCGAGCAGTGCAGTTGAAAATGATGTAGATGAAATTTTAAAAGAGTTAAAATTAAATTGTAAAGCAGACAGTATAAAAGTTTTTAATGATATAGCCTTAATTGGATCAGTCGGCAGAAATATCAAAAACAAGTCCTCGATATTTAGACGCCTGTTCGCCGCTTTAGAAAAAGAAAATATAGATATAAAAATAATAGCTCAAGGATTGAGCGAAATAAACCTAATTATAGGAGTAGACAACAGGGATTTTGAAAGTACCATCAAAGCTATTTATAATGAATTTATATAAAAAAATAATTTTGCGTTTTACGCAAAATTATTTTTTTATATATCCACCACGTAGGTTTTTAACATCATTTATAGTTATTAAGGCATCAGGTATTTGTGAATTGATTCATTTTATTGCTTCCTTTATACGCTTTCTTTTTAGCATTACTATAAGAACGTCTTTTTTGTAGCCTTGTATTCCTTTGCCTTCAATAACTGTAACACCAAAATCGCTGTCTCTCAATAATTCTGCAATTTTTTCTCCGTCCTCGTCTGGAACTATTGCTTGTAAGGAGGATAAGCCAACTGCTAATTTACCCTCAATTATTACTCCAAGATAATTTCCGAGTGCAAATGCTGTACAATATATCAATATTTTCATTGGATCTTCTGTTATATTTGTTAAAACTGTGCTGACAACAATCAGCCATATAAAAACCTCAATAAAGGCAAGAACTGCACCTAAAGCTTTCTCTCCCTTATTTATGTAAACAACACGCAAGGTCATGAGCGTAACCTCAATAATTTTTGCAAAGAATATTATCAGATAAAGCGGTGCCCCACTTAAATTTTGTAAGAAATCCATTTAAACCTCCAAGTAATGAATATTTTATTTATACTAATACAATAATACCACGGAACAGGTTTAATTTACAAGCAATAATTTTAAAACTTTATCTTGACATTTATTATAGATTTGATATAATAAAACAAACAAATGTTCGTAGATAAGATTATAATATTAAGAAAGTAAAGGTCAATTGCACAGGTTTTACATTTTGCAATTGGTTCATGGTTGTGGTTATGAATGATAATATATTTGGAAAACTTAAAATTTTAGCTGATGCAGCAAAGTACGATGTTTCTTGCGTTTCAAGTGGGGTTGATAGAAAAAACAATAAGGTTGGAAGCATAGGAAATGCTTCTGCCGCTGGTATCTGCCATACATGGTCTTCTGATGGAAGATGTATCTCACTTTTAAAGATACTGCTGACAAATGATTGCATTTACGATTGCACATACTGCGTAAACAGGGTTACAAACAATGTAGACAGAGCTACATTTACACCAGAGGAGGTGGCAGAGCTAACCATTGAATTTTATAGAAGAAATTATATAGAGGGATTGTTTTTAAGCTCTGCTGTAAATGTCAGTCCTAATTACACTATGGAAAATATATATAGAACTCTTTTGATTTTAAGAAATCAGTACAATTTCGGAGGCTATGTTCATGTAAAGGTCATACCGGGAGCAGACCCGGAGATAATCAGAAAAGCTGGATTTCTTGCGGATAGAATGAGTGTAAATATTGAGCTGCCAAGCAGAGAAAGTCTAAAGCTTTTAGCTCCGCAGAAAAAAGCAGAAAAATTATTGCTGCCTATGAATCAAATAAGAACAGAAACACAGATAAATCAAGAGGAAAGAAAAAAATTTAAAAGCGTTAAAAATGTCAACAGTTTTGTTCCGGGAGGACAGTCAACACAGCTTATAATAGGAGCAACAAATGATTCGGACAGTACTATACTTAATTTATCACAATCCTTATATGACAAAATGAGTATGAAAAGAGTGTTTTTTTCTGCCTATATGCCTGTTATAAGCTCTCCGAACTTGCCTGCAATCAGCACTGTTCCGCCTCTTAAAAGAGAACATAGGCTTTATCAGGCAGATTGGCTTATGAGATTTTATCAGTTCAAAAGTGAAGAATTATTTACAGAAACGCAAAAAAACCTAGACCTTGAGTTTGATCCTAAATTGACCTGGGCATTTAGAAATATTAATAAATTTCCAATAGAGATAAATAAGGCATCCTATGAGGATTTACTAAGAATACCGGGCTTTGGGGTGCTTACCGTTCAAAGGATTATAAAAGAAAGAAAAGCTGCACTCTTGTCATATGATTCATTGAAAAAGATGCGAACTGCACTTAATAGAGCTAAATATTTCATAACTGTAAATGGCAGGTATTACGGTGGAGTAGAAATTGAGCCGGAATACATTAAGGAAGAAATAAGGCAAAAAGAAATTAGAGAGCAGCTGAGCTTGTTAG
>DCPV01000294.1:0-1278 GCA_002323775.1 Firmicutes bacterium UBA1535 | reverse complement strand
AAATTAGAGAGCAACTGAGCTTGTTTCAGTTGTTATGACATAAAATATTGAAAATTTTAATAAGGAAACGGCATCGAAATTATAAAAAAATTTATTTAGTATTTGATGCTTGGATACTAATGTGGATTATCTGTATGATGGCAGTTTTGATGGATTTCTAAGCTGTATATACCATAATTATAAATCAAAAAATACATCTGGAATTTATGAAAAAAATTTATATCAATATTCAATTATGAATGATTATATGATTATAGATACGAATTCTAATTTTGCAGATATTGTGTACAATGCAATTGAAACGAAAATATCTAAGGAGGCTATGAACATGATTTTCTATGCCTTTTTATCCTGTGAGAAGGATAAGGATAACAGAATTCTTAAATTTATTGAATTTGGCTTTAAAAAGGGTAAAATAGCTATTGATATGTATACAAATGACTGTGTTTTTCCAATGAGAGAAATTTATACAAGAGTTGTACGGGAGGAGCATGGTTTTTTAGGCTTTTTAAGATTTTCAGATATTGGGGGTATATTGTATGCAAAATACAGCCCTGATAATAATATAACAGTTCTTATAACAGAGCATTTTGCAGATAGATATAAGTATGAAAAATTCATTATACACGATGAAAAAAGAAATATTGCTTCAATATATGCAAATGAGTGCTGGCAAATTGTTGATGCAAGCTCGATAAATTCGATTTCACTGACAGATGATGAGCGTATGCTTCACAAGCTTTGGAAAGAGTATTTTACTACACTTGCTATTGAGGGCAGAAAAAATATAAAGCTGCAAAATCAAAAAGTGCCTAAAAGATACAGAAAAAACATAGTAGAATTCTAATAGATATTTTAAACAAAAAAATCGTGCAATGACCGAAAGTCATTTTGCACGATTTTTTGTTTCCTCAGATAAAATATCATATTGCTAAATAATAATTAAATTACCATGTGATGAAATACGTTATCTTATCTAACGAACATTTGTGTCCAATAAGCAACTCCTTTTGAGTTTGTTGCATATCCTACACCTATTTTTGTAAATGTAGATGACAAAATATTTTCTCTGTGACCTTGTGAGTTCATCCATGCTGTAACTACCTCTTGTGGAGTTTTTTGTCCAGATGCAATATTTTCACCCCATGCTGTGTACTTAATGCCAAATTTACTTAACATATTTCCGGCACTACCATAAGTTGGAGATGTATGACTAAAATAATTGTTAGTAGCCATATCCTGTGATTTAGTTCTTGCTGCATTCAGATCGGAAGAGCG
>DCPV01000273.1 GCA_002323775.1 Firmicutes bacterium UBA1535 | reverse complement strand
CCCAACTAATGAGTCAAAAAAATTTTGTAAAATTTCTTCCATAAAAAAAAGCCTCCTTATATTTGCATAAAGAGAACTCACTCGCTTCCTTTCGTCGGTACTAACCGAATCAAGTTATGAGGGTGAAATCTCAGCCATAAAGCTCCCCTAGCAAAATAAATATTTTGTATTTTATTTGCGTTAAATTTTTAAGTATAAAAAGAGTTATTTTACTCTTTTTTGTCATAAAAATTTCAACACCATTATATTAACACTATATTAATTATAATGCAATAGTTTTATGAATTATTTTTAATTATAATTTTATTTGACAAATACTTTATCGACATAGTCAGAATTAAATGCCATCAGCATTGCCCCATATGTCAGTCTAAAAGATACTATATCTCCAACGTTAAATTCTTCTTCACAGTCGGTTACATCAACTATCATATGGTCACTGCTAGCTCCGAGTATCTCCATTCCTTTTTTCAGAGCTACAACCTCCTCAAAACGCACGTCCTGCCTACCAACAGCAAATATTGCTCTTTTTCTTATACCTCTATCCTCAAAATGCGGTATTACTCCAAAAGCGTCTTTTTCTATGTTTCCAATTGGTTTTGATGGTTTATCATATATTTCTATAAGCTCAGCCAGCAGTGTTACAGCATCACGCTCTGCCCCCGGCACAACTTCTTCAAGCCTAGCATCATATCCGGTGAGCAGTATATCTCCAAATCTGAAATGGTTGATTTCTTTCGGACATTCTCCTCTTACCATGGCTGTGTATGTAAAAGAATTTCCTCCGCTTATAAGGCTCACGTTAATTCCAAATTTCTCTTTGACGTCATTCGCAAGCTTTACTAATATATTAAGATTATCGTAATCGGGCATTACTCCGCCAAAGCACCCAAAATTCGCTGCTATGCCATCTAATAAAATCCCTTTCAGCTTAACTACTTCTGATAAAATCGTCATTGCATTTTCGGGCAGACAGCCCTCTCTCAAATCCCCTATATCAATCATAAATATGATTTTATGCGTCTTTCCTTGCTTTAACGCTGCATCTGACAAAGCTTTTATAGTTTTCAACTCAGAATTCATTGAATAATCTGCAAACTCAACAACCTCATCAGCTTCAGATATCATTGGAATTCTAATAAGCATCTTCTTTAAAGGATATTTGCTTAATTTTTTTATATTTTTCACTCTCGAATCCGCCAGCATTTCCACTCCACCTCGTATTTGGGCTTCTACTATTTCAGGAATAGCTAGATAACATTTTGATACTGCTGTTACAGAAATCCCATGTTTCTTACACTCAGCTACTACAGCTCTTGTATTTTGCTCTATTTTCTTTAAATCAACAATTAAAGCAGGGTATCTCATATCAAATCTTGCTCCTTTCTTCTGCATCCATTTGATTATTTTATAAAATAATTAAATTTTAAAATATAAAGGGATGTCTCTCCTGTACTAAAACATTGGAAACACCCCTCATAATCTGATATTTAGAATGGTTTTATTGAACCATTAGCAATCATAACTATAGATACTACAAATAATACAAATATTACAAGGAAAATTACTAAATCAATCTTATTCTTAAAGGATTTCGTTCCTCTTTCTCTGTTTCTCCATATATAAAGGAGAGTTCCAGGGAAATAAAGAATAGTAGTAATTAACAGATTAGTTAAACCGCTTGCATATAGCATCCATATTCCGTAAACAGTACCTCCAATAGCTATGAGCATTTGAAGGAAATATTTTCCGGATGAAAATTCAACTATTGCTCCTTCTCTCCTAAATAAAATCTTTAGATAATACATAGCACTTAAGAAATATGGAACCATTATCATATTAGCTGATAAGCTATAGAAAATCTGATAAGTTGAATTATTGAAGAAAACTATTAACAAGAAAATTTGAATAATTACATTAGTAACTATAAGTGACGCACTCGGAGCCTTTTTCTTATTTTCACCTGACAATGCCTTAGGAAATGCTCCTTGAACAGCCGGCTCATAACCAGCCTCAGCTGCTAGCATAGTATATGCGAATGTTGCACCTGTCAATGATAAAATAACCGCAAAGTTAACTAATCCTGCTCCAAAAGGTCCCATAACATGCTCTAAAACTCCTGCCATTGGAGGGTTTCCAAGCTCTGCAAGTTCTGCTCTTGTCATTACGCCCATACTAAGCACTGATATCATAACATATATAACTAAAAGTGTCAGGAATGCGATTACACCTGCTGTTCCTGCATCCTTTTGTTTTTTTGCTCTCCCTGAAATAACAACTGCACCTTCTATACCTACGAAAGTCCATACTGTCGTAATAACGGTTGCCTTAACTTGATCAAAAAACGCTGGTCCACCAGGCTCACCCCAGAAGTTTTGCATGAAAATTGCCGGTTTAAATGCTCTCAAAAACAAAATAGCTAAAATAAGGACTAAAATTGGTAAAATCTTTGCTATTACTACAATTAGATTTATAGTAGCAGCTTGACTTACTCCTCGGAGCACTAGATAAACAGTAAACCAAATGAATATTGATGCAACAATTATTGAAATTAAATTATTACCATCTCCGAATATTGGAAAAAATCTTCCTAAGGCTGCAAATAGCAAAGTCGCAAAGGATATGTTTGCAAATATCGCACTTATCCAATAACCAAAAGCCGAATTAAAACCAACATATTCTCCAAATCCTTCTTTAGCGTAGCTATATACACCACTTTTTAAATCAGGTCTATAGATATTTAATCCAAAGAAACACATCATAAGAGCCATCATTCCAACTCCACTAATTGCCCAGCCTGTCAATACTGCTGCTGTATTTGCTCCATTGGCAGCCATATCTCCTGAAATACTAAACACTCCACTAGCCAGTGTAGTTCCAATAGCAAATGCTGTCAAACGTATAATGCCTAAATCGTTTTTTACAATTTTTACTTCATTGTTGTTTGTACCCATACTTTCCTCCCTATAAACTATAAGTTTTTATACACTTATTAAACACTTTAATATTGCAATTGCAAATTTTAAAATATTTATGATATAACATTTTATCACTCGTAAAAACGTTTGTCTATAAAAATATTATAAAAATACTAGGAGAAGACTATGAAAGTCATAACTTCCCCAGTATTTTATTAAAACTCAATAATTACAAGATTATTCATCTAATTTAATTTTTAGAAATTGTTAGAAACGAAGTGATAGACAGCTAAGTCCTCCATCTAACTTTCTATACTCTGATGTATCTGTAACGATTACTTTATAACCAGCATCTCTAACGCCTTTTTCAACTGTAGGATATCCCTTAGGAACTATAACAGTATCGTTCACCCAAATACAATTTGCTCCATAAGCTTCTTCCACTGGAACAATGATTTTATTATATGTTTTGAAATCTGGTTTTTCAATGAATTCACCAGAAACAAGCATATTGTTATTTTCAATATAATTTACGCCGGTTTTAAGATGTAAAACCTCATCTAAAGAAACAACCGAGCATGTGTATCCGTATTTAGCCAGTGCCTCTTTGAACTGTCTGCAACCTTCTTCATTTGTACGAGCAGATAAACCAATGTAGAAATGGTCTCCAACCATCATTACGTCTCCACCCTCCATAGTTCCGGGTGATTTAATGTACTCAATTTGATCATCATTATAAAACTTCTTGATAGTATCTACCATCAAAGCTGATTCTCCTCTCCTTGTATCAGCTCCCGGATTTGATATTATCGCACATTTTTTAGTGAGCACAGCTGTATCCTCAACAAAACATGAATCTGGATAATCTTCTAATGCTTCAAGCACTGTTACTTGAACTCCGCATGCTTTAAGAGCCTCAATATAATCATCATGCTGCTTTTGAGCCAATTCATAATCCGGTTTTCCTAGCTCAGGAGCTGAAGTAATACCATTAATCAGCGACTTCGCTGGTCTTCTAACAATAACATTTTTAAACATTTCTGTACCTCCAGTTTTTTATTATTTTGTATACAATATATTTTATACACATTTTGCACAAAACGCAATATCGTTTTCATTAATAAATCGTAATCTTTTTATTAACGGATTGTAACATTTCATCAGATATTAGAACCACTATATATTATTTGAACAATAACTAATAATATTCAAAATTTTATTTTCTTTTTATTGAATATTTTTACTTTTAATGCTATTATATTGTTTGTGATAATCATTCAAATATATTATATATAATGTATTTAGATAGATATTGATAAAATTTTAAAATATGTAAAAGGATTTTATATTGATTAAAGATAAAAATTAGTATAATTTATTTAGATGGATAATGGAGGATATTATGTCGGACTATATGTCACTTAAAGATCATGTCTATAAATATATTTCCGAAAAAATTAATGACGGATCTTTGAAGCCTACCGATAAACTTAGCGAAAAACAAATTTCTGATGCTTTAAATATAAGCAGAACACCTATTAGAGAAGCTCTAATTCAACTGGCTTCTGAAGGATTGTTAGAAAAAACTCCACGAAAAGGTTTTAAAGTTAAGGTTTTAGATATTAAAAAGGCTCAAAATCTATATGAAATTATAGGATTGTTAGACGGAAAGCTTGCTTATAACGCAGTGGATTTAATGAATGATGATATAATTAAAAAAATGCAATTCTTGGTAGAATCTATGGACAGCGCAATAAATCAAGGCTTAAAAGAAGAATATCACGAACTTCAATTACAGTTTCATGATTTATACGTTAATTTATCCGACAATACCGATATGGTTTCGTTATTAAATCAATTAAAGAATAATTTTTTAAGAAAATATTATGTTTTTGATGAGCCT
>DCPV01000065.1 GCA_002323775.1 Firmicutes bacterium UBA1535 | reverse complement strand
TATTGCATTCCAAACAAATATACTTGCATTAAATGCAGCGATTGAGGCTGCTCGTGCCGGAAATGCCGGAAAGGGCTTTGCTGTAGTTGCAGATGAAGTTAGAGCTCTTGCTGAAAAATCCGGAGATGCAGCTAAGAAAACAGTTGAGCTTATTGATGCTTCAATTCAGGCAGTAGCAAAAGGTACAGAAATCACAGCACAAACAGCACAAATTCTGCATAGAGTTGGCATTAGTGCTTCAAGTGTAGTTGATAGCTTTGAACAAATTGAAAAATCTTCTTCTGAACAGTCAATAGCAATAGAGAATATCAAAGAAGGAATTTCTCAGATTTCTGCTGTTGTACAGACAAATGCTGCAAATGCAGAGGAAAATTCAGCAACAAGCGAAGAAATGTCAGCACAGGCAGTTACTCTACGCCAAGAGGTTGAAAAATTTAAGCTAGAAAAAAGTACCGCAAAATAAAAATTGTAAGATATAGTGATTTACTCATACACTAAAGACAGATAGGCATTTCCACAGAGGTACATAGAAAAGGGATGCTTATTTTGTCTTTTTTGTATTACACATATCGTCAATTTTGTTAAAAATTTTACAAAAAATTCTTGCCATATTTGTTATGTATATATATAATATATATATTGGTATATATATTATGGGTACCTAGTAAATAAAATTTTTATAATATGATCTTAATTATGTTGTAAATACTAAAAGAAACTAAAATAGTTGTACACTCAATATACCTTAGAATATTTTGCAAAATATTTCTATTATGCAACGAATTTTATTTCTATATCTATATATACAATAAAAAACTTATAATGTAAAATTTTACATTTTATTGCTATTCAAAATATGGGATACTCAAAATTTATTGGCTTATTTATACTATGTTAAGAATTCAGCAATATTTTTTTGTAAAATAATTTTATTATATATTTAATTGCAAGCTAGATTATTTAGTATGATGACATTAAATAGGACAGTAAAAATTTTTATCAAAATAGCAAACAACATTAGTCTTTGTTTGCAACAGTGAATATTATATCGGAGGAATAATTTATGAAAAAATGGTTAAGAGATTTGAAAATTAGTTTTAAAATCACCCTTGGTTTCCTTGTTGTAGCCGTGATTGCTAGTATAGTTGGCATCATGGGATTTAACGGTATTAATACCGTTGGTAATAGTTATACTGTAGTATATAGAGATACAGTAGCAGCACTTGAATGTGTAAACGAAATGTCATCTAATTTCGAAGCAATGAGAAAAAATCTTTATAGAGTGGCACTTGTTGATACAAGAGCAGATAAAGAAGCCGCTATTGCTGGTATAAAAAGCCAGCATGACGTTATACAAGAAAACATAAGAAAATATAATGTTATGCTAGACGCATATAGAGGAATGGAAGTAGCTTCAATAAAGATGATTGACCAGTTAACAATTGAATACGATTCATTTTATGAAAAAGTTCAAAATTACATAAGTAGTCCCGCTGCTCTTGACAATAACCGCCAAAAAGAAGCAATCACTATATTATCAACCGGTGGAAAAATGTATGAAAATGCGACAGAAGTGAGTAAATGGATTACGGAACTATTTAATTTTAATAAAAATTATGCTGTTCAACAGCTAAGCATCAATAGAAATCTAATTAATAATACTGGCTTATTATTGATTTGCATATTAATAGTTGGTATAATTTTAGCAATATTAATTGGACTGTGGATATCTAGCAGTATCTCAAAACCAATTAATCAAATAGTGGGTGTAGCGACTCAATTAACTAATGGAGACTTTAACATCAATATTGAGTCAAATTCAAAAGATGAAACAGGAATTTTAGCACAAGCATTCAAAAATATGTCAAATAACTTTACGTCGATTGTTGAAGATCTTACCTATGGCTTAAATGGTATGTCCAATGGAGATTTTACAGTTAACAGTAACGCTCCTGAACTCTATGTTGGTGGTTTTGCCCCATTATCTCAATCTATGTACAAAATGCTATCAAGTATTAGTGAAACTATAAGACAAATTAGTATAGCAGCTGACCAAGTATCTACAGGATCTGCACAAGTATCAAGCGGAGCACAGGCTCTTGCAGCCGGCTCAACGGAGCAGGCGGCTTCTATTGAAGAACTAAGTGCTTCTATTGAAAAAATTGCAGAACAAATTGCAGAAAATTCCTCAATCGTAAACGCTTCAGCTTTACATGTTCAACAAACCGGAGCTGACGTAGAAGAAGGAAACAATCATATGAACCAACTTACTAATGCTATGGAAGACATTAAACAATCTTCAAATCAAATTGCTAACATAACAAAGGCTATTGAAGATATTGCATTCCAAACAAATATCCTTGCATTAAATGCAGCAATTGAGGCTGCTCGTGCCGGAAATGCCGGAAAGGGATTTGCTGTAGTTGCAGATGAGGTTAGAGCTCTTGCTGAAAAATCCGGAGATGCAGCTAAGAAAACAGTTGAGCTTATAAACGCTTCAATTCAAGCAGTTACAAGAGGTACAGAAATCACAGAGCAAACAGCACAAATTCTTCATAGAGTTGGAATTAGTACTTCAAGTGTAGTTGATAGCTTTGAACAAATTGAAAGAGCTTCTTCTGATCAATCAATATCAATTGAACAAATCAAAGAAGGAATTTCTCAAATATCTGCTATTGTACAGACAAACGCTGCAAATGCAGAGGAAAACTCAGCAACAAGCGAAGAAATGTCAGCACAGGCAGTTACCCTACGCCATGAAGTTGAAAAATTTAATTTACAAAAAAGTACTGCAAGATAGATAATAAATTAAAATAAAAAATAGCACATAAATTAATTAATATTATTTATGTGCTATTTTATTATTATCCAAAATGTTTATGTCCTACTAATCTATCTATCACTGAAACTAAATTTACAATCTCTGGTTTTGATATCTGTTCATCTGCACCAAGCTGTCTGCCTTTTATTTTCATTTCATCATTAATCAAAGATGAGAAGATAACTATAGGTATTGTTCTAAGCTTTTGATCGTCTCTTATAAGCTTTACCAGTCTATGTCCATCCATTTGAGGCATCTCAATATCAGTTATAAGACAGGATACATTTGATTCTACCTCATTATGAGATTTTAATTCATTTAAGTAATCCCATGCCTCTTTACCGTTACTTGTCTTTGTTATATTAGTATAACCGGCTTTTTTAAGTGATTCTGTTATAAGTCTTGATAAAAGCATTGAATCCTCAGCTATTAATATAGGATATTCAGAGCGGTTATTTCTTTCTCCTAAGTAATCTAAGTCACTAAGCTTAATTCCGCTTTCAGGACTAATATCTGAAATTATCTTTTCAAAGTCAAGAATTGTAACAAGTCTTTTGTCGTATTCAGCTATTCCTGTAGCAACTCCTTCTGTTCCACCATATATAGTTTTATCAGGCTTTGAAATTGATTCCCAAGAAATTTTTATTATACCAATAACTGTGTTAACGTGAAACGCTACTCTCATCATATTAAAATCAGCGATAATAATTATATCTTTCTCAATATTTTCAGATTCTGGTAAACCTAAATATTTTGGAAGATTTATAACAGTCATCAGCTCATCTCTTGGTTTAAAAACGCCCTCTATCGCAGGATGAGACATTTGCATTGGAGTAACAGGACAATAAGTTATTATTTCCTTAACTTTTGCAACGTTTATTCCAAAATTATGCCCTGCAATAGTAAATTCCATAATTCCCATTTCATTAGTACCAGATTCTAATAATATATCGGTTCTTAATTCTTCCATAGTAATACACGTTCCTTTCTATTTTGTTTAAATTTCTTACAATTTCTTATTTAAAATTTTAAAAATTTACTCAATATGCCTTTAAATGACATTTTACCATTATCTTTAATAAATTACAAGAATTTTTAATAAAAAGACAAGGTAAAAATTGCATTATTAGTTGTTTTAAATCTACACTTATTGTAATATTCCCAAAATTAAATATATGTGGTATAATAATTATAATAATAATTATTAGGTGATGTACATGGCTATTCATCGCACCCTTTCAACCTTGATGGAGAAACACTGATTTTCATTAAAGATGTTCACGAAAAAACAGGCTTGTTAAAGAATACTATTTCAAATTTGTTTAACAATAAAGCTATAAGGATTGATTATATGATAATAGACAAGTTATGCGATTTATTACTATACTGTGGGAGAATTATTGAACATGGAGGCTAATAGCTAATGAGAAAATTTAATTTACGGCATATTTTTTTAGATACAGATGAGGAAAAAATAACATACCATACTGTTTTGTTCAGTTTAGGTATTGTGTTGGCGATTTGCACAGTTGCAACAAGCGTTTCTCTTATATTAGATAACACAGGCATAGGTAAAGAAAATTTACTTATGATTTTTTTAATCGGTGTTTTGCTTTCCACAATCATAACCCCCGGATATGTTTATGGTTTTTTAACCTCTATTATAAGCGTGTTTTTATGCAACTATTTTTTTACTGAGCCTAAATTTACGTTTAGAATTTACAGCCGAGAGGATATTCTTTTGCTGGTTTTCTTTCTGATCACAGCATTGGTCGGCGGTTATTTATCAGCCCGCTCACGCCGTCAAGCTGCTCTTGCACGTCAAAGTGAGAAAAATGCACAAATTATGTATGAGGAACGCAATAAAATTGCACTTGCCATAGAAAGCGAGCGTCTTAAAAGTACATTGCTTCGTAGCGTTTCGCACGATATACGTACGCCTCTTACCGGAATTATGGGAGCAAGCAGTATAATCATTGAAAATTTTCCATCGCTTGATGAAAATGCTGTCAAAGGGCTTGCACGTGACATCAACGAAGAATCAGCAAGACTTATCAGTACTGTACAGAATATTCTTGACATGACACGTATTACCGAAGGCAAGTTATCGCTTAAAAAGGATTTTGAAGCTGTTGACGATTTAATAACACAGGTCATTTCACGTGTTCCTTTCCTAACAAATCAAAATCGGCTTAAAGTTAAAATCCCTGATGAAATTATTCTTGTCGAAGTGGATGGCAAGCTGTTCGTTCAAGTTCTTTTCAATTTACTTGACAACGCATATAAACATACAGACAAAAATGTTGACGTTGTACTATACGTTCGGACTGACAAAGATCAAATCATTTTTGAGGTATCAGACAATGGCAAGGGTATTGACGAGAGCATACGTGATACTCTATTTGACAGCTTTGTTACCTTACCGGGACATTCAGCGGATAAAGGGCGTGGAGTCGGACTCGGACTTTCCATATGCAAGGCTATCGTTTCAGCCCACGGCGGCAAAATCACTGCAGAAAATAACAAGGACGGCGGGGCGAGTTTTACAGTCAAACTACCGTACAAGGAGGAATAAATATGTCAAATAATCACATTCTTATCATTGAAGATGATTCAAAAATCATAAACTTTGTGTCGCTGGCATTAAAAGCAAAAGGATACCGTCTATCTACTGCCACGACTGGGCAGGATGGTATCCTTCTTTTCTGCACAGAAAATCCTGATATTATTATGCTTGACCTCGGACTTCCTGATATGGACGGCGTAACTGTAATTGAGGAAATCCGCAAGGTTTCAAGAATTCCTATTCTCGTAGTATCGGCAAGGGAACAAGAAGAAGATAAAATTTCTGCCCTTGACATGGGAGCGAATGACTACGTAACAAAGCCGTTCAACATGGGAGAGCTTCTTGCCCGTGTTCGTGTCATGGAACGATTTATTGTTCATGAAAATGCCACCGAGCCTGTAGATATTTATCGTTTCGATGACCTAACGATTGATTTACAAAGACATCGTGTGTTCCTCGGAGATGACGAAGTTCATTTGACGCCTTTGGAATACAAACTTCTTACGTTTTTAGCGGTAAATTACGGCAAGGTCATTACACACCATCAAATAACTAAGGAAGTATGGGGGTATTCCGAAACTGGCGATACCAAAAGCATCCGAGTGTGTATGACGTCTTTACGCAGAAAAATTGAAGCAGACACATCTCATCCTAAATTTATATTTACAGAAATTGGAATTGGTTATAGATTTACGGATAGTCGTATTACTTAAAAATCCGACTATCCTTGTGATGTCAAGCGTTTTATATCTGCCGGTTTTCCGCTTATAACAATTTGTTCTCCCTCGTGAAATTCATAATCAGCACTTGGCATTGGCTGTACTGATGCTTCATTTTTAACTGCAATTATATTAATGCGGTATTTTCTCCTCACATTAATCTCTCCTATAGTTTTTCCCACCCAATCCTCAGGAATATATATTTCGTAAATTGCGTGTTCTGAGGACAGCTCGATATAGTCAAGTATACTGCTCGCATTATATTTGACAGCAAGCTTTTCGGCTAGCTCACGTTCTGGATATACGACCTCGTCTGCTCCAATTTTTTTAAGAATATCAGTTTGAATATCTCTGCCTGCTTTTGTAACTATATACTTAGCTCCAAACTTTTTCAACAAAGATGTGACAACCAACGACGATTCAAAGTTTTTTCCTATTGTAACAAAGCACATGTCAAAATTGCCAATGCCAAGTGCGCTGACTACATTTTCATCGGTGCAATCACCGACAATAACATCCTCGATGATAGACGAAACACTCTGAATAATTTTATCATCCTTATCGACGACCATTACAGCATTACCTAGCTCAAAAAGCTTCACAGCAAGATGCTTTCCGAAACGCCCCATTCCAATTACTAAAATTGATTTTACCTTTTGTTTTTGTTTCATAGATTAATTCCTCCAATTCTATCCTATTAATATTTTCTCAGGTACTCTTTCTAATGGCGGGTCAAAGTGTTTTCCGGCAAGTGCAAATACCAGCGTAAGCCAGCCAACCCTTCCTACAAACATCAATAGTATAATGACGACCTTTGACACAGTTCCGATATATGGTGTGATACCTACTGTAAGTCCTACCGTTCCGATTGCCGAAACCACTTCAAACAGAATTTGTTTTAGTGAAAATGGCTCTAAAGCACACAATAACATGGTTGCAGCCGTCACTGTAGCAAGATAAACAGTAAAGAATGCCCCGGCTTCTCGTATAAGCTTATCTTCAATACTGCGTTTATAAACCTTGACATGGCGTATCTTACGAGAAGATGCAAAGACATTTAAAAATAATACTGCTAATGTCGTCGTTTTTATGCCTCCAGCAGTTGAGCCAGAGCTACCACCGATAAACATCAAGATAATAGTTAAAAAACTTCCTGATTCGGACAGACCCTCCATGTCAACTATATTAAAGCCTGCTGTCCTAGGTGTGATTGATTGAAACAGTGCGGCAATCACCTTATCTGCACCACTCAACCCCGATAAAACTCCTCTTGCTTCAAAGATATAAAATAGCAGCCATCCCGCTCCAATCAATATCGCTGTGACTGTCAGAACGATTTTGGAATGCAATGTGTATTCACGAAATCTCAGTTTATGTTTGGCAATGTCATCCCATACAATAAATCCAATACCGCCAATTACAATCAGCATAGAGATTGTCAGGCTGACAACAGGGTCTCCTGCATAACTTGTTAAGGACGAAAACTGACCATATTTTCCCATAATATCAAAGCCGGCGTTACAAAATGCTGATACTGAATGAAAGATTGCGTTATAAATTCCTCTCCAAAACCCCATTTGCGGACAAAATCGAGTGGCAAGCAAAGCCGCTCCTGAAAGCTCAAAAAAAACAGATCCTATTACGATACGCTTGATTAGGCGAACGACTCCCGACAATCGCAGTGTTCCAGCCGATTGCACAAGAAGCTGACGTTCGTGCAGTCCAATCCTACGTTTCATAAATATTGAGAACATAGTAATCACAGTCATAAAACCTATTCCGCCCATCTGAATCAGAAATAATATGACAAGCTGTCCAACTATTGACCATTGCATATAAGTATCATACAAAACAAGCCCAGTCACACAAGTAGCACTGGTAGCGGTAAATAGTGTGTCCGGCAGCGAAGTCCATTCGCCGCTGCGAGATGAGATTGGAAGACATAAAATCAAAGCACCTACAAGAATAAGCACAACAAATCCAAAAGCGATGGTCTGCGTATACGAAAATTTTATATTTATCTTTTTAATCATATATTCACTCCTTTATTAAAGGGAACATTTGCCTTAATATTTCATCGGCACTGCGTTCCTTTTTATGAAAATAAGGCATACCGTTATTCTTAAATATCCCGTCGTTTCTAAATTCGTTGCACATGATAAATTGTAAACGAATATTTATCATACGTTCTCCGATACGACTTATTGTTAAGTTATCTAAATCAGAATCAGATAATGCCACCAGATGGGTAAAGATGGCATCTATGCCAAGCTGAGTTTCGTTTTCTATTTGAAGATAATCTATGTTGTGACTTTCAAACAGCCTTGCAAGCTCAAGGGCAAGTTCCGTAAATCCAAATAGAAGCACACGAGCTGATTTATCACCAATTTTCTGTGCATCTAATGTATCGAAAAAATCCTTAAATAGCCATAAGCTAAACTTACCTATACCTAGAAGGAACGCTATAAATACGATTATAATTAACCATTCCAAAATATCACCCGATCTCTCATCTTTATTTATACAACTTCATACAAATTCAAGTATGCACCTTACGTTATTAATTGTAACGTAAAGCACATAAATTTGGGGTTAGAATTTTAAATATAGGTGCTATTTTTTTGTTAAAATTGAGTATTTAAGTATTAGCAGCTTTTTAACACTGTATGATTAACTCAAAAAAGACAAGGATTTAACCTTGTCTTTTAAATCTACATATGCTTAAGCTTCGTTGCCTCGCATAATTTCTTCAAACTCTTTGCCTGTTATAGTTTCCTTTTCTAACAATGATTGTGCTACAGCGTGCAATTTCTCTAAATTTTCGCTTAATATAGATTTTGCTTTTTTATATGACTTGTCGATTATATCTTTAACTTCTTTGTCAATTTTTGCAGCAATTTCCTCACTGTAGTTTTTAACCTTATTAAAATCTCTGCCTATAAACACTTCGTCTTCACCAGAGGCATAGTTTACTGTTCCAAGCTCATCGCTCATACCGTATACTGTTACCATATCTCTTGCAATTGAAGTAGCTCTTTGAATATCATTTGATGCTCCTGTTGAGATATCATCTAAAATCAAGCTTTCTGCAACTCTCCCGCCTAAAAGTCTGACTATGCCTTCAAGCATTTCACCTTTAGAAGCATAGCTTCTGTCTTCTTCCGGAAGATACCAAGTAAATCCGCCTGCTCTGCCTCTTGGTATAATAGTCACAAGATGAACAGGGTCTAAGTTTGATGATAGTCTTGCAACTACCGCATGACCAGCCTCATGATAAGCAGTGATTTTTTTCTCCTTATCGCTTATAACTTTACTTCTCTTTTCAGGTCCTGCTATAACCTTAGTTATAGATTCCTCGATAGCATTCATAGGTATTGTTTTTGAATCCTTTTTAGCAGACAAAAGTGCTGCTTCATTCATTAAATTTTCTATATCAGCAGGAGTAAATCCCGGAATTCTCCTTGCGATAATCTCTAAATCTACATCTTCTTCCAACGGCTTCTTTCTTGAGTGAACTTTCAGTATTTCTACTCTCGCCTTTAAATCAGGAACTCCAACTCTGACCTGTCTGTCAAATCTTCCCGGTCTAAGAAGTGCCGGGTCAAGAACGTCCGGTCTGTTTGTAGCGGCAATTATTATAATTCCCTCATTTACTCCAAATCCATCCATTTCAACCAACAATTGGTTTAGCGTTTGTTCTCTCTCGTCATTTCCTCCGCCAAGTCCTGCTCCCCTTCTTCTTCCTACAGCATCTATTTCATCAATAAACACTATACATGGAGAATTTCTTTTAGCTTGGTCGAACAAGTCTCTAACTCTTGATGCTCCAACTCCTACAAACATCTCAACGAAGTCAGATCCGCTTATGCTAAAGAATGGAACTCCTGCTTCTCCGGCAACAGCCTTTGATAAATATGTTTTACCTGTACCCGGAGGTCCAACCATCAAAACTCCCTTTGGAATTCTTGCTCCGAGCTTTGTATATTTAGATGGATTTCTTAAGAATTCAACTATCTCTACCAATTCTTCTTTTTCTTCATCTAAACCTGCAACATCTGTAAATTTTACGACCTTTTCCGGGTCATCTTCTCTGTTTAGCTTAGCACGGCTTTTTCCGAAGGACATCGCCTTTCCAGAACCGCCATTTTGCATTTGATTCATAAATATGAACCAAAACACTCCCATTATCACTAATAATCCAATAGTAGGTATCAATTGAACAAATATAGATGTTTCCGGAACCGGTTCTCCCTCTACTGATTTTATTGTACCATTTTCAACCTTCTCTGAAATATATTTATTATAAAAATCTGATGTTAAAAATATTACTGTAGGTATATACGCCTTAAATTTTGTGTCGTCCTTTAATGTTCCAGTAACATTATTTTCAACAAATTTTATTGTTTTTACATTATTCTTATCGAGCTGTGTAACAAGCTCCGAATATGTCAATGTCTGCATCTTAGCGCTTGGCTTCATTAACATATTAACAACTAATATTATAAATGCAAACAACAGTGCATATATAGCTATACTTCTTGCAAAACCTTTCAATGTAATCTTTTCCTCCCGTTAAATTATTTAGTATAAACTTCTTCTTTTAAAACTGCAATAAAAGGTAAATTTCTATACTTTTCTGCATAATCAAGTCCATATCCAACTACGAACTCATCCGGCACAACAAATCCAGTGTAGACTATATCGATATCAGTCTTTCTGTTGTCAGGCTTATCTAACAAGGTACAGATAGCGACTGACGCCGGCTCTCTTGATTTTAGATTGTCAATCAAGTACGACAAGGTCAATCCTGAATCAATGATATCTTCAACTATCAAAATATGCTTTCCTTTTATTTCTTCATTCAAATCTTTTATAATTCTAACTATACCCGAAGACTTTGTAGAATTTCCATAGCTTGAAATTGCCATAAAATCAATTTCTAAAGGCAAATCAATTCTTTTTATCAAATCGCTGACAAACATTACAGCACCCTTTAGGATACATATAACAAAAAGGTCTTTTCCTTGATAATCCTTAGTTATCTGTTCTCCTAATTCTTTTATCTTTAATTGTAATGCTTCCTCATCAATAAGTATACTCTTAATACAATCTTTCATCCTAATCCTCCACACGCATTGTCAATATTTTTTTTGTATTATAATCAGTTTTACATTCATTACTAATTCTATAATTTTCTAACCAAATTATTTTTTCATCATCCGCTAAAACAATTTGCTTATCTCTATCCTCCAATGGAATTTTGCTGTCAATAAATATATCTTTTAGCTTTTTCCTGCCACTCATTCCAAGAGGAATCATAAAATCTGATTTTTTCCTGTTTCTTATTTTAATTATACCCTTTATTTTATCATAATCAACATAAAATTCATATGATTTAAGATTATGTGTATTTTCTATATTAAATATGCCTAAAACAATACTTTTCCCAATTTCTTTTATAAATATTTTAATTCCTGTTTCAGAAATATTTGTAAAATCCTCAACATTTATATTATATTCAAAATCGTAATTTTTTTCAACATATTTTGTCAAAATTATATTATTATAGCTAATACTAATTTTTATATCGTCTGTTAAATCTATGCTTTTGCCTGTTTTATTATTTTTTATAAAGACATTAGCATAGTCAATATGTTTGTTTTCGAGGTTTTTTGTGCTTCCCTTTATTTCCTTAACAGCTTTTCTTATAATTCTTCCTATTTCATTAGAATCTAAGGTGCTTAATAAGACAGCATCAAAAACTAGCTTATCCTCTGATTTTTCTTTTATAACCTTATCATATAAACTATTGATATGCTTTTCAATTATAAGACTATCTTTTTGCATAATTTGAGACATTCTAAATAGAATGTCCTGTATGTTTGGATTGTAATTTTCCTCAAGATATGGTATTAAATTTAAACGAATTTTATTTCGTCCATATATAGGAAGCTCATTTGTGTAATCCTTACAATAATCATAGCCGTTTTGCTTTAAATAATTTAAAATATCTTTTTTTTCAATATTTAATATAGGTCTTATTATATTTTGATTTTGATAAGACATAGCCGCTAAGCCATCTATGCCAGTTCCTCTTATAATTCTTTGCAGAACTGTTTCGCTTTGATCGTTTAAATTATGAGCAAGTGCAATTTTACCATGACCAATTTCTTTTAAATTCTCATTAAAAAAATCATATCTAAGCTTTCTCCCTGCTTCTTCTTCTGTCAATTTCAATTCACGAGCATACTCTGATGCGTTTTTTCTTTTTATAAACAGCTTAATTCCATATTGATTGCATAGGTCTACAACGAATTTTTCATCATTGTCAGCATCTATACCTCTATACATATGATTTATATGACTAGCATATAGTGTAAAACTTAAACTATCCTTTAATATTCTCAAAACATGAAATAAAAATACAGAATCAGGTCCGCCTGATAGTGCAATTATAATATTATCATTTTCTTTTATTAAATTTTCTTTAGTAATAATTTCTTTAATTTTTGATATCATAATGTAAATACCTTAATTTTCCATATGCTATAATAAAATTTTTTAGCTATACTATTTTTATAACTAAGACAGTCATATCATCTATAGCCTTGTCACAGCCTCTCAGAGCATAATTCAAAATAGCATCTGCAACGCTTTGAGGGTCTTTATTTTTAATTATTTCAAGATATTTGTCGAGTGATTTTTGAGCATCTTCAGCAATAGAGTCTGCTATCCCATCTGTAATCATTATAATTAAATCATCTTCCTTGATGTCCACTCTATTGTGATAGCAGTCAAAGGATTCAAGTATCCCAACAGGAAGACTGCTTGCCTGAAGTCTTTTAATTTCATCATCGCTTACTAAATAAGATTGGGCAGCTCCTGCTTTATAAAATCTAAGCTCATGAGTGTCAAAATCTATGACACTAAAGTCCAAGGCTACATATCTATCGTCCTTTAGATTCAATAAAAGTAGTGAATTTAATGTATTAACTATTTGTTCTTCATTAAAATTTGCATCAAGAAGCTTAATTATAAGGTCTATTGCATTCTTGCTTTCATTAAACGCTCTTTGTCCCGTTCCCATACCGTCGCATAGGATTGCAAAAAACTTATTATCAGAAGCTCTATAGTAATAATTATCCCCTGAAATTTCACTGTTTTCCTTTGCAAGTCTTGAATAGTATGCCCTCGCTGAAATTTTTTGACTCACCGCTTGACTTGGTTTAGTATCAGGATTAGCCATGCTTGCAACAGTATCATTATTTGCATCTTCGGAGCATTCTTTCAGCTCTATCGTATAAGTATTGTCGGATTTAGATTTTCGTTTGGATGCAAGATTTCGTTTAGTCATAATATAAACTTCTTTTGCGACACCTATTGATAATATGAGTACCATTAAGAAAAACACAATATACAGCAGTACATTAAAGCCCATAGCTTGTACTTCTTTAAATCCAAGCACGGCAATAAAAATTACTGCAAGAAGACAAGCGATTGATTCAGCGTTAAATCTTTTCCTTCTTATTGCAACTATAAGCTCTTTTATTAAAAAAGTTGAGCTTATTATAAATAATACTTCAAAAATATTGATTAATAAAAAGCTCCAAACAAAGCCTTCACTCGTCATTGTGATAATGTTTATAGTAAATAAAATCATTGCAAAAGCAAAAATGTCAAACAATAATACAGTTCTTTTCTTTTTTCTTAAACTCGTGTAATAAATATGTATAAATATACAAATCAACATATATTTTATCTCAAATTTGACAGTTGCTATTGAAAATATAGTCAAAAATAAAATTAAAAGGGATGGTTTCTTTATGCGGGAAAATTGATTTGTACGATAATATAGGCTTGTATGATAATATGAGCATAAAAACGCTATGGAGCAAGGAAATAGCTCTCCAATTATGCTGCTGCGAGAAATAAATATGCCCATAAAGCAAATGATAAGCTCCTTGATGTCTGTATTCATCAATTCTTTTATAAGCCTTTTTAAATTTACGCTTGTCCTATATTGCTTTCTTGATGTTTTAGTAGTTTTCATATCTTTAGTATTTTCTAACATATATACGCCTCCATAATATTGACTATGTCAATATATTAATTTTATATATAAGTTAGATAATACTGTTTACAAATGTAAAATACTGTCAAAATTTTATTTTTAATAAAAAATATTTTTTTTGAGTGTCGAAATTTGCAAATATTAACGCTTTGGCTTAATATTTATATTAATGTTTTGTTATAATTTTTTATATTAATCCTCATTTTTGTCTTCATCTTTATCATTGAAGTTTATTTTATCATCATTAGACCCTATTCCCATTATGAACTTGTTTTGTGTCTTGTTTTTATCTATATAAATAGTCTCATTAGGTTTAACCATCTTGTATTCATTACGAGCTATTCTTTCTACTACTTTGAGCAATACATCCTTATCATCTATGCTTTCTACTTCCTTTGCTAAGCTGTCAGATTTCTTTTTTGTAATGTCTCTCTCCGTTTCTCTTTGCATTATCTGCTCGTTTAAATCACCCATCATCTTCTTTTGTGAAGCAGTGGTCGTAAAGAAATACAACAAAAATACAACAAAAACCAAACTTAATATGCTCAACTTTTTTTTCTTTTTACGCTTTGGCTCTTTAGTCTCTACAGAGTAGTTGTTTTCATTTTTTATTGGCATTATGATTCTTCTTGAATTTTTGCTCATTTTTTCGCTGCTCCCTCATAAATTTTTTGAGCTTTTTCCTCTTTAATTTTTGTTTCTTTTTAAGCTCTGCTTCATGCTTTCGCTTATTTATGTAGAATTTTATTTTCCTTTTACTATTTTTAATTTTAGAGTCTACTTTTATTTTATACGGAATCAATAAATTTTTCAAGCTTTTTATTAAAAATTTTATAGGAAAAATTATTATATTATATGCTTTTTTTATTGCTTGTATAACAAAATCTATTAAGCTTATACATAATCCCAAAATAATTCCGCTAAAAATATAAAAATATAGCAAAGCTCCAAGTAAAAAAGCAATTAAAATAAATAGTCTAATATTTCCCCAGCTAATTTTAATTATGATATTAAGTCCTAAAATTAAACTAATTATCCAATATACTATATCTCCTAGAGCAGTACCTAGCTTGCTTAATGGTATATAATGTCTTAATAATCTATAGAAATCCCACAATATTCCAAGGAAAAATCCTCCAATTAATGCTGCTAAAAATACAATTTCTTGTGAATAAGGCGCAGAATTCATCCCCATCATCCTTTCATCATCTGAAAATTTTCTTTATAAATCCTACTTTTTCTTTTTCTGAACTATTTTCAGAGTATAATAAAGAATCTATTTTACCATTGACAAAAATTTTGCCTTCTTCAACATTTAATTTGCTTATTGATATATTTTTCCCTTTTATATTTAGCTTACCTTTATTAGTTGCTAACACAACATTTTCATCATTGAAATTCTCAACCTTTTCAACACCTGTTATTCCTAATCTTTCTCGATTTTCAAGAGTTAAGGTTTGAATAACTTTTTCTTCCATACTTACACCCCCACATACTATAAGCTAGTCTCGCTATAAGACTTTGATAGCACAGACTATAGCATAATAAATTATATGAAAGCTTTGTGTATAATATGTAAATAATAATTTAGTTTGAGCTTAGCTTTATTCTTCTGTAAATATCCATTAAATTTTCCTGCTTTAATTCCTTTGGATTTCTTTTAAATATTTTAAACACTGTCTGTAGCACAGGACCTGCCAATAGACTTGATATTATAGTCGCAACGCCGAATTTGCCTCCCATTATAATACCGATAATGAGAACTGTTATTTCCATTATATTTCTTATAAAGCCAACCTTAAATCTTGTTCTTTGTGTTAGTGCGAGCATAAGTCCATCTCGAGGACCTGCACCCAGCTCCTGTGACATATATAAGAACATACCTGTAGATAGTACTACAACCCCGCTAATACACATTATTAGCTTCCCAACAAGAGTACCCGGAGTTGACATAACATTTGACTTTATTAAGATATCCGTAAAAAATCCTACAAAATACATATTTAATATTGTAGCTACTCCAGGGAATATCTTAAAAAACATACAAAATAAAATAATTATCAGCCCAACTATCTGTGAAGCCTGTCCTAAAGTCATTGGTAAATGCAAGGATAATCCTTGATGAAAAACATTCCAAGGATTCATGCCAAGGTCACAGTATAAAAATAAATTCTGTCCGACTGAACAAGTAAATAGTCCTATCATTAATTTTATGTAACGAATAATCTTGCTGTCATTTTTTAAATTTAGCATCTTGTCGTTGTCCTTTCTAAACCGTAAATTTTTGTAATTCTGAAATAATTGTAACATTTTAATTGTTAATGTCAATAAAATGTTTAAAGAAATAACGAAATTGTGATATAATATCTATAATTCAAGATTTCTTGAGTTTGGATATCTTCCGATGGCTTGTGAAACAATACTATTTATAATTATAGCAAAAGTTTAATTTATTATAAAAAAGGAAAGTAAGCATGAATAATAAAATACATTTTTCAATATCTATGGATAAGAATAACAATAAGCCTTTATATATACAGCTTTATGATTATATTAAGGGTGAAATAATAAGCAATAAATTTAAAGCCTCTTATAAATTGCCTTCAATCAGAGAGGCTACTTCCTTATTGAATATAAGCAAAACTACCGTT
>DCPV01000210.1:5130-18498 GCA_002323775.1 Firmicutes bacterium UBA1535 | reverse complement strand
AAAATAGGAATAATTAACAGGAGGGTCACTAATGGATAGAAAGGTAATTTTATATATTGCAATGAGCCTATATGGATATATTGCTGATAATAATGGGGGTGTTTCATGGCTTGAAGGTCATAGCGATAATCCAAATAGTGATAATGGTTATAGCGATTTTATTAAGGATATAGACACTATTGTCATGGGAATGACAACATACGAGCAAGTGGTAAATGAATTATCACCAAATAATTGGCCATATCAGGGTATGAATAGCTATGTTTTCACGCATAAAACTGTAGAAGATAATAAAAATGCTGAGTTTGTCTCAAGCGATATTGTTGAATTTATAAACAAATTAAAAAATGAAGATGGAAAGAGCATTTGGATATGCGGTGGAGCCAATATAGTAAATCAACTAATAAAATCAAATTTAATAGATGAGTACCACCTAACAATCATGCCAATAATCTTAGGAAAAGGTATAAGACTATTTTCAGACACTAATCTAACATCTCTACTAAAAATGAAACAAACGAAAGAAATAAATGGCATCCTTGATGTAATTTATACTCGCAGAGTAGAATAAAAATATTGAATAAGTATGGAGGAATACAATGAAAGAAGAAATAATAAAAGAATCCTGCTGAACAAGTGAACAAAGCCCTGCTCGTGAAGCAGAGCGTAAAGAATTTCATGGGGAATATATATGTTACTGCAATAAAGTAACAGAGCAACAAATTATAGACGCCATAATCAAAGGCGGAGCAAAAAACATGAAAGACATTATTAAACTAACAGGAGCGATGAAAAACCCTAATTGTGCAGTAAACAATCCTAAAGGTAAGTGCTGTGGGAGTGATATACAAGCGGTTATTGATATGGTGTTGATAGGTAAAGAATATTAAGGAAATTTAAAAAATAAAAATTTGAAAGGTGATTTATCATACTAAAGCTAGATGAATTTAAAAAAGATTAAAAAAGATTTATGGGTTTAATAATAACAACTGACAAAAATGTTGAAACTTGTAAATTTTTGTGATATTATATGAGTAAAGATAAGAAACAGACTCTTTTTTTATTAATGCAAAATAGACTGAAAAGAATAGCTTATCATAATAACTTAATAAACTGACCGTAATTTCTTAGACACATTAACGCAAGTTAAATCTAAAAAATTACGGTTTTTTGTATAACTTTAATTATTATAAGAGATATTTGTTCCAATATGGAGCTATTAAAAAAAACTTTTATAATTTTATAAATTTTTATGGCATTATTCAAATTCCAATATGGTGATATTAAAATTAATAGCATAGATATATTTACTATTATAGCATAGATTATCAGTTAATGCAAAATTGTTTAACATTTGATATATGACTATACGACAAATAAACTATTTATTAATACCAAATGTAATAAAAATTTATAAATATATAAATAAATATTGACATAAAGAAAATATGTTATATAATATAAAATATAAATGGTAAAAATTATAAATATATTCTGAAAGGAAATAGTTAAATGGCACATTACACACAAGATTTTAAGAGAAAAGTGAATAAAGCAATTAACCATATGTAATACAAAAATTAATGAAAGTGTGAAACAAGAGAATTACTTTGATTTAAAAAGACGTATAAAAGATTTAGAAAGTTACATAATGGAGCTAGAAAGCGACAAGGAAACACTAAGAAAAACTGTTGTTATTCTCACAAAAAACAATTAAAAAGTAAATTGTGAATATATGAAAACATATGAAAACCATAAAATCTATTGAAATTAAAGTATTTAAAATTAAATATTCAAGATTATAAAAACAGCTTAAATTCAATTGATAGTTATTTCATATATTTATAATATAAATTTTTTTAGCAAAGGGGGTGAAAATATGCGCTTTTACTTAGAAGTTGAGGTAGAAAAAAATGAATTGCCAATTGAAATTAGAAGAGTGGTATTATCAATGCTAAAATCATCTTTAGAAAGTGCTGCAGATGGAAGATTTTATAACAAATATTATGAAGGAAATAATCCTATAAAAAAGGATTTTACATTTTCTGTATATATGAAAGGAGCAGTTTTTGCAAAGGGGAAAATTGAATTATCAGCAAAAACATTTAAAATATACTTTTCTGCTGATGATAAGAATAAAACAGGCTTGATTTTAATGAATTCGTTTTTAATGAAAAAAAATAAAAAGTTTCCATTAGAAAATAGTAATAGTTTAAAAATTAAAAATGTTGTTCAAATTAATCAAGATTTGATTTTTAATTCTGAAATAACTGTCAGAACATTTGCAGGATCTTCAATTGTAGCTAGAGAGCATAATAGGGAAAGCAATAAGGACAGATATTTTACAATTGAAGATAAGGCTTACAATGAAAAGCTTACAGATGTTATAAGGGTACAAGCTAGGTTAGCGGGGTTTTGTGAGGAAGATGTTTTAAATATAAACATAAGAGCTTTGGAAGATTGTAAAAAAGTTCTTGTGAAGCATTATGGAAGCTTTATTGATTGCACCGTTGGCTCGTTTTTAATTAGTGCCAATCCCGACATATTGCAATATTTTTATGATGCCGGAATAGGATCAAGATCAAGCAGTGGCTTTGGTATGTTAAATCTTATTTCTCAATCACATAACTGATAATAATCTTGTTAGAGAGGAGGAACTTAAATGAAAACAGTATTGGAAAATGAAAGTCTTGATGTTAAACTGGAGCCGTCAGATTGGCGATATAGTGCAGCCGTTTTAGGCTTGGTAAGATATTTTAGGCATTATGAGGATTTAGGGGAAAATATAGAGTATGAACAAAAAAACGATTATATAAAGTACAAGCAATCTGATATAACAGAAGAAAGATATCTGAAGTTTGCCGAAAGTCATTATAAGGGCGAATTTCATCATGTGATTATCGAAAGGATACTTTCTGATGATGAAATTTCAGAAGAACAGACAAAACTGGTAAATGAAAAACTAACAGCAAATAAAATCATGAAAGAGATATTTGGAAAAATGAAATTTGATGGAAATAATAAAGTGCAAATACTTGATTTAATAAATGAAAATCGAAGCTCAATTATTAAAGAGACCTTCAGAAACAAATCAAATATGTACAAAAATTATTGTAATCCTAATTTGCTGTTAGGGCAGAAACACGACGAGTGCTGCAGGCTTAATGGATATTATGTAGATGCCGGGAAAAAAGGAAAATCGATAGCATATAACTTTAATCCTAACACTCATATTACTAATGATGAAGATATATTTGACTTTATACCCTTTGCTTTTACAGAAGGAAGAGAAGCTTTTTTCATAAATGATAACTCTAGCATAGAAAATTTGTTGTATTCAAATGATATGCTGAGCTTTAACGTTTCGCATGCTATTGAAACAAAAAGCGGTCAAAAGGATGTCCGAAGGATATTGTTTGCGGGGATAATTGAATCAACAGATTTTATAGATTTTGATGTTGAGGTTATTATTAAAAATAGGGATGTCGAATACTTTGAAACATTGTATATAAGGAAAAGAGCTATTGAGATATTGAAAAAAGTACGAGATTATAACGTGTTTTGTTTTTCGTATAAGGTTAATGAAAATTACTATATAAATATTGGCAATGAAGTAGTTAATTATATTTTAAATAATCTTTTGCTTGATAAATACATTGAAATGTTTTTAAAATTAGATGACAATAGCTATTTAAAAAGCAACTTTATTGCTTATTTAATAAATCAATTTATAAATATTAATATGCTAATTAAAAATAAAAAGGGAAAAGGAGGCGGTACAATGAACAAATCAATGTACACAGCATTAAAATCTGCAGAAAAAGTTGCAGATTCAATAGAAACAAATAAACTAAAAAGTTATAGACAGAAATTAACAAGTGCTATTGTTTTTAAGGACTATGATAGGGCTTGTCAGATATTATTGCAGCTATCAAATTTTTCAGGAGTCAGCTTTGAATTTGTATATGATTTATATGAAGATTTTGAAGAAAATAAAGAAGTAGCATATACCTTTATAAATGCTTTGAGAAAAGAACAGGGGAAAGTGGAAGGAGATAAAACAAATGAGTAGAAAAAATTCAGTAACATTGACAGTTGTAGCAAATATGACTTCTAATTATTCTGAGGGATTAGGAAACATCGCAAGTGTGCAAAAAGTATATACAAAGGGACGTGTACATGCTATGAGAAGCAGAGAGAGCATGAAAAATGCACTTATGGTATCTAGTGGCATGTATGATGATTTGCAAACAAAAGTAGATGGTGCAACGCAAAAAATGGTTGACAAAGATGTTAATGCAGCAACATGCAGAGCTTTAGAAGGCGGATATATGAGTACGGGGAAAATAACATACATAAGAAAAAGCTCCTTCTATATGACAGATGCTATTGCTTGTGAAAGCTTTGTAAATGAAACAAGATTTCACAATAATTTGTATTTAGCTACAAACTATGCTAATGCTAACAATATTAATCTTCAAGAAAATGCAAAAGCAACAGGCTTAATGCCGTATCAATACGAGTATGACAAGTCATTAAAGATATACAGCATAACTATAGATTTAGATATGATTGGAAAGGATGAAAATTTTGAAGCTCAAGCTTCAACTGAGGAAAAAATATATAGAGTAAATGCTATATTAAGTGCTGTTGAAAATTTGAGCCTTACAGTAAAGGGAAATTTAGATAATGCTGAACCAATATTTGTAGTTGGAGGTTTCTCTGATAGAAAAACTCACTATTTTGAAAATGTTGTTGAAGTAAAGGGTAACAAGCTGCTGATATCACCGGATTTAAAAGATAGATTAAGTAAAGGATATAATTGCGGAGTTTTAAAATCTGGAATTTTTTCAAATGAAAATGAAATTCAAAATGAAATGAAAGCAAGTAGCATAGCCAAATTCTTTGATAATTTGAGAAAAGAAGTGACTGAATATTTTGCCAATAATTAATTTTAGGAAGTGGGAAAAAAGTATGAGAGCATTAAGGATTGTGCTAAGACAAAGCAGCGCAAATTATAGAAAAGAAGAAACTATCGATAATAAAATGACATATCCTTTACCTCCGCTTTCGACGATTATAGGGGCATTACACGTTGCCTGCGGATATGAAGATTACAAGTTTATGGAATTGAGTATACAAGGAAAGTTTGAGTCTATGTCTAGGGAGCCTTATACTGACTATTGTTTTTTAAACTCAATAATGAATGATAGGGGTATTTTAGTTAAAATGAAAAATAGTTCACTACTCTCATCTGCTTTTACCAAAGTAGCATCTGCGAAAAATTCCGCCGGCAATGACTTCAGAAAGGAAATCACAATACAAGTTCACAACAGAGATTTGCTGACTGAATATCAAAAACTCAAGGATTTAGCAGATGAAATAAAAAGGTATAAGGATACTGATTTGAAGAATGAAGTCTTTAAAATGGATGAAGAGATGAAATTATTAAAGGCTGAAAAGAAAAAAATTGACAAAGGCTCGCATGAGTATAAAGAAAAGGACCAAAGGGAAAAAGAGATAAGGCAAGCAAAAGATGAATTGATATCAAAGGTAAAAATCTACGAAACAGAAAATTATTCTGAGCCTATCTCAAAATATCGCTCCTTGACTACTTCGCTTAAATATTATGAAATTTTACATAATATTGAATTGATTGTGCATGTAAAAGCTGATGATGAAGTTCTTAATACAATTTTAGAGAATGTTTATAATATAAAGTCAATTGGCAGAAGTGAAGATTTTGTAGATGTGATTGAGGCTAAGATTGTAGAACTTGTTCAGGATTGTGACTGCTCGGAGGAAACAGAAGAAACAAGTGAGTATTCAGCTTATCTGAGATATGAAGATGTTGTTTCTGAAGGCTTTAATGCGTCTAAAATATATACAAGAGTGAAAGGCGGCAGAAAAATTAATGGCACTATATACCATATGAATAAAAACTATAAAATTATTAATGACCAGCGAATTTTTGAGAAAAAGAAGGTTATTTATACATCTAATTATTCAATAGAATCAACAAGTGAAAATGTTTGGTTAGATATTGATGACAGTAAAAAGGATGCCGTTAAAAAGTATATAGTTAATTTTATGTAATTGTTAGAAAAGACTGTTACAAAAGATAGTAATCTGAATTTTATTTGAAATAAGTTATTAAATTTATTAAAATATTTTGAATTTATGAATATTAGGACAAGTATTAAGATTTTGTAACAGTCTATTTATAGAAAGGTAGAGGGAAAATGGATGAAGATATTTTAAATTTGAATGAATATTTAGCAAAGCCTGACAAAACAATAAAAGAGCATATATCAGATTTGTTAAATGCACTTGAAATTTTAAAAAATATGGGCTATATAAAACGTGACAGAATATATAAATTATCAAAAAAAGCGTGTGAGCTGCACGATTTAGGAAAAGCAAATGATATGTTTCAAAAACGGGTTAAGTCTAATGAAGGTAAAAGGATAAAATTCAATGAAGAAAATGAAGTGTGTCACAATGTGTTATCACTTTGTTTTTTCAGCAAACAAAGTTTTGAAAATGAACAAGACTATATATGTGTAGCTCATGCGGTGTTGAATCATCATGATTATGGTGATCCGCTTGTAATTTTATATGAAAAAAAAGATTTAATCAAAAAATTAATATCTAAATTTGCTAAAGTTAAATATCCTAAGCAAAGCGAACAATCTTTATTGGCAGATCCAAATACAGCTGAAAATAAGGATAATATACTTGTGAAGGGTTTCTTGCATAAGTGTGATTATAGTGCAAGTGCAGGGTACATAATTGAGTACAAAAATGACTTTTTGCTCAAGTGCTTAGAGGAGCTAACATATAAATGGAACAACTTGCAAGAATTTTGTAAAATTAATGCTGACAATAACATAATTATCACAGCTCCTACCGGAATGGGGAAAACTGAAGCCGGACTTTTATGGTTGGGTAATAATAAAAGTTTTTTTATTTTACCTATAAGAACAGCGATAAATGCAATGTATGACAGAATTAAAGAAAAAATTTTACTAAATAAAAACATAGATGAAAGGCTTGCGATATTGCATTCATCCTCAATGGAATACTATGTCAAGGAAGATGAAGAAGCTAAAAAAGATAGAAGCAAATTGCAAAATAGGGAAGATGAAGAAATCAATTTGCTTGAATATGAGAAAAAAGGAAAGAGCTTATCATTGCCACTTAACGTATCGACAATGGATCAGATTTTTGACTTTGTCTTTAAATATCAGGGTTATGAGCTAAAGCTTGCGACATTATCATATTCTAAGATAGTAATTGATGAAATTCAAATGTATAGTGCAGATTTGTTGGCATATTTGATATGCGGCATAGAAAAAATAATAGAATTAGGTGGAAAAGTTGCAATACTTACAGCAACATTGCCACCGTTTATTTATGATTTGCTAAATAAAGAAAAAAATTCATTTATAAAGCAAGGCTTTGAAGATGATGATACAAGCAAAATTCGCCATAATGTAGAAATTAGAGAGTGTAAAATCAATTCATCAGATATATATGATTTTTATTTAAAAAACAAGCAAACTTCAAAGAGTAATAAAATATTGGTGGTATGCAATACTGTAAAAAAAGCACAGCAAATGTATGAAGAACTAAAAAATCCAAACTCGGAAAATTATATACAAGACGAGGAAGTTCTTAATATATTACACAGCTCTTTTATTAGAAGAGATAGAAATTTTAAAGAAAAAGAGATATTAAAATTTGGAAAAACATATCTGACTGATGAAAAGGGTAAGGAGCTTACTGATGAAAATAATAATAAAATAATTGATGAGAGAGTTGGAATTTGGATAACTACATCTTTAGTAGAGGCAAGCTTGGATATAGATTTTGATTATTTATTTACAGAGCTGCAAGATTTAAGCTCATTGTTTCAAAGATTTGGACGTTGCAATAGAAAAGGTGAGAAAGATTGTACTTTTGCAAACTGTTTTGTTTACACAGATATTGAAAAAAATCTTCTAACTAATGGAGATAAAGGATTTATTGATAAAGAAATTTATGAAGTGTCCAAAGAAGCCGTTTTAACAATTGAAGGCTTAATATCTGAAAAACAAAAATCACAGTTGATTGACAACTACTTAACTACAGAAAATTTAGAAAAAAGTGGATTTATACAAAAATACAATAAAGAATATAGATTTATAAAAAACTTGAAACCATACAGCATAACTAAAACAGATGTAAGACTAAGAAATATATTAAGTGAAACTATTATTCCTAGTCCGGTTTATGAACAAAATAAAAAAGAAATAGATGATTTAGAGGAAAAATTAAAAGAATGCACTCTAAAAATTAAAGAATACAATAAAAAATCCTCAGTGATTAGTCTGTCCGATAAGAATAAATCGGAATTAAATGAGCTAAAAAACGAAAAGGTTCTGATTAGACAGAAAATATATGATTTTACAGTAGATGTGGCTAATTATATAGTTTATGATAAAAATTACCAAGAGAAAAGGCAAAAATATAATAATGTAGTAATTAGTGATTATGAGAAAATAATGGTATTTGAATGCCAATATGATGATATGGGGTTTAAGAAGATAGACTATAAAAATTTTATTAGAGAACCGGGTTTTGTATAAATTTTCAAGCGAGGTGAGATATTGGAAAAAGAAATTACCGGAGTTATGATTTACTACTACAAGGTTTGTACCAGAAAGCTATGGTACTTTTATCATGAAATACAGATGGAACAGACAAATGAGAATGTTGCAATAGGGAAAGTGTTAGATAATGAAGCATATTCTAAAGAGGACAAGCATATTAATATTGATAATGTAATTAATATTGACTTTATTAAAACTAAGGGAATTTTGCACGAGGTTAAAAAGAGTAAAAAAATAGAAGATGCAAGCATATTGCAAGTAAAATATTATCTGTATTATCTAAAAAAAAGAGGAGTGCTAGGAATAACCGGAAAGATAGATTATCCGCTCATAAAGCAGTCAATAGAAGTTACTTTAACAAAAGAGGATGAGGAAAATATAGAAGCTATTTTATTGAATATAAGAAGAATAGCAGAAAAAGATATACCGCCGGATTTAAAGAAAAAAAGCATTTGCAAATCATGTGCATATTTTGATTTGTGCTATATTTGAAGCAAAACGGGAGGATGATATGCAAAAAAGTTATTATATCTACAATAATGGAACGTTAAAAAGAAAAGATAATACCGTAACATTTGTAGATGAACACAGTGAAAAAAGGGATATTCCTATAGAGACAGTCAAGGATTTTTATGTTATGTCTGAAATGGATTTTAATACAAGTTTAATTAATTTTTTATCTCAACATGGAGTAGTTGTTCATTTCTTTAATTACTATAGCTTTTACTCCGGCAGCTTTTATCCAAGAGAAAAACTAGTTTCAGGAAACTTATTGGTGAAGCAGGTGGAGCATTATGTAGATGATGGTAAACGTATGTGTGTTGCGAAATCATTTATAGATGCAGCCGCAGATAATATTTACAGAAATTTAAGATATTACAATTCCAGAGGTAAAAATGTTCAAGAGTACATGGATAATATAGATAGTATAAGAAAACAAATACCGTTAAGCAAAACGATAAATGAGTTAATGGGTTATGAAGGAAATATTAGAAAAATATATTATCAATCATGGAATATAATAATTGATCAAGAAATTAACTTTGAAAAACGTGTGAAAAATCCGCCTGATAATATGATTAATACTATGATTTCATTTGTAAACACATTAATATACACTAAGGTTTTAAGCGAAATATATCAAACACAATTAAATCCTACTGTAAGCTATTTACATGAACCGGGTAGCAGACGTTTTTCATTATCTCTTGATATAGCTGAAATTTTCAAGCCAATTATAGGGGATAGACTAATATTCTCGTTGTTGAATAAAAGACAAATAACAGAAAAGAGCTTTACCAGAAATCTAAATTATTTGCATTTAACAAAAGAAGCGTCTAAAATAATAGTTGGTGAACTCGACGAAAAATTACAAACAACAATAAAGCATAAGGAATTAAATAAGTCAGTTTCATACCAATATCTAATAAGATTGGAATGCTATAAGTTAGTTAAGCATTTATTAGGCGAAAAAGAATATGATCCATTTAAAATATGGTGGTAAATTAGAATGGAGGTATTGAAATGTATGTAATATTAGTGTATGATATAAGTAGTGATGAAAATGGTCAAAGGGTCTTGAACAAAACATTTAAGATTTGTAAAAAATATTTGTCACATATTCAAAACTCCGTATTTGAAGGAGAAATTTCTGAATCTAAAATTATGAAGCTACACTATGAACTAAATGATGTTATAAGAGAAAATATAGATTCTATAATAATATTTAAAAGTAGAAATGAAAAATGGCTTGATAAGGAGATGTGGGGAGTAAAAGAGGATAAAACAAACAACTTTATTTAATTCTGTCGACCATACATAAATGCAAAACCCCATATTCTCGACAAACTTTAAAAATTCAACCTTAATTAGCAAGAACGATGTAAAAATAATGTGCCTTTTAATGAAAAATTATTAAAAAAATATTAATCGACTGAAATGCACATCAAAGTCGTTGTAATAGCTGACCTTTGCGTTTGCGGATTGATTATAGACCATATTGGAATTTGAATTATAAAATTACTGGATTTTTAGGAGCATTCACAGCATTGATTATAGACCATATTGGAATTTGAATTAGTGATTTCGCCTAAATCTAATAAATCTCTTTGTAAATTGATTATAGACCATATTGGAATTTGAATGTAATAAACAATATAAAAATAACTATAAATACATATTAATTGATTATAGACCATATTGGAATTTGAATCCGGTAACCTTATTAATATATCCCCCTACGCAATGATTGATTATAGACCATATTGGAATTTGAATATAGGAACTGAAAGAATATCAAAAGATGGTTACATAATTGATTATAGACCATATTGGAATTTGAATATATGCCAATAATGGTAAAACAGCTATTAGAAACGCATTGATTATAGACCATATTGGAATTTGAATACAGCAAATTAACGAGTGCAATGCAATCTTGAATAGCATTGATTATAGACCATATTGGAATTTGAATAAAAATTCTGCTGCCTTTTTTACCCCTACAGCTCCTAATTGATTATAGACCATATTGGAATTTGAATTAATAATCACCTCTAAATCGTTTTTTATTAGTATGATTGATTATAGACCATATTGGAATTTGAATATTGAAAGAGCAAAAGCTTGGATATACGAACAGCAAGATTGATTATAGACCATATTGGAATTTGAATTAATAAATTTATAGGAATAATACTTGATGAATCTAGTAATTGATTATAGACCATATTGGAATTTGAATAGTTTAACAGGCTTGTTTGTTCTGCCCTCCCATTGATTGATTATAGACCATATTGGAATTTGAATTATTGTATATCTGTTTTTATTCCGATAGTTTCTAACATTGATTATAGACCATATTGGAATTTGAATGGTATTCAAGAAGGTACACCTATGAACGAACATAAATTGATTATAGACCATATTGGAATTTGAATTGTTATGTTCCTGAATTATCAGATTCAGTATATAATTGATTATAGACCATATTGGAATTTGAATTGATACTCCAGGAGGAGATTATAGTGGAGACTATAAGCATTGATTATAGACCATATTGGAATTTGAATAAATAACATTTTGGTAGTTATCCCATATCTCTTTTAAATTGATTATAGACCATATTGGAATTTGAATAGAAAGCTCCAAAAATGAAAGGCGATAAGCCGATTAATTGATTATAGACCATATTGGAATTTGAATAAAGTTTAGGTGATACCGTAGACACTATATCTAAATTGATTATAGACCATATTGGAATTTGAATAGTATAGAAGCCGTATTTACCTTTTGTCCCGCTACGACATTGATTATAGACCATATTGGAATTTGAATGAGCTATTGACAGCGATATTATTATTGATTTAATCAAAATTGATTATAGACCATATTGGAATTTGAATGAGGAAAGTATACCTTGTATATGGTCCGCCTTTGTATTGATTATAGACCATATTGGAATTTGAATGGGGGTACGGAAAATATATTCCGTGTTGAGCCACTATTGATTATAGACCATATTGGAATTTGAATGTGATTGGTGGCTTTGCCACTTCTGTTTTTGCTTTTCATTGATTATAGACCATATTGGAATTTGAATTACTGTCTATGTCATAAGGCACAGATTGCAAAAGATTGATTATAGACCATATTGGAATTTGAATTTTGTAATATACTTACTTGATAAAGAGCTAATTGTTTCAATTGATTATAGACCATATTGGAATTTGAATCTTTTTTGTAATCTATATAGCACTATGAAATCTAATTGATTATAGACCATATTGGAATTTGAATTTTGTAATATACTTACTTGATAAAGAGCTAATTGTTTCATTGATTATAGACCATATTGGAATTTGAATTAAGATTATCATACATTTCTATTATTCTTTGTTCATTGATTATAGACCATATTGGAATTTGAATTAATATGGAGCTAGACAAGTTGAAAAAGAACGCTATATTGATTATAGACCATATTGGAATTTGAATTGGGAATTGGAAAGCAAATTGTTATAAATGAGCGTAATTGATTATAGACCATATTGGAATTTGAATATAGAGGGATATTATCTAGCTTTTAGCGGTGGTAAAGATTGATTATAGACCATATTGGAATTTGAATATAGCAAAGCTAAAGGTTTACTAATAGTAATATCAATTGATTATAGACCATATTGGAATTTGAATGGGCTATGTGTTCCCTCTATATGTAAAAAATTTTCATTGATTATAGACCATATTGGAATTTGAATAAATAAAAATATAGCTTTTGAAGTGTTGAAAAACTTGATTGATTATAGACCATATTGGAATTTGAATATTTTTAAAGCTGACAAAATTATAATAGAACAATTATTGATTATAGACCATATTGGAATTTGAATAGTGATTATGTAAAATTACATAATTTAAAATTATAAAATTGATTATAGACCATATTGGAATTTGAATATTAGACGAAGCTAAACCTAAAAACAAAAATATTTCTATTGATTATAGACCATATTGGAATTTGAATTTTTAATAAAAAATATGGAATATGTCAAGATGGTTTTTATTGATTATAGACCATATTGGAATTTGAATATACAGGTAATGGATTAGATG
The DNA here is from genome assembly GCA_002323775.1 of Firmicutes bacterium UBA1535. Taxonomy (GTDB): domain Bacteria; phylum Bacillota; class Clostridia; order Tissierellales; family Sedimentibacteraceae; genus UBA1535. The sequence continues at coordinate 5,230 of DCPV01000210.1, read as the reverse complement.
CCACAACTTTTGCAGGCATTGATTATAGACCATATTGGAATTTGAATCAAAGAGCAATAGTATTAAAAGCTAGACAGATGGATTGATTATAGACCATATT
>DCPV01000210.1:0-5037 GCA_002323775.1 Firmicutes bacterium UBA1535 | reverse complement strand
ACCATATTGGAATTTGAATAGGACAACAAGACTGCCAACTGAGGGGACTATAGATAATTGATTATAGACCATATTGGAATTTGAATCTGTATCATCTTTTTTGTATATTATATTATCTTTTTTTATTGATTATAGACCATATTGGAATTTGAATAAGGATGGCGAGGTGAATATATGTTATTAAAATGCGAATTGATTATAGACCATATTGGAATTTGAATGAAGATTTTTCAGAGTGGTTAAATAATTATTTTGAAATTGATTATAGACCATATTGGAATTTGAATTAAGGAATATACTTGATTCTTTTTCATACCCTAAATTATTGATTATAGACCATATTGGAATTTGAATTGTTTTCTTAGCCATTACATAATCACGCCCAAATCAATTGATTATAGACCATATTGGAATTTGAATAAAGCTATGTTGTATCCTAATAATACTTTATGTATAATTGATTATAGACCATATTGTAATTTGAATAAAGATAAAATGCCTTATTGGGTAGTTGATAAAAGATTGATTATAGACCATATTGGAATTTGAATAATATCTTGAGAAATCTTTGTTAATTCAGAAAGTTTATTGATTATAGACCATATTGGAATTTGAATCAAAATCTATTATGTTCTTTATTATGACACTTATGATTGATTATAGACCATATTGGAATTTGAATTTTTTAAATTGAGTAGGCTCATAACCTATATTAAATTGATTATAGACCATATTGGAATTTGAATTTTGGTATATAAGAAGTTTTTCCATCACTGCTTAATTGATTATAGACCATATTGGAATTTGAATCTACCTAATGCGTGTAATCCTGCCTTGTTTTCATCAAATTGATTATAGACCATATTGGAATTTGAATTATGTCCAACAATCTCTCCTGATTTAACACTCTGTCCAATTGATTATAGACCATATTGGAATTTGAATGGCGAAGTGCAAGCTATTTATAGTATAATCAACGATATTGATTATAGACCATATTGGAATTTGAATTTTATACGTTTATTATTATCATTCCACCCAAGCTCAGATTGATTATAGACCATATTGGAATTTGAATAAGGAGTCAATTGCCATATTTCGCACAAGTTAATGAGATTGATTATAGACCATATTGGAATTTGAATATATGTCCAAATTCATCAAGCACACGCTTTATTAAATTGATTATAGATCTTTACTAAAAAGGTAGTTGAGAATGTTAAATATTATAAATTACATTAAAAAATAAATCTGTCTAATGACATATAATTAAAACTAATGATATTTGTTATCCGTTATATAGTAAAACCTACAATAAAATGGTAAAGCTAAAGATTTATATTGTAATAGATGTTATTAATAAAATATCATATTTAAGTGATAAAATATATATGCTATGCAATAGCTGATATCCAAGTAAATTAATTGTTGAAAAACATTTTTTACGGAGAGTTGTATCATTTGTACAATTAAGAAGATTTTTATTTCTTTTAAACTTACATATTGTTATGTAATTAATAACAAAAGTTTAATTTTTAATATTTTAATAAAGCTATATAAGAAAAAACGGAGTAATAGTATTAAATTTATCTACTCTGATTGTGTAAATAAAACATCACTACAAGCTATCAAAACAATTTCAAATGCTACAGGATTGTTATGATTATTTTTATTGAACAAATTTAGTATTAAATTTATTCAATTTAAAATTTATAGCAAAATTTTTAACAAATTTTTTATATTTCAAAAAAATAAACATTCTATACTAGAAAATATATGGTATAATAAAAGTATCTTAATATTAATTTATAAATAGTCAATATGGTTAAGATTATGAATAATAATTGTAATGCAATAATTTATTTTTAAAAGAAGTTAAGACGATAAAAAACTAGATATAGATATTTCTCTATATTATATATTTGCGTAGATATAGAGTGAACGATAGTAATAAAAAATTTAACATATAGGAATTTCCTATATCGTATATTTACATAAATAAAAAATATAATTAGTATAGCAACGCTATGACTTTACCAAACACGGAGGTATAAAAATTGACTAAAAAAATTTTTTCATTAATAGTTGTTACAATAATAACTTTTTCAGCATTCTTTAATGTCTATGCAGATGATAAATCTTATGGCTGTCAAAAGCTGGATATAAACATTACATTGCGAAATGATGGGACTGCTCTGTTTGAGGAGTTTTGGACTATGAAGTATGTCGGAGGGAAGTTTACTCGCTTTGAACGCAATATTCCTCTTGGTGGAAACTATTCTATAAAGAACTTTAAGGTTTCTGAGGGAGATGTGGAGTATGCTAAGCTTGATAAATTCGATAATAATAGACCTCTTAATAGCTATGCTATAGAAACCTCTAATAAAGAGCTTAAACTAGAGGCATATTATTCCGCTACTGATGAAACTAAGACTTTCAAAATGTCTTATGTTTTAGAAAATGCAGTGGTTATTCACGGTGATATAGCAGAATTTTATTGGAAGGTAATTGGCGATGAGTGGCAAATACCTCTTAATGATGTTTCTGTAAATATCTATTTGCCGAATGGAGCTAAAAAAGAGGATATCAGAGCTTGGGCTCATGGACCTTTGACGGGTTTAGTGAGCATTGAGAGTGCTAATCTTGTGAAATTGACAGTGGATAAAGTTCCTACTAAGACATTTATTGAGGCTCGTATAGTTACTCCTAAGAACTTGTTTATGGAAAGCACTAATTTCAGGAGTGGAAATGCACTTGATAAGATATTGGCTGAAGAACAAGGCTTTGCTGACAGGGCTAATGCTGAGCGTGATTCGGCTAAGAAAGATGTACTTACATTTATAATTTTACCAATATTGTTGCTCATAATATTAGCTACATATGTAATTGTGATTACTGTTAAAATTAGAAAGAGATTTACTCCTGTATTTAAACCTGATTATTATAGAGAAATATCCGGGTCTGGCTTGAGTCCGTCTGAGGTTATTGATTTGATGGGATATTATGGTCAAGTCGTAGCTTATGATGAGAGATTTACTTCTACATTGATGGACCTTAGTCTCAAGGGCTTTGTGACATTGAGCAAAGATGAGAATTTAAGTAAGAATAATTTGATTATAACGCTAAATAAAAAAACAATTGAAGTAATAAAAAATAATGGATTTGACATTGATTATTCAAAAAATAACGCTGCAAATAACAGAATTAATAGTAATGACAATTTAAAACCACATGAAGTAACTATGCTTAAATTTTTATATGAAATGTCAGATGACAACTATACACTTACTTCAAAAAGTATTAAAAAATATACTGAAAAGCATTCTAATAAAGTTTTAGAAACTTTAAATAATTTTACAAAGCAATCATATGCTCAAATTAAAGCAAGAGGATATATTGATGAGTCTTTGAAAAAATATGTAGGTAAATATGTTTTAGCCATAATTGCTTTTATAGCTTTTACTGTGATTTCTTTTGTTTTTCAGCAGTTCGTTTTAGGAACAGCAATGCTTATTTTGACCTTTATAACTATATTTTCCCTAGTAGTTTGTAGAAGATTATCGCAAAGCGGTGAAGATGAATTGGCGTTATGGCAAGGATACAAGAATTTTCTGAAGGATTTCACTTCATTTAATGAAAAGGAGCTTCCGGACTTAATATTGTGGGAAAAATATATTGTTTATGCAGTGGCTATTGGTATGGGCAAGAAGATTCTTAAGGATCTGCCTAAAATGTATCCTCAGCTTAATGATGCAAATTATTATCACAACCACAATATGTATACTTTATATATGATGTATAGTATAAACAATGGAAAGGCAAGCTTTGACAGCAATATGTTTGATTCAGTAAATAGCTTGGGCAAAAGTATACAAAATGCTTTCACTGCAAGTAGCTCTGGCAGCGGCGCAGGCGGTGGTTTCTCCTCTGGCGGTGGAGGCGGAGGAGGCGGTGGCGGAGGAGGCTGTAATTAGCCGCCATGGCATTCCAATATAACCACTACAAAAAGAAAGGTGTTTTTATATGAAAATATTGGCAATATTAGTCATAATCCTAGGTTTTTACATAATCTATGTTTATAACAGAGCGCTTAGCTGGGAGCAAAAGGTTAGCAATAGCTGGTCACAGATAAGTGTTCAATTGAAGGCAAAAATAAACTTAATACCTAATTTGCTTGAAGTAACCAAGCAATACGCAGAGTACGAAAAGGATTTATTTACATCAATAACGGAGCAAAGAACAAAGCTCATTAATTCGGAGTCTGCTAATGAAAATATTAGAAATAATTCAGATTTGAATCGTGATATAAATAAATTATATGCAGTAGCAGAGTCATATCCGGACTTGAAAGCAAATGAAACATTTTTAAATTTACAGAATAAAATAACTGATATTGAAGATAAAATAGCTGTTTATAGACAATTTTATAATGACACAGTTATGCTGCACAACAGATTTATACAGTCATTTCCTCATAATATAGTTGCAGGTTTTTTCGGACACAAGGAAATAGAGTATTTAAAATTTGATATAAATGATTAATAACAAAAAGGTCGTCAGTTAGCAAGATTGCTAAAAGACGACCTTTTTTTAGAACTTAAACTATAATACTAATTGATTTTTATATATTATACGAAAACTAAAAATTCATTATATAGAATTCTTAAGCCTAAACTGTCTGACTAAATTCTTCAAAACTTCTGCTTGTCCAAACAGTTCTTCGCTCGCTGCCGCTGATTGCTCCGCTGTTGCTGAATTTGTTTGAACTACTGCTGAAATCTGTTCAATCGCCATTGTTATTTGCTCTGAAGCCTCAGCCTGCTCGTTTGATTTTTCTGAAATTGCATCGATTCCATTTGCTATATCTTCTGCCTGTTGAACTATGTTGTTTATTGATGTAGCAGTACTCTTTGCCATTTCTACACCTTCCTGAACAGCTCTTAGACTATTTTCTATCAATACTGTTGTATTTTTAACTGCATCTGATGATTTCGCAGCAAGGTTACGCACCTCATCTGCAACTACTGCAAAGCCCTT
>DCPV01000185.1:929-15905 GCA_002323775.1 Firmicutes bacterium UBA1535 | reverse complement strand
AAAAGATATTGTTTTCAACTAACAAGTTAAAAAATTTTATTATATCTTCTTTAGATTCCTTGCTACAATTTATAAGCAATATTCCATCATTGTTGTATTTTCCTAATAGTAGATATGCAGCTAATTCTGATAATAGTTCTATATTATCTATATTTTTATTAGATATATTTTCTATTAAAGTTATTGCATATTGAGGAACAGAATTTTTTTCTTTATATATTTCACCAAATAAGCACTTTTTTTCAAAAGTATTAAACCTGTACTTTACATTCATATCAAATATATCTTTTTCAACATTATATATAACATTAAAGGAAAATCTTCTACTTGAATATTTTATTTCGTAAAGAGAATTCTTAGTATACATATCATCTGTATTGATTATATTGATTTTATATGCTTTTAATCCTTTATTAATTAAAGTAAACAGATTTTTTTTAAGAGAGTAGTCTATATTAGGTAGATTATCTATATAACTATCTTTTGTTATTAGTTCATACTTAGTGCCATCATAGCTATTTTCATAAGAACAAAGCGAGTTGTTGAAAATACAAAAATATGATAATGGAGACTCAAATATGGTAGGATACAAAATTTTTAATTTGTATTTAATATACAGCACTGTATTTATGTAACCTTTATTAGCCAATGAGAGTTTAAGTAGAGTAACTAGACTAATAATTATTTTTTTTGATAAATCTTCATCATAATGTAAATTTAAAGCGTTAAAAAATTCTCTGTAATTTAAGGAGTTTATATTCCAATTATGCACACAATATGCAGTATTGCCAAAGCATACAAAGTTACTAATTCCTTCAAGTCCTGTATATAAATAGCCATATTTTTGTTTGTATATATTGACGATTTCTGCATAATTTAAAGACTCCTGATTTAGTATAAGTTCTTTTTTTTCATTTCTTATTGCCCTCTTGTGGTTAATACTAAAATTATTTAATTTAACTAATATATTCGTATCATCCTTGTGATCCATATAAAAAAATCTCCTCATTTATCATGTGTACTTAAATTAAATGTGTACTCAAAAAATAAAATATTATTATATTATAATAATAACATTTTTAAAGTAATTTTTCTATATATTTTTCTGTTATAATTTATTATTGTAGTTCTTATATTAAAAACTTAGAAAATCAGCAAATATTAAAAAATAATAAATATAAAACATATGTGTAAATAATTAAAAATTAAAATAAAGCAAAATAATTTTTTATAATGAACAAACATAAGAATGTAAAATAATAAAAACTTTAAAGAGCACAAATAAAAGGTTAAACGCAAAAATTTCTTTTATATATTATAGAAATAGTTCGACAGCCTGCTATAGCTCTTTTTTATTTAGGAGGAAGTAGCATGGAAGATAATAATCTGGAAAATATAGTTAAGAAAAAAACTTTGACAGTGAAAGAGTTTGCGTCACAATATGGCATTGGAATTAACAAAGCATATGAAATTGTCAATGCTTTAAACTTTCCTATGATAAAATTAGGGAGGAAAATAATTGTGATAGCATCAAAGGTTGACGAATGGTTCGAATCTAATATAGGGAAATTCTTTTAAAAAATTCTTAAAAAGATCGCTGCGAATAGCGATCTTTTTTTATGTCAGAAAGGAGAAAGTTAAAATGGCAACAAAAAAATCAAATGGTGAAGGTAGTATAAACAGGTATAAGAATGGATGGAGAGCTTCACTAACAATAGGTAGAGAAAATGATGGTAAACTTGTACGTAAGCAATTCTATGGTAAAACTAAGTCTGAGGTGATTAGAAAATTAGATGAATACAAAGCAAAGAATATGTTTAATTTACTACCAACCGATGAATTGATTACACTTGCAGATTGGACTGAGAAGTGGCTTAATATCTATAAAATCAATGAAATTAAGCCTTCGTCATTTGAAAAATACTATGGGCTTTTCAAAAATTATATAAGAGAAAGTTCAATAGGAGGAATAAAATTAAAGGAACTGAGGGGTTTTAGCCTGCAAAAATTCTATAATGATTTAATTTCTAATAACAAAAAAACTGTGTCACTTGTAAAATCTTTAAATAAGATGATAAGCTCAAGTTTGTCACATGCACAAAAAGAAAATTTTATAATTTCAAATCCGGCAAAGGCAGTAATTTTACCGAAGGTGGTTAAAAAAGCTGAGATTGAACATTTTACGCTAGAAGAACAGAAATTTTTTTTGAAATCATTAGAAGATGATAGGCAGAAAGCACTCTATGTAGTCGCGTTTGGAACTGGCATACGGATAGGAGAACTGCTAGCATTAAGATGGAGTGATGTGGATTTTGAAAAATATACAATAAAAATTAGCAAAAGTATACGCAGGGTACAGGATTTAAAACAGGAAAATGGAAAGAAAACAAAGCTCATAGAACAAACGCCCAAAACGATGTCAAGTTGTAGGACAATACCTATTCCAAGTTATGTGTTGAAAACTTTAGAAACTCATAAAATAAAACAAGAAGAAGAAAAAATTCTTGCAGATACCTTATATGAGGATGATAATTTTGTCTTTTGTACAGAAATAGGGAAAATATTGGATGCAAGGAATGTGCGTAGAGCATATGAAAGAGCATTGAACAGAGCGAATATTAGGTATAGGAAATTTCATGCCATCAGACATACATACGCAACAAGGTTATTTGAGAGTGGTGTACCTATAAAAACGGTACAAAGTTTATTAGGACATAGTAATTTCAACACAACACTGGATATTTACACACATGTTACTGATAATGAAAAGTTAAAGGGAGTAGAAATGCTTGATACATATTTTTAAATATGCATCAATAAATTTATAATTTCTGATATTTAGTGTTTTAATAAAAGTAATTTTAATTAATAAAAAGGCAAATTAATTTAAAATAATTTTTTATAATCAAGTAACATTTAAGTAAAGAATGTAGCCAAAATAAAAAGTATGCATATGATTACATTCTTGATTATGGTGTGAAAAATAAGATAAAAATGAAAGAAGGTTATTCATGGTACTAAAATCTATAAAAGTTTATGTAACGGAAGAAGAAAGTCAAATAATAAACAAAAAAGCAAAGGACAGTGGCTTAAGTACAAGTAAGTACATAAAGTTGGAAGTTTTAAAGGAAAATAGATTTATAAATACTAAATTCATTAACAAATTAGTAATTTTTTCAAACGACTTTAATCATATTTTAGAAAAGTATGATGTCGAGGATAATGACCTAAAAAAAATAAATGAAGGGGTAAATTCAATATGCCAAAATTTATAGTTTTTAACGGATATTATAATAATGAACATGTAAAAAATAATATTATAAATTACGCTGCTTCATCAAGATTTGCTAACCTAATATGGAGTGGAGGAAATGGTGTGTTCTATAATAACACAGAAAATATAGTAAGAATGTTTGAAGCAACCCAAGAAGCCTATGGAGAGTTTGAAGAAGGGTTAATTAATCATTTTGTTATTTCATTTAATGATAATACCAGTAGAAGAATCGCTTGCATAGCATCTGATGTTTGGCTGATTTCTCAGGTTATATCTAATTTTATAGGTTTAAGATTTCAGAATGTATTTTACGTTCATAATGGATCTATGGACAATAAAAATAATTTGCACGTTCATTTTATTGTTAACAGAGTTAGCTATTTAGACGGAAGTAAATTCTATGTAAATAGAGAAAATTTTCATCAAATTATTGATTATGTAAGAGAAAACGCACATATATTATTAAAAAATAAAAGTTATAAGGACTTAATGTGGGATAATTACATATCTTTTGAGAAGCATGAATGGAATTAACGTTTTTATAAACAATAAATTAAAAATGAAATAAAAAAGCCAAATGCACATTCATAAAAATAAGAGTATAGATTAGGAATTTCTATACTCTTATTTTTTCAGCTGTTTTATAGTTTTTTTAATTTTAGTTTCTGACAAAACCTTTAAGAATTAATATATATTGAAATTTTAATAAAAGACATTTACATTATGAATTAGAGGCGACAAATGTTATTAAAATCTTAACAAAAAAGAAAAATGCCTAACAAAAACATATCGAAGTTTGTCAGACATTAATTAATTTGTTTATTTATTTACATTTGCTCATAGCCTATTGCATATAAAGAAAAATATAAATATTGCTCTACTTACCCATCATTTTGAGAGCTGCCCACTGAAAGTGCAGAGTTGTAATAACTTGTTTAATTTCACTTTGCTTAGTAACTGTATTTTCACCGTCACTGACACTTACTAAAACAAATCGTCCATTTTCAATTACTTTGAATACAAATCTTACTATAAGGTTTGTTGATTTTATTTTGGCATTACATAATACAAGATCATTTCCACCTTCTTCGCGTACAAGCCAACTACAATCGTCAAATAAATCCTCAAGGAAAGTTCCTACAGGTACACTATCTACATTATAATCTAATAAATAACCATAATATACTGTGTTGATTAGGGTTGCATTTCTTCTTTCTTGAGCTTCAGTATTTAGACTGCTATCACAGCCTGTTAAGCCTGATAAAAATATGATACAAATTAAAGATATACAAATTCTTTTCATAAATTCCTCCATAAATTTAATTTTTAACACCTTATATTTATAAATTTAAAACTATAAAAGTTTAATTTTTTTCAATGCTCAAATATAATTATCAGCTTAATTAATATCTATATATGCTTTGTACGCATCTTCATTTGCAGTAGGCAACGAAAAGTTTATTGAATAGTCTCCAAAATTATAATACATGTAATAGTGATCTTCCTCCATATCATTTTCGCTCCAAGCTTCATCAACTGCTGTTCCTAAAACTTCACTCAATTTAACTTGATTTTTATCTAGTGTTTGTCCATCTACAGATAAAATTTTAGGTGATGCAATAATAGAAATTATCTCCCGAGTATCTTCATCAAAAATAAAAATTATCTCATTGCCATATCCATAGGCTCTTCCTCCATTATAAAAATCATCATATGTGCGATTTCCTAGCCAAGCATCAATATCATCTATAGACAACCTAAGAACGTTAGTTATTGATGTTTCTTTATACATTATATTAATAGAAGAATTATTTCTTGCACTACTTATTTTACTTATAATTTCAGCAACTTTATCCTCTAAGCTTGGAACATATGCGACTGCAAACACTATCATTCTATCTTCAATCTTATGACAATACATATCTTGCATTATCAATCCGTTATAACCCGACATTGAATATTTATAGAACTCCTTTTCAGCTATATTTACTTTTTCTTCTTTTAACAATTCATAGCCTAAGCTTTTATCTTCGAATAGAGGCTTCAAAGCAATATCTAGGTAACCTTTTTCATTAAGCTTTGTTCCTCCAAGGCTCATATTTAGATTTTCGTAAGATAATTGAATGCTAAGTGTTGAATCATTATTAGTTACTAAGAAATCATAAGCAAGCTTAAGTTCTTCTACTTTATTCATTGCTTTTTCAAGCTTTTCACTATCACTAAACAATACTGCATTACCTTGTTTGACTAATTCTTTTATTTCGTCTTCTGTAGATATTTTAAAATCTTTAGGGAATTCAAATTTTAAATTTGACCACTCATTAATAAATACCATTCCATAAAATTCACCTGTTTTAAAAGTTGATATTTTATCTTTCAAACTATCTTTAACAGATTGGTTATATTCGGTATCTTCAAAATCATTGAAATTATACAAATAGTCATCATTGTTTAATGAAGAAATATAAGCCATTATACTGCCAAATAATACTATTGGAACTAATATGCCGATTGCCAAAAATATTGCTATACCGATATACGATGTTCCTCCATATTTTTTTGCTAAAGAAATACTATCTTGTTGATTTTCTATATCTGTATCTGTCATTCCGCATTTTTCAATTTTTTTACAAATAAATTTATAATAAATTTTATTTGAATTAAATATTAGATTAATCAAAAAGTAAATATTTGCTATTGGAATTAAAGTTAAGAAGAAGTATGCATACATCCTTCTATATAGTAACCAGAGTCCACTTATTAGCCATGTCCAGTTAACATTTGCTTTGCTATTTTTCTCAATATTCTTAAATTGAGTTATATAGTAATCACTATTTTTTCCAATGTAAGCTCTTAAAGTGCTTTCATAGTTCTCGCCAATTTTTACAGAACTACCTTTCTTAATTTCAGCTTTAGTGTTACAGTTTCCATTGTTTGAAATCTTAATATCATCAGTTTCGAATTTTAAATTATTAGTTTTTTCTGTAGTAGTATTTAATTCAAGATTATTTGATATTTTAATATTTTCTTCTATAATCCTACTACCACATTTTATACAAAAAACTGATGAGTCTTGATTTTTATCTCCACATTTTGGACAATACATTTTTACCTCCAAGTAAAATTCAATAAATTATTGATTTTATATTTTGAATTTATTTGCTATAGATAATTTTTATGAAATCTGATATTTCGTCATAAGGAACACGTTCATTTTCTCCTAACCTAACTTCTGTAAGTTCAAAGCTATTATCTATATTAATTATAAATTCACAACCTACTCCTATTTTTTCATCATTCATTTCAAGAATTCCAAAGAAAGCAACTATTGTTGGTCTATCATCTCCATAAGATTTCCATTTTGGATTCTTGAAGAACTTATCAAATGCTTTTCCTATGCTTGCCTTATCTTGGTAGCCATTAAAGTGTCCATTATATACGATACTAATTGTCTCATTGTGCTTATTTTTTTCAGAACTACAAGCTGATAAACTAATTACTACCATAAAGAATGTTATTACTAAAACAATTTTTTTCATTTTGAATTTCTCCTAAGGTTTATTAAGTTTTTTATAAAATAAATTTCATCCATAATCCTTATAGATTATTTATAAGAATATATTTGATAATTATTTTTATCATTTATTTTGTCATATTATGACATTATTATAAAATATTATAATCAAAAAGTCAACACTTTAGGAATTAAAATAAATAATTGCTAAAGTACTTTGAATAATAGTTAATCTATCTATACAATTGAAGTCGAGGTGATTTTTATATGAATAACTCGAACATAAGTAAATTATTAGGTGATAAAATTAGAGAGATACGTAAAAGTAAGAATTTAAGCCAAGAACATGTTGCTTATCTTGCTTCCTTATCTCCTGCACATTTGGGGCAAATTGAACGTGGTAATAAGAAGCCTACTATTGAAACTATCAATAAGATTGCTGAGGCACTTGATATTACTGTCATCGATTTGTTTAGTTTTGACATGCCACAAATTGAACTCTGTGCTACTAAGCCACATGGAAATTTAGAGACTATAAATTTACTTCTTAAAGGAATGGATGAGCAGTCTTTGGCAGAGGTTTTGAAGTCAATTAAGGCTATGATCGCTTTTAAAAATATGAAATAAGGTATAGGAGTATTTTCCTATACCTTAAATATTGATTTTTCTACATATTCTGTTACTGATTTTCTTGGTATTCGCCAATTCTTTCCGTTTCTGTAAGCTCTGATTAAACCTTGGCTTAATAATTTATATGCATTGTTTTTTCCTACCTTTAGAATTTCGCACATCTCTTCAACGGTTAAAATGTCATCATATTCATTAAACATAGTTAACACCATCCTTAATTATTTATTTTAATCTAGTGTTAAGTTTATAAACTAGCATTTTAAAATAAAAATCCTGCTTCTTTAAAGCTAAAATAGTTATTTTCTTCGCCTATAATTATATGGTCCAAAACTTTAATACCATGAAGTTTACCAACATCATATATTCTTTTGGTCATTTCCTTATCATTAATTGAGGGTTCAATATTGCCTGATGGGTGATTATGAGCTAATATTATTGAAGATGCATTGCTAAGTATTGCTACTTTAAAGACCTCCCTTGGATGTACTAGGGTGCTGTCTAGACAACCTATGCTTATAGTAGAAATATTTGTAGGTTGGTTTTTAGTGTTTAAACAACAAATAACAAATTGTTCTTTGTCACTATCTTTAATAAAATCAGAAAACAGTTTTGCTATTTGATGTGGCTTTGAAATTACTCTTGGCAAATAGGAGATGCTTTTTTCTTTAATTAGTTTTACAGATACTATATCTATGCGTTTACTGTGTTTATCTATGCTACTGTTTGTTTTTATATATGTCATATTACTTATATTCCTTTCTGAAAGTTTAGATTTGAATCTCTCTATTTTTCATTTAATCTTCTGTAAAAAGTACTTTTACTTATATTTAGTATTTTCATAGCTTTTGTAGCTGTTATTTGGCTATTTCTTACTTTATCGAGTACAGAATTCAATTCATTCATTTCAATTTTCTTTCTACCTTTGTACTTGCCATTTTGCTTAGCAGCTTCTATTCCCTCACGTTGACGTTGCAAAATATATTCTCTTTCAAGCTCTGCTACAGCACCAAATATAGTAAGCATAAATCTTCCTGTGGGCGTAGTGGTATCTATTTTTTCTTTTTCAGATACAAATGCAACCTCTTTATGATTAAGGGTTTCTATGAGTTCTAGTAAGTCTTTAGTATTTCTTGCAAATCTACTAATACTCTCAACAATTACTGTGTCACCTTTTCTAACAAAATTGAGCATCTTTTTAAGTTCAGGTCTATCTGTACTTTTACCACTTATTTTATCTATAAATAATTCTGTAACATCTAGATTTTCCATGATTAATTCTTGTCTAATGGTGTTTTGTTCTAATGTGCTTACACGAATATATCCAATTTTCATTGATGTGAACTTCCTCCTCTTTTCATGTAAATATAAAAGTCCCAATAGAGTATAAATTTCATTTGGAACATTCCAAAAATTGAAATTCAACTCTATTGGGATTTGATTTTAGTGTTTCATTTGGGTATAGTCTAATGATACTTATTTTATAGCATTAAAAATGATAATCAAAAGTTTTGCTGATAAAATATTTGCAATTCAGCTCCATTTCTCTGATAAATTCATCCATAGTAAGCATTTGCATATCTTCATCACAGAAATAAAAACTATACGTATCATTATATAAATTGTTTAATTGCCACAATTTATTAAGAGTTGTTATATCTCTGTAAGAGAACTTATCTAGTGTTATGCTATTTTTCATTTCTGATAGTAAATTGCTAAAGTTATAGTATTTGCTATTAAAATACTTATTTTTAAACTCATTATTATTTGCTATGATAAAATTATTTTTATCGTCCACTAATATAGGCAAGTCATGAAACGTAGCTTTCAACCATTTAATATCTTCATGTAAATTGCTGTTGATTACATAATCAGCTATATTGTCTATAAACCAATGCTCAATGAAACTGTGTTCAAACACCTTAGACTTAGCTACTTTATTTCCTTTATTATATACAAATATTCTACTATGCATAAACATCACCTTTAGAAGAAATATAGCTAATATACATAGATAGTTCATCTGGATCATTTAAAAGCTCCTCAATAAACTCAATTTCAAATCCAGCATCTATTAATTGGTCAATTTCTTTCTTTTCAAAACCTAATCCTCTTGCGTATTCAACTATTATTTTATAATAGCTGCATTCCATATCATCAGCATTTGATTTTTGAGATTTAATTCCAGACCTATCATAACTATAACTACCATAACCATAGCCAAGAAGATTTAGGAAATCATTAGGTGTGTATTCGTACTCTGACAGCTTACCTTTATTACTTATTTTTAATATATCTCCCTCAAATAGTTTTATTTCACTATATTTAAATTTGTTTAAGCCAAGTCTATTAAGAGCTTTATTAAGAATTTCTTTTGTAGATGCGTAGATATAAAAGCCATACTTCTTGAAATGATATATAGCTAAGGGACTTTCTCCTTTAACTATATATAAATTATTTTCATCATCAAGTATAGTAAATGTAAAATATCCCTCAAGCTCTTCAACTGATTTTGCTATAGATTTAAAATCAAGAGATTTGTTTTCATTTATTAATTGCACTGCAATATATGTATCTGTTTGAATTTGAGTATCTTTTAGATTATGCTTATCTCTTAATATTTCATCATTATAGATGATTCCGTTATGTGCAAGGGCATAACTGGTATTGCCACAATGTCCTACAAATGGATGATTGTTAAAGTTATATTTTTGTAAGCCTTGAGTTGTCAATCTTGTATGTCCCATAACTGTATTTACTCCATTTGGCACGTTGAATTTGATTTTGTAGGAGGGAAGAGGTCTTTTATATACAGTAAGCCTATTTTCATTGTTATAGGCAATACCTGTAGCATCAACACCTCTTTCCTCACATTCACTTGCTAATACCTTTATAATGGTATTTATTTGATCTTTGTTTAGATTGTTTGCATAATTTAGTATTCCAAATAGACTACACATTTTTCACACCTTCTTTCTCAAAATATAATTTTCTTTCCTTCAGATATGTTATTAACTCCGGAACTTCATTTTTATCAAGCCTATTAACAAACTTATCCCATGTCAGCTCGTGAATTTCATCATCTGACATAGAAACAGCCACATTACATATTTCATTAACGAATTGTAATGTGGCTATAAGAGTGTTGTATTTAAGAGTTCCTCTGAAAACTCTGAATTCAATTGTATAGTAGTTGCTTATATTAACGCATACGTACCTTGAGTAGCTTTTCTTGGCTTTATCTAGGATGTCTTTAGGGTTGCCTTTTATGTTGTACTTGTAAGCCCAGCGTTTAATGTTATCTTCTGTTCTTCTGCTGAAACGCACTATTTTATTCCAGTTGTTTTCGAAAAAGAATAAGACTCTTGAAATCCTTTCATCCTGTTCCTCTGTATCATATCCAAAGAAGGTTTTATTGACATGAACATGAAGTCCGGATGTTTCCGTATCATGGCTTAAATATCCAAGATTTTTAGCCTTACTTAATATATCTTTCCAAGGCATAAAGTTCATATGATAATCTAAAGACATAGGATGAGATACTATTTCCATACCATCATCAATAGAGCCATCATGTTTAATATAGATATGGTTATTCGTTCTATTTGCTACTTCTATAATATATCTGGCATTTTCGTTGTCTTCACCACCATCATCAATTTCAAGTTCAACTCCCATATACTTTTTACCTTTACCAAAGAATATAGGCTCGGGCTTATAGTCATAGCACTTTATGTATTCATTGCTTTTATTGTAACAATTTTCGCAATAAGGTTCATCTTCATAATAGTAAACATCTGATGAACTTATTATTGCATCACACTCTGTACAATATCTAAAGTGTGTGTCAAAGCAATTGGAACAGTAATATTCACTATTATGGTATATTGCGTGTTCTATTGAAAGTGTTCTGCCGCAGATGGGGCAAACAATAGCTAATTCTTCGTAGCAATCTTCGCATGCTATTTTTCCTTCAAGATCATAGGTATCAGAGCTATCAATTTTATTTCCGCATTCTGAGCAGCTTATTTCTTTATCCATATAATTGTCCTCCAAATTATTGTAATATTCTTCTGCAAGATACATAGTAGAAGCAAAGTTATTGACAATGCAAACTGTTTCATTAATAGGGTTAAGGAATTTAAATCTATATTTTTTCACATAGTTTAAATCCCTAATTTTGTGTGTTAAAAGTTGATTTGATTCATCATCATTTATGATAACAAGAGAAAACTCGTGAAGCTTCGCATTAGGCTTCACGAGTTTTGCAATGTACCACATAAGATTTTGAATTGGTGTTGGCACACGTTTGAGTATGCTAGTTGTTATAAATAGTTGATTTTCCACCATATATACCTCCGAATTTTATTAACCTTGCAGGTTGCTCTCTGTACACTAGAGGCAATCCTTATAAGGATTTATTCAGAGTTATAATATGTAAGTGAAAAAATAGTATTTGTCATTTATAAGAAGCATATGTTATGTTTTTGATTTCCTGCTATGTTGAAATAGTTAAACTAATGCCAATAGAAAAAATGTAAAGTTCGGAAAAAATTATAATAATAAGACTTGTGTGATTTTAGGATTAGTATAATAATATGTTTCTACCTTATGTGGAAATACCTAAAGTTCCTAAAATTTGTGGTTGAGTTGATAAGAATACTGCAAATAAGAAGTTAATAAATAAAGATTTTATTTATCTAAAAATTTTGTTTATTTTATTCTAAACTTATTCTACACTTAAACTTAATATTTTTCTATCTTTTTTGTTATATTCATGGTAAAATAATGTAAAAAAGTGTATAATATTAGAAAAACAAATAAGGAGCATACCTATGAACTCTGAAATTGTTACATAGCAACTGAAGATAGGTCAACATAATATAGGAGTATTTTCTATGATAATACTATTTAGCTTCAATAAATCAGATGGTATAATTTTTATAGAAAAGTAATTTGAAAAAATAAGTATTAACAAGATTTGCCTACACTGCTTTCAGTGGTAAAGGTCAGGGGAATGAAGTAGTTGGGCATAGATAAAGGAAAAATAAATCTAAGTTGAAAAAATAAACCTTAATTTGATGATAACCATAGAAGGTATTGCTCTAACAGATGTTTGTGAGGTGATTTTTATGAAAATAAAATTAATGATACTATCACTCAGCCCGTTAGCTTTGTTGACAATAATCCGTAATTTTTTGTTTGTCACAACTAATGAAGCTGGGATTGCATTAAGGATGAGTGACTTTATTTTAGAAAATATTATTTTGTTATTGGTATTAATAAGTTGTCTAATTTGGACATTTTTAGCCATCGTTTTTTATATTAGTTTTTGTGCCTTTAAGTGGGCTGATAAGAAAAGTGGATATGAGGTTAAATTGGTAGAAGATAAGGAAGATGCGAGTTTAAATTTTTTTCTTACACTTATTATTCCTTTGTTAGTGGATGATGTTGGAAGTATTCAGGGGGCATTGACATTTGTAGCGATAGTAATACTAATTTGTTTACTGCTTTACCGCACAAGCCTTTTTTACGCAAATCCAATACTCACATTATTAGGCTACCGAGTATATACTTTTAAATTTTTAAACAACTCAGAATTTAGAAATCAAGAGTGTATTGGACTATCTCAAGGAATTATAGAAGAGTCATCAAGTATTGAATATAAAAAAATAACAGACAAGGTCTTATATGTGAGGAGGATGAAAAATGACAATTGATGAAATGAAACATAATATTCGTGAAGCAATGTTTTCTGGAGTAGCACACGGAATTTCCGTATTTTCATGTGTAAAAGAAGAAAATGGAATTTCACTAAAAAAATTTATTATTAATGATCAACTTCGTGATAATATTAATGAAGTTTTAGATAGTGCGGTAACTCATAAGTTTCTCGAAGATGACGTGGAAATTGATAGCATCGAAAATGTTGCAGATAATCGTAAAGTCTTGTATGAAATAGAACCTACTGCCAACTATAATCCTTTTGACTTTCTTAATACCTATGCCGGAATTGTCAGGCAGTACAGTGAATCTGATCAGGATGCTTTAGTGGGATTTGCTTTTCGGGTCAATACCAATGAAAGTGCGATCTGGTTATATCAACATGTTTATCATTCAAGAATGGTTAAGCGAAGTAAATCCCTATATGCAATGATTAGTCGCAATAATACATATGTTCCATTAAGCCATGATGTTCTAAAGATTGATTCCAAGGTAGATATTGTGATTGTAGGAGGAAAAATAATAACTTCAAACATTAGCCTTTTGCAACAATACTTTGGATTTGAACAGTATGTGCGTAATGAAGCAGCCAAAACAATTGAGATAATAAGCGGCTTGGATATTGTATCAAATATTGAAAAAATTTTAACTTTCGAAAGCAAAGAAAAGCTGACAAACGCTAAAAAGCTATTAAAAGCTAAGAGTTCGCCAGTGCTGAAACTTTCCAAGATGGTTCTTTTCGATAGGATCAAGGTACATCCACGATACAAAGATAAATTCCGATTTGAAGAAAACAGAATAATTATAAATTCATTAAAAGATGTTAATGAATTACTAAAAATGCTTAATGATAATATCGTTCGATCGGAACTAACAAATCAAGAATATGAAAGCCCCAGCAAGCATATACTTGAGCCATTAGCTATTGCATAAGGAGGTATTACTATGCCAACACAATTAGCAATTGTAACTAGTAGTGTTCAATTTGAGGAAGACTATATTTACCGAAGTAATCGTTCGGTAACTTCAACTCCAGATATTGCTTTGACAGAACTTGTGGCTAATGCTTGGGATGCGGGAGCATTTCATGTTAACATTACAATTCCGGATAAAGGTGAGGACAGGGAACTTGTAGTTGAAGACGATGGAACAGGAATGACGGATGAAGAATTTCGCCAGCGATGGATGACACTAAACTATAATCGGCAAAAAAGGCAGGGGAAAGAGGTTACTTTTCCAGATTCAGAAAACGCCTATAAACGTGTAGCCTATGGAAGAAATGGTATAGGCAGACATGGGATGCTTTGCTTTAACACCATGTATCGTGTGGAAACATGGAAAGGAGGGATATTAAACATATATGACATCTCGGTATCTTCTTGTAATGAACCATTTAGGATTGTGTTTCATAAGACTGATAAAAAAGGAGGGCATGGTACGAAGATAAGTACATACGTCAATAAAAATCATCCAGATTCAGAAACTATGACAGAAATTATTTCGGCAAGATTTTTATATGATCCAAAGTTTATCGTACAAATAAATGGGAGAGCAATTGATTTGCTTGAGCAAAAGAATATATATTCCACAAAAGATGTGCAAATTAACAATATTAACTTGCACATGACAATTATTGACTCCACCAAAACAGCATTGAAATCTCAACAGCACGGTATTGCTTTCTGGGTTTCAGGAAGATTAGTTGGCAAACCATCTTGGAATATTGGTGACTATCAATTCCTCGATGGCAGATTCAAAGCTGCAAAACGATATACAATTATAGTTCAAACTGATGATCTGATTGATTACATTCTACCCGACTGGACTGGATTCATTG
>DCPV01000185.1:0-850 GCA_002323775.1 Firmicutes bacterium UBA1535 | reverse complement strand
CTCTACAAATATGAAGTTTTTTCTAGGTGAGTTTAAAAAGCATATAGATGATTTTATTAGAAATATTATGGCTGATCAAATTTGTGATCTGCAGCAAGATGTTATTGAGGAAACTCGCGATGAGCTTGAAACCTTATCGCGCTCCAGTCAAAGAGATGTTTCAAAATTTATAGAAAGTGTGACTACTCAGAATCCTGTGGTTAGTCCAGATTTTTTAAAGACTGCTGTAAAAGCAGTGATTTCAGTAGAAAAAGCAAAGAAAGGTGAGCAGTTGCTCAATCAACTCAGTCAAATGTCAGCACAGGATTTGGATAAATTATCTGATTTACTTGATAGCTGGGATGTGGATGATATTGTTTCTGTATTAAGCGAGATAGACAAACGAATTGTTGTCATTGAAGCAATTAGCCGTGTTTGTGATGATAAAGATACAGATGAGCTACATACTTTGCATCCATTAATTCTTAATGCACGTTGGCTTTTCGGGGCGGAGTTTGACTCTCCGATGTTTGTTTCAAATCAAACATTGAATAGTGTAGTAAAGCAGCTTTTCAAAGATAATGAATACGATTTAGATGTTATTGCTAATCCAAAAAAGAGGCCGGATATTGTCTGTTTAAAAACGCATATACTTAAAGCTGTATGTACTGAGAGAATAGAGAATGACAAAACAGAAATTATGAAACCAGATCAAATTTTAATTATTGAACTTAAAAGAGGAGGCTTTGAGATTACTCCTGAAGAAGTTGCACAAGCAGAAAACTATGTAAGGCAGATTAGAAAGTCATCTGTATTATATAGTGGTGCTACTATTAGAGCTTTTGTTGTTGGTGCTTCCATTGGAGATGTC
>DCPV01000186.1:420-15448 GCA_002323775.1 Firmicutes bacterium UBA1535 | reverse complement strand
AATATTTAATCTTAATTATAATATTAATAATTATTGGATCTTTAGTGGCAAATATAAGTCCATATCTATATGGTAAGATGTTAGATAGTATAACTTTAGGTGATATGGACTTTTTAATTAAGCTTATAATATCCTATTTCTTTATAACAATCTTTACAAACCTATTAAGTATGTTAGAAAGTTATGTAGGACAAGTGAAGAATGCAAAGAAATTGAGGATTTATTTGAGAAGAAAAATGCATATGAAAATTTGGTAAAAATAGTGGACGTAGATAATGAAAGGATTTACCAAAAGTTGATATCAGAATATACAAAAACCTTAAGTGAGTTTAGAAATTGGTAGAAGCATTATAGTAAAAAACATAATTGGGAAGGAAAAAATTGGTTTATTGATTTTAAAAATAAGCAGGTCTTGGGTATTATTGAGAATATAAAATAGGAATATTTTATATAAAGTTAGGGGTTTAGCCTATACAACTAAAAGCTTCAGCATAATAGAAATAGGTGTAGTTCTGACAAGGAGGGAGGAGAATAAATGTATAAGTCAAAATTAAGTGCTTCAATAAAAGACAATAGTAATCCAGTTAGTGCATCAGGTTGTACAGCTTGTGGCTATGGCTGTGGAGGAGGATGTATGTATATTTGCGAAGATAATTGTGATAGCGATTGTTCTAGAGCATGTTCTAGTGATGGTTGTACCAAAAACTGCGGGGATGGATGTACTGGTCAAGCGGGCATAGTTCCATTATCACAGAAAATATTTAGTTAAAGTACTAAATATATAAAACCTTTGTTTAAACTATCAGCCTTTCTTATATAAAGACTGATCTTTGATTTTATATATTAGTCTTGAGATAATTAATGCTTATTATTATATTAAAAACAATTTAATTTTATAGATTTAAAATATAAATGTTATATTTATATTTTAAATTCCTGCGAATACTAGGAGGGATTGTAGTATGATATTTAAAAAAATCATTTCAGTTGTTTTAATAATAACAGTTATACTTATATTAACATCATGCAATAAAAAAAGTGATGATAATGCAGAGATACAATTGTGGTATTATGATTATATAGTTAATGGCTATTCTACTGATATGAAATATCTTATTGAAGGAATAGAAGATTTTTGTCAGAAAAATGATATACCTTTAAAAATATTCAAATATGACAAAGAGATACTATCTTATGAAGATTATGTTTTGAAAAGAAATCTTGCAGCAGCAAGTGGTAATATGATTATAATTGAAGATGCAAGGTATATTTGGGATTTATCAAATCATCATGCTGATTATACAAAGCTTGAAAATTATAATAATCTTTTTGATGAATATAAAAACAAATTTTGTATACCTACTGGAGTTAAGAGTACTTATAGTGTTATTGATCCTAATATTTTAAATTATTATGGCATAAAATTGAGTAAGTCTATCATTACTTATGATGACTATCTAGAAATAAAGCAAGATATGAAAGGAAAAGGTGCTAAATTTAAAGTTGATTTGCTTGAATACATTGAAAAATTACAATATTTTCAAAATAAATATGATTTATTGTATGTAAATGATACGAGTGAAATTTTTAATAATCCAGATAAGTTTAGAAATTCGTTGAAATCTTCTATAACGGAAATTTGTGATGATTTTATAAAATACAATGATATTAATAAATTAGTTGTTGCTGACTTAATAAGAGATAATAATATATATGATGAAAATTCTGGTTTAAACCTCTATCAAAACGCACAACATAAGTCATTAACAGCATATTTCTGGATTCAAAAAGAGTATGAATCAATTATCGATAATATATTGGTTACAGATGTATTATCGACATCATTTTCTCCTTGCTTTTATATGAATAAAAAAATAACCAATGAAAGAATTTGGGAATTAGCTAACTTTATAACAGGTGAGGATGTGTATAAAATCATTGTAGGTGATCAAGCTCCTGGATATTCACCAGTTAGTAATGATAAAATTATAAGAGAAGTTTTAGAACTTGATGAAAACCTAAAGTATAAAGGTCCGTATAAAATTTTTGGAGAAGAAGGTCAAGTGAGATATACTAAAATATCTAATTTAATAGATGAAATTTCTGAGACAATAATGAAAAACAAAGATAGTAGAGAATTTTTTTCTAAAAAGCTTTTCGTTAATAAAAGATATGTTGATAAAATTAAAAAATTTATTGAAGATAACTTAGTTAGACTATCTGAAAATAATTTTGACTATAAAAATGAAGAAATGAATAAAATACTTGATGAAGAAATAAATGAATTTGTTAAAAATTTTAATATACATAATAAATAGATATATTTCTGTATTTAATATTTATTAAAAAACAAAATTTTTCTTTTTATAATTGGTGAGTGGTAATGAAAATGAATATAAACAAATCAGACAAAGAAAAACTAAAATGGTTTTTCGAAAAAATGTTTTTATAGGAAAAAAATATTTAATCTTAATTATAAGCTTAATATTTGTCGGCTCTTTAGTAGCAAATATAAGTCCATATCTATATGGTAAGATGTTAGACAGTATTACATCTGGACATATGGACTTTTTGGTGAAGCTAATTATAATTTATTTCTTTATTACTTTGTTCACGAATTTACTAAGTATGCTTGAAACATATACAGGACAAGTAGTCAACTTTAAACTGTCAAAAAAAGCTCAAACAGAACTCTTTGATAATATGATAAGAATGAAAACTTACTTCTACAGTAAATATGAAGTTGGAGAATTGATTTCTCGATTAAATGGAGATACTGATGGTATAATTTCATTTGGAATTGATCTAATTACAAGTATCCTTAATATAGCAATTAATATTTTAATTTCTGTGTATTTTGTCATAACAATTTCAATTCGCTTATCTTCGATTGCTATATTTTATATACCAGCAACTTTTTTAGTTACTTATTTTGCAAGGAAATATTTTAAGGAATTAGCCAAGAAAAGAAAAGAATTTGGCGATAAATATTATAGCTTTCAAAATGAGATTTTTTCAAATAATATTGGAATTAAAAGCTTCCAATTAGAAAATATCATTAGTAACGAATATAAGGGTTTTATTAATAAGGAATTTAATCTTTTAAAGAGGTCAATATACTTAGGAAATATTATGCAACTGGCTAACAGCACAATTACTGTGCTTTCATCTTTATTTATAATATATTTATCCGCCTTATTGATAAAAGATGGACTTTTGACAATTGGCTTGATGGTGTCCTTTAACACATACATAAATAAGTTATTTGCGTCTATATCCCAAGTATTTGGCATAAATATCAGCTTGCAAGAAATCATGGTTTCTTTAAATAGAGTTATTGAAGTTATGGATAAGGACTCTGAAGTTGATAGTATATCAAGTACAGATATGATAAATAGGAAATCAAAAAATGAAAGCAACTCAAATTTCGAAAATAAGATAAAATATGGAGAAAATTCAAACATTGATAAACAAAGTAAATTTTCGTTGAAATGCGTAGATATAAGCTTTAGCTATGAAGAGGATAAGGAAAATATACTGACAAATATGAACATTTCAATTGATGATTTCGGTTTGTATAGCATTGTAGGAACAAATGGATGCGGGAAAAGTACACTTGCTAAGCTGCTGATAAAATTATATGAAATAGAAAAAGGAAATATTTATATAAATGGATTAGATTATTCTAAGCTTTCTTATGATTTTATACGAAGTAATATAACATATATTCAAAAAGAAGAATTTTTCTTCAATGATACAATTATAAATAATATAAGATTATCTGATAAGTCATTGAAAGAAACAGATATAGAAAATATGTGTAGATTAGTTGGATTAGATGAGCTTATAAAAACTCTGCCTAATGGATATGAAACTATTATAGGCGAAGGAGGATCAACATTATCAAGCGGACAAAAGCAAAAATTAAGTATAGCAAGAGCCTTACTAAGAGAGACACCAATATATATCTTTGACGAAATTACAGCGAACCTTGATGGAAAAGCTGAAAAAGATATTATGAAAATAATGAAAGAGTATAGTAAAAAATCTATCATAATATTTATAAGCCACAAAGTGTCAGCTATAATAGACAGTGATAAAATATTTATTTTAGAAAATGGAAAGGTTGCAGATAGTGGAAATCATGACTATTTACTGAACAATAATCACATTTATAAAGATTTATTTAAAAATAGAGAAGCATAAAAATATTAATATTTTTTAAGTAAAACTCATAAATAAAAAAAGGGCTTGCAAGCCCTTTTTTATATTAAATGGAATTACATTCCCTCTTGTCTCATCTTTCCTCTTTGCTTCTTTCTTCTTTGTTTTAATCTGTAAATACGAATTTTATTATAAGTTCTTAAAACAACTACAGCTATAACAATTGCAATAATAATTGTCAGAAATGTTGGTAATTTAAAAGGTTTTTTATTGTTAGCATCATTATTCGATGGGTTGTTTAAGTTTGATGTTTCAACTGTTATAACAGATTCTGTTGATATTATATCTGTAGCTCCAATTACCTTTCCATCAATCTCATATTCTAGTTTTCCAACAGTATCACCTTTTTTTATTGGAAATTTAACGTCGTATATTTTTATATTTTTTTTGACATTATCAATAGTAGTATTTTTTTCTGCGTATAAAGCAACGCTTTCTTTAGTTACAAGTGCTATTTTACTATCATTTTCCAATTCTAAATCTTGTACAAATTCATTTGCACTGATAATAGTTTTAAATTCAAACTCATCAAATCCATAATTTAGTAAATTATGTGTATCTGTATATACATCCGCACTAGTGCCTTTTAAAACAATTGCAATAAGCTCTACACCATTTCTCTGTGCATATGATACAAGACAGCTGCCTGCTTCTGGAGTATAGCCGTTTTTTACACCTGCTGCTCCTTCGTATTGTCTTGAAACGTACTTATTATTTACTATTATATCATTGCCTTTTACAAGATTTAGCAGTAAATTATTGGTGGTATGCAATGCTCTTTCTTCCTTAAGATTTGTTGCAGGTATAGTGTATCTTGTAGTTTTTATATATTCTCTAAACTTTTCATTTTTCATAGCATATGTAGTAATCTTTGCTAAATCTGAGGCGGTTGTATAATGATTATCGTCATGAAGTCCATGAGGGTTTGCAAAATGCGTATTTGTTGCACCTAGTTCCTTTGCCTTGTCATTCATAAGTTTAACAAAACTCTCTAGGGTACCACCTCCATAATGCTTGGCAATAACCGAGGCAGCATCATTTGCAGAGGGTAGCAAAAGAGCATATAGTAAATCTTTAAGAGAAAGTACTTCTCCAGCTTCTAAGGCTATACTACTTCCATCAACTTCGTAAGGAGTCTTTTCATCCACTGTTATTTTATCATCTAAATTACCAATTTCCAATGCGATTATTGCAGTCATTATTTTAGTAAGACTTGCAGGATACATTTTTTTATCAATTGATTTTTCATATAAAACATTTTGAGTTTTCAGCTCGAAAAGCATTACTGATTCGCAACCGGTACTAACAGCATAAACAGGGAATATATTTGACAAAATAAATAATATTGATATAGTTAATAATATGTATTTTTTAAACATGGCAACTCCTAATTTTGTTATTTATAAAATGTATGAATTTTATTGCATCATAGTTTCTGATACTAAAGTCTTTTGTAGAAAGATTTATGAACTATTAATTACAATACCCTTTGGACATTATATCATAGAAAAGAAAAAAATTAAATTAAAAAATTTGATATTTTTTTGTTTTTTATGTATAATGGTGTTATAAATATTTTAATATGTGTAAGTGGGGGAAAAATGGGGAAAGATATTTACAAAAAAGGGCTGATTTTACTCGGTGTAATTGTTGTTGCAATTATAACTTTTTTAGGTTATAAGCTACAATCAAAAAATGCTAATAATCTTCAGCCTTATGATGAATCAGAGATAAAAAAATCTGAGGAAGAAGCCAAAAAAGATAATGGAGAAGAAGAAAAATCAAATCAAGACGAAGAAGCCAAAGAAGTATCTCACATATTCATAGATATTAGCGGTGCTGTCAAAAATCCGGGTATTTATGAATTAAATGAGGGTGCGAGATTAAATGATGCAATTGAAGCATCAGGAGGGCTTTTGGAGGATGCAAATTCTGACTATATAGCTAAACATTTAAACAAAGCAAGAATTTTAAATGATGAAGAAAAGATTTATATACCATTTAATAAAGATGACTTAAGTCTTATCGAAAATAATGCTACAGTTAATAGTGAAAATATAAATTCTACCAATACTAAGAGTAGTAAGAATATTGATACTACAAGTGCTAAAATCAATATAAATATAGCGACTAAGGAAGAACTTACTACTTTGAAGGGAATAGGAGATTCCTTTGCACAGAGAATTATTGATTATAGACAAGAAAAAAAGTTTACGAAAATCGAAGATATAAAGAATGTCAAAGGTATTGGAGAAAAGACCTTTGAAAATATCAAGGAAAATATAACTGTGAAATAGAAAGGAGCGATAATAAAATGAGTGTAAATGAAATAAAACTAACACAAATGACAAAGACTGCTGGCTGAGCGGCCAAGATAGGTCCTGAGACCCTTGCACAAGTTTTGTGCAAGCTACCTAAATTCAAAGATGATAATTTAATAGTTGGAATTGAAACCTCTGACGATGCAGCTGTTTATAAAATAAATGACGAGATTGCAATGATACAAACAGTAGACTTTTTTACACCAGTAGTTGATGACCCGTATACATTTGGACAAATTGCGGCAGCAAATTCTTTAAGTGATGTATATGCAATGGGTGGAGAACCTAGGCTTGCTTTGAATATAGTAGGATTTCCTAATTGCTTAGATCCTTCAGTTATGGCTGAAATGCTGCAAGGTGGAGCTTCAAAAGTTATTGAAGCAGGAGCAACTTTGGCTGGAGGACACTCAATAGAGGATGATGAGCCTAAATACGGTCTTTGCGTGACAGGCTTTGTCAATCCAAACAAAATATTAAAGAACTACGGAGCAAAACCAGGTGATGTGTTGATATTAACTAAGCAAATAGGCTCTGGTATCGTAAATACAGCAGTTAAGGCTGATATGGCTCCAAAGGAAATTGTTGATGAAGCTATAGTTGTGATGACCTCATTAAATAAAAAGGCAAAGGAAGCTATTGAAAATTATGATGTAAGCAGCTGTACTGATATCACAGGCTTTGGTCTTATAGGTCATAGTATTGAAATGGCTGAGGCTAGTAATGTAAGCTTTGAAATAAATACAAAGGATGTACCTATTATTACCAATGTTATGGAATTAGCTGAAATGGGTTTAATTCCTGCCGGAGCATATAAAAACAGGACATACTTTGAAAAGAAGCTTGAGCTTAACAATATTGATGAGGCTTATGTTGACTTGTTTTTCGATCCTCAAACCTCAGGTGGTTTGCTTATTAGTGCAAATGAAAATGATGCTGATAAGATAATAAATGATATGAAAGACAAAGGCTTAGACACTAAATTTGCTATTATAGGCAGAGTTGTTGAAAAAAAAGAAAAATATATTTACTTAAAATAATTGAAAAAAGGGTATAATATTTATGGATAAAAATGCTTTTTTAAGAAAAATTCCAAAGGTAGATTTATTGATTGAGTATGAAGAAATAAAAGAATTAATCAATAATAGTGACAGAGAGCTTGTTGTTGATATAATAAGAGAAAAAACAGAGGAATTAAGAAATTTTATTTTAACAAGTGATTCAAGTATCTCAGAAGATGAAATATCTCAGAAAATTGATAATTTAATTGATGATATCTCGATGAAAGTAGGAAAAATTACACAACTTAACGTAAGAAAGGTCATAAATGCAACAGGGACTATACTTCACACAAATTTGGGAAGAGCTGTTATATCTGAAAAAATCGCTAATAGATTAAAAGAGATTGTTACAGGATATTCCAATCTCGAATATGATATTGAGGCTGGTGAAAGAGGTGAGAGATATTCTCACTTTGAGGACATTGTATGCAGGATAACTGGTGCAGAGGCTGCTATGGCTGTAAATAACAATGCTGCCGCAGTTATGCTAATTCTGAGTACGATGGCTAAAGATAAAGAGGTTATAGTTTCAAGAGGTGAGCTTGTAGAAATCGGAGGCTCGTTTAGAGTGCCTGATGTCATGTCGCAAAGCGGCTCTAAATTAGTTGAAATAGGTACAACAAATAAAACCCATTTAAGAGATTACGAAAATGCTATTAATGAAGAAACTAATGCTATTTTAAAGGTACATACAAGCAATTATAAAATAGTTGGATTTACAGAAGATGTTTCTATCAAAGAGTTGTCAGAGCTTAGTAAAAAACACAATATTCCACTTATAGAAGATATTGGGAGCGGAGTTCTGATTGATTTAAGCAAATATGGATTAAGCTATGAGCCTACTGTTCAGGAATCAATAAAGAATGGTGCAGATGTTGTGTGCTTTAGTGGTGACAAGCTTTTAGGTGGACCACAGGCAGGAATAATAGTTGGTAAAAAAGAATACATCAGCAAAATGAAAAAAAATCCATTGACAAGGGCAATGAGGATAGATAAATTTACAGCAACAGCACTAGAAGCAGTATTTCATGAGTATATCAATGAAGAAAATGCTATAAAAAATATACCTGTGTTGAAAATGATAACAGAGGATATCAGTGAACTTGAAGCACATGCAGGATATTTATATTACAAAATAAAGGACATACATGAGCTTGCTGAAATAAATATTGAGGATTGCTTTTCGCAGATTGGCGGTGGCTCATTGCCATTGGAGAGAATCAAGAGCAGATGTGTTTCAATAAAACCTAAAAATATCACTACAGCCTTATTTGAAAAAAGATTGAGAAATTTTGATGTAGTAATAAGAATTTCTGATGATAAGGCAATTCTTGATATGAGAACTGTAAAAAAATCCGAATTAGATATACTTGCAAACAGTATTGTTGGTGCTTTATTATTTGCGTAGCAGTTAAATATCGTCTTGAAAAATAACAAATAAAGAAAAAAGGATAAGTACCGAGCCCATGTACAAATTTTACATGGGTTCTTATTCAATCGGTGCATTGGTATGAATATGAAAAACATAATAATTGGAACTGCCGGGCATATTGACCATGGTAAGACAACCTTGATTAAAGCCTTAAGCGGCAAGGATACAGATAGATGGGAGGAGGAGAAAAAGCGAGGAATTACAATTGATTTAGGCTTCGCTTATTTTGACTTACCTAATGGAAACAGAATAGGAATAATTGATGTTCCCGGACATGAAAAATTTATCAAAAATATGCTTGCTGGTGTTATTGGTATGGATTTGGTACTATTGGTTATAGCTGCTGATGAAGGTATAATGCCACAGACGCAAGAACATATAAACATTCTTAACTTACTCGGTATAAAAAATGGAATAGTTGTACTGACAAAATGTGATTTAGTTGATTCGGATTGGCTTGAGCTAATTAAAGAAGATATAAAAGAAGAACTAGCGGATACATTTTTGGCAAATTCGCCTATGGTAGAAGTTTCATCAACAAGTGGAAAAGGAATCAAGGAGCTTGTTGATGTTATACAAAGCATGACAAGTGATACTGTCAATGAACGAGATATCTATACAATCCCAAGACTTCCTATAGATAGAGCATTTACAATTTCAGGCTTTGGAACGGTAATTACAGGGACATTGATATCTGGTACAATAAAAAAGGGTGATGAATTAGAGGTTTATCCTATCGGTAAAATATGTAAGGTAAGAAACATACAAGTTCATAATTCAGATGCAGAAACTTGCTTTGCAGGTCAAAGAGCAGCTATAAACCTGTCTAATATAAAAAAAACAGAGCTTTACAGAGGTTGTGTGCTTGCTCCAGTTAATAGCATGAAAAATACAATGATGCTCGATGTTAAAATAAACTTATTAAAAAGCTCAAAGAGAATTGTAGAAAATAGAAGCAGATTGCATTTATATACAGGTACGAGTGAGGTTTTATGCAGAATTGTTTTGCTTGATAAAGAAAACTTAACTCCAGGAGAAAGCTGTTATGCACAGCTTAGACTTGAAGAAGAAATAGCTGTCAGACGAGGAGATAAATTTATACTTAGATTTTATTCGCCAATGGAAACAATAGGCGGGGGAGAAATTATTGAACCAGTTCCTAATAAAAAAAGCAGGGCTAATGATAATTTAATAGAAAGCTTAAAACTCAAGGAAAAAGGCTCTAATACCGAAGTAACAGAAAATATAATAAAGGAAAATAGCTCCGTACTTCCTTCTATTAACGAATTAGCAAAAATAACTGCAATGTCGGTTGAAGAAATAAATTTAAACGTTTTGGAATTGGAAAAAGAAGGAAAAATAACTGTAATTAGACTTAAAAATGATAGCTATATTTGGCATAAATCGTATGAAAGAGACATTGAAACAAAAATATTAAACTTCATAGGAGAGTTTAATAAAAAAAATCCATATAAAGTTGGTATAAAAAAATCTGAGATAAAAACTAAATTTTTTGGTAAAATAAAGCAAAATGTCTTTGATGAAATAGTAAATAATATGATTTCAAAGGATTCTATATCTCAAAGCAATGATTTTCTATCAATTTTTGGATTTGAAATAAAGAGGGATGAAAAATATAATTTAATTAAAGGAAAAATTGAAAAATATGTTTCATCTTCAGAATTTAATTTTGTTAAGTTAAATGATGTTATTGCACTTGATAAGGATACAATGAGCGTTGAAGATATTTTAATATCAATGATTGAATTGGGGCAAATTATAAAGATTGCTGACGATACTTTCACAAGTGATAAGATTATGAATACAGCAAAAAGTCTTTTAGTTGACTATTTACAAAAAAATAATAAAATATCAGCTGCTGAATATAGAGATTTATTGAATACGAGTAGAAAAAGTTCGATAACACTTTTAGAATATTTTGATAATGCAAAAATCACTAAACGTGTTGAAAATGATAGAATTTTGAATAAGCTTGCGTAAATATCGAAAGACTTATAAAGCTTTTTATTTATGTTTTATTGTTTTTATTTCTTGACAAAATTTTTAATAAAGGTTAGTATTATAATATATATAAATTTTAGAAATAGTTCTGGAATAGTTCTGGGGGAAGTAATAATGAAGGTCTTGCTGGTTGATAGTGAGCTTGTAATGGTTAAAAACCTAAAATACAGCTTAGAACAGGACGGATACGAAGTAGAAACAGTATTTGATGGTATGAACGCTTTGAATGCTTTGAATGATGGTAGTTTCGATATCATATTATTAGAGTTGGTTTTACCAGAT
Source organism: Firmicutes bacterium UBA1535 (assembly GCA_002323775.1). Lineage (GTDB taxonomy): Bacteria > Bacillota > Clostridia > Tissierellales > Sedimentibacteraceae > UBA1535. The sequence continues at coordinate 4,109 of DCPV01000186.1, read as the reverse complement.
GTTGATGGACTTGAAATATGTCAAAAAATTAGAGAAAAGAATAACGTACCTATAATTCTGCTAACTTCTAAATGCGAAGATATGAATAAAATTCTTGGCTTAGAATATGGTGCTGATGACTATGTCACAAAACCGTATAATATTCTGGAATTAAAAGCTAGAATTAAAGCTGTTTTAAGAAGAACAAAACAAAATAACCAAAAAACAGGTGAGCAAACTATGCGAATTGATGATTTTGTTATCAATACATTGGGACGCAAGGTCAGCTTAAACAATGAGGAAATTAATTTGACTGCAAAGGAATTTGACTTGCTTTTATTGCTTGCTTCAAATCCTGGGAAAATTTACTCTCGTGAGGAGTTGCTTGAACTTGTATGGGGATATGAGTATTTTGGAGACTTAAGAACAGTAGACGTTCACATTCGGCGTCTAAGAGAAAAGATTGAAAAAGAATATGAGGAATTTGATAAAGTAAACAAATATAAATATATACTTACAAAGTGGGGCTCTGGGTATTATTATAGAAAAGAGTGCTAAAGATAATATAATCAACTGTAAAATTACCAAAATTTTGTAGTTGATTATATTTAAGTTATATGCTATACTGAATTTTGTTTTTATGGGAGTAGATGGGTGCTGGTGTGCCTCCTAGTCTTCAAAACTAGTTGTTGGGCGTTAATAGCGTCCTAGGTGGGTTCGATTCCCACATATTCCCGCCAAATTAAAGTCTGATTTATCAGTGGATTTAGACAATATATTAATACAAAATAATATATTGTTTTTTTATTATCACAAAATACGACAAATATTTTATAAATTTTATATAATAAAACAATAAAAAATAAAATTTTTTATTATTCTTGAAAATAATAAAATAATATAATATAATAAGTTATATGGTTTTTTGTGAAGAATATATGTGGAGGTAAAGTAGAAAGATATGCTAAAAAACATTATGGTTTGCGTTACACAGCAAAAAACTTGCGAGAAGCTTATAAAGACAGGATATGAAATTTCTAAGGAAGCAGAGTCTTCCTCACTATATGTAATACACGTAGTAAATGAAAATGATAAGCTTTTGTTTAATTTAAGCGATGGAGATGCACTTGAATATTTATTTGAAATAACTAAAGAATTAGGTGCTGATTTAGTTGTAAAAAGATCAAAGAATGTTATCAATACATTGGTTGATTTTGCATTAGAAAAAGAGATATCACATGTTGTCATGGGAAGTGCAACAGATATAACAGCAACAAAAAATTTTGAACAAAAATTAAGAAAAAAATTATCAGAAATTCAATTTGTTATTGTATAAAGAGTGAAACAGGTTTCACTCTATGGAGAAATTTTCAGAGGAGGAAATATATGGATAGTAACTTTGAAGTAATAAAATCTATATATGAAAATGAATGTCAGAGGATAGTAGAGTGCAAGGAAATAAAGACTGGTGAAAATTATATTTATAATATAATATATAATCCAAAATTAATGAAATTAATTGATGCAAATACCTTGAGTTCTCTTAATTCTAATATAGTTAAATGCCAGAAAACACATGATAGATTATATATAGTTACAAAACTTCATGAATTAAATAATCAAAAACTTTTAAAAGACTACATAGATAGTAATACTTTAACACTAAAGCAACAATTTTCATTAACTCAGCAACTCATAAATCTTTTTATACAAATATACAATACTACAGATTTACTTCAATATAAAATATTAAGCTTTGATAATTTAAGTGTTGACGAGGATAATGTTTTATTTGTTAATGGTTATTTTGAATTTAAGGATGAGTATGACTTGTCTGACAATTATTCGTACAAAAACGTTGGAAAAATAATCCATTACATTTTTTCTAAAGAAGATATAGTTGACTATAATATTTCAGACACTATAGCGCCAGATGTTTTAAAAATAATAGTTAAATGCTTAACAAGAGAATACTTTCACCCTAAAGATACATTAAAAGAGCTTGAAAACTCGCCAATATACAGCCTTATTAATTGCAAGACTGATTCATGCGTGATTGATAAAAAAATATTAGATGCTGAAAATTATACAGAGCTTAGAAATAAGGCCAAGTCTGCAATTGAAAATGATGATAAACCTGAGAAATCAAACAAGGCGGCAGTAATTGTACCTTCTGGTTTGTCTGATGAACTTTCTTTTGAAATATTAAGAGACGAGCTATTAGAAGATGGGATATTGGAAGACCCTGATTTATTGTCTGCTGATAATTCTGAGGACAAGGTGCTTATCAACTCAGAGGAAGTGTCATTGGATGAGTTTGAAGATTTATCGGCGGATGACGAGAATTCATCTTCTGAATCTTCTGAACTTGCTGATTCATCAACAGAAGATGATTCAAATATAATTGATATATTTTTAAGTGATGCAGTTGCTAATAGAAATAACGTTATAGAGGATAGCGAAAAAAGTGAAAGAACTAAAAATTTTATGAAATTTGCTATACCAATCATTATGGGGATTTTTATCTTAGCAGTTGGTTTTTTTGTGATTAAAAGTCTTTTTGGGAAAAGCGAGCCAGTAAGTGGTGACAACGTAGATAATGGAAACAATATAGGTACGGTTGACAATAATAAGCCTGATGATAGCAATAAACCGGATGATAATTCTTCAAATCCTGATAAACCAAATATAAATCCTGATAATAACGATTCTAAATTATATTTTAATGATGAGCTTATAAAGAAAATAGGATATACAGGAAAGCTTGCCAGCGTAAGCACAGAGGTTTTCAGTACAGGAAACAGTTCATTGCTGGTTGAAAATGATAGCGCCGAAACAGCAAAAGTACTTTTTGCAGTAGTAGATTTCACTAATGAAAAGCTAAGTTATATGCTAAATGATACAGTAGCAATATCGGCAAAATTTAAGGCATTTAAAGATTTAGATGCTAAATTGGTGGTAGAGGTATATAAAGATAATAAAATCGTAACAAATGCAAGCGCTAAAATTTCAATACAAGATGATATATGGATTCAAAAAGATATATCAGTAGGGACTGAGAAAATAGATAGAGTTAACTTATACCTTGAATTTGCAGGGGAAAATAAGATTTGGATAGATAATATAAGCGTTGACGTAATGAAATAATTTATTTAGATAAATAAATTATTATTTGAAAATTATGAAACTTTTTCAAATTTTTTTCGTCATTATAGAGTGAATGTAAAGGAGGATATGCTTAAATTATGGATATAATCAATATGAAGGATATCTCAAAGCTGTATAAATCTGGGATTATCCAGGTTGAAGCTTTGAAAAATATTAATTTTAGAGTAGTTAGTGGTGAGTTCTTATCAATCATGGGTCCGTCTGGATCAGGTAAGTCAACGCTGCTAAATTTAATAGGCTGTTTGGATAAACCATCGGGTGGTACTTATGAATTATCAAATCATAAAGTTGAAAAGCTAAGTGATTCGAAGATGTCAGAGATACGAAATGAATTTATAGGATTTGTATTTCAAAATTTTCACCTGCTGCCTAAGTTATCAGCACAAAAAAATGTTGAAATTCCTCTAATATACAGAGGATTAAACGCTAAGATGCGAAAAGAGCTTTCAGAAAAATCCTTAGAGCTTGTAGGTTTAAAGGACAGAATGCACCATTTGCCTAATCAGCTCTCAGGCGGACAACAGCAAAGAGTTGCTATTGCA
>DCPV01000186.1:0-332 GCA_002323775.1 Firmicutes bacterium UBA1535 | reverse complement strand
TTGCAAGAGCTTTGGCTGGAAGTCCAGCGCTAATACTTGCAGATGAGCCAACAGGAGCACTAGATTCAAAAACTGGTGCTAAAATTATGGAATTATTTACTGAACTAAATGAAAACAACAATATTACAATAGTTCAGGTTACACACGAGGAAGAAATTGCTGAATATGGTAAAAGAATTTTAAGATTAGTAGATGGCGAGATAGTTTCTGATATGGAGACAAACAAGAAAGCCTAAAAAGATGAAAATATAGAAAGGATAAGCGTCAAACCCATATAAAAATGTTTTGTGAGATATATGATAATAGGCGCATGGGCATAGAGAATCTGTTAA
>DCPV01000181.1 GCA_002323775.1 Firmicutes bacterium UBA1535 | reverse complement strand
TATCATGAGATTACTAAAAGAATCAGTAGCTGAAATTAAAGAAGGCTCAAGTATACTATATAATGATGAAGATGTTTTAAAAATGAATAAAAAAAGACTTCATGCCTATAGAGGAAATGAAGTCAGTATGATTTTTCAAGACCCAATGAGTTCACTAAATCCTACTATGTCTTGTGGCAAGCAGGTAATGGAAAGCTTAATGATTCACCGTAACATGAACAAGGAAGAAGCAAAAAAAGAAGCGCTTAAAATGTTTGAGATGGTTCGTATCCCAGATGCACAAAAAAGACTAAAATCATATCCGCATCAACTATCAGGCGGTATGCGTCAAAGAGTTATGATTGCTATTGCATTAGCTTGCAATCCTAGCATACTCATAGCAGACGAGCCAACGACAGCACTTGATGTTACAATACAAGCACAAATTATGGACTTGTTAAATGATTTGAAGAAAGAATTAAATACTGCTATAATATTAGTTACACACGATTTGGGAGTAGTAGCTAATTTTGCCGATAGAATACAGGTTATGTATGCAGGACAGGTTATAGAAAGAGGTACTGCAAAGGAAATTTTCTATGATTCTAAACATCCGTACACATGGGCTTTGTTAAGTTCAGTACCTAAGCTGGCTAAAACGAATAAACAGGAACTATATGCACTAAAAGGTACTCCGCCTGATTTGATATTGCCTTTAAATCATTGTCCTTTTGCTGACAGATGTCAATATTGCATGAAAATATGCCGTGAGCAGATGCCGGAAGAAACGAGTTTATCAGATAAACACATGGTATCTTGCTGGTTAATGCACTCTTTGGCACCAAAGGTAGACCCATTATATAAGAGGGGAGAATTTTAAATGGCAGAAAAATTAATAGAAGTAAAAGACCTAAGCAAATACTTTGGTGCAGGTAAAAATGCTGTACTAAAGGCTGTTGATGGTGTAAACTTTAGTATAGACCGTGGAGAAACACTTGGACTTGTCGGTGAGTCGGGCTGTGGTAAAACTACTTGTGGTCGTACTGTATTAAAGCTTTATGATGCAACACAGGGACAGATTTTATTTAATGGTGAAGACGTAAGCAAGTACAATAAAAGAGAACTTTTAAGTTTCAAGAAAAATGCTCAAATGATTTTTCAAGACCCATATTCTTCACTAAACCCTAGAATGACTATATCCGAGATTATAGCAGAGGGACTTAATGTACACTATAGTTTATCAAGAGCAGAAAAAATTAAGCGTGTGAATGAGGTATTATATTCTGTCGGACTCACAGAAAGCTTTGGAAATAGATTTGCGCATGAGTTATCAGGTGGTCAAAGACAGCGTGTTGGCATTGCCAGAGCATTAGTTGTTGAGCCGCAGTTTATTGTTTGTGATGAGCCTATATCAGCACTTGATGTTTCCATTCAGGCACAAATAGTAAATCTCTTGATTAAACTGCAAAAAGAGCGTAATTTAACCTATTTATTCATATCTCACGACTTATCTATGGTAAGACATATTTCTGACAGAATTGGAGTTATGTATTTGGGAAGCTTGGTTGAGCTTGCAACAAGTGATGTGCTGTTTGAACGTACATTGCACCCATATACACAAGTCTTGCTTTCTGCCATACCTGATGCAGATCCAGACCCTGATTTGCAAAAAAAACGCATGAAAATTGTAGGAGAAATTCCAAGTCCTGTTAATCAACCAAAAGGCTGCAAATTCTCAACAAGATGTAGCTTTGCAACAGATATTTGTAAAACAGACAGGCCAGTTCTTAAAGAGGTTGAAAAAGGTCATTTTGTAGCGTGTCATAAATGTAATGGAGGCAAATGATGATAGGTTCGAATTTAATAAATAAAATTTTGCAGACTGCTCTTGATAACGGCGGAGACTTTGCAGAGGTTTTTGTAGAGGATAAATACAATACAAATATAACAGTAAACAATGATGTAATAGATAATGGAATTGTAGCTAAGGATTATGGTATAGGAATAAGAGTTTTTTCTAAAAATAATTATGTATACACATACAGCAGCAATGATTCAGAGGAAAATTTATTAAATATAACAAAAGAAGTTTGCAAAGCTTTTAATAGCAAGACATCTAATAATAAATCAAATGGCTTTATCGAACTTCCTCAAATGGCAAAAAGCGTTATTGAAGCTCAAAAACATTTTAGCAAAACCTTGTACAAGCAAAAGCTTGATGTGATAAATCAAGTAATATCATCAGGCAAAGCATATGACACTGCTGTGAAAAGAATGCTTGTGAGATATCTCGACCAAGAACAGCATGTTATAATTGCAAATACTGATGGCATATACAAGGAAGACAACAGATTTAAAACAAGAATGATTGTAAGTGCATTTGCAGAGAAAAATGGTGAGCTTCAAAGTGGATATATAGGACCCGGGGCTGCAAAGGGCTTTGAGTTTTATGATGAGATAGACTTAAATTACTACGGCAGAGAAGCGGCACGTTCGGCTTGTGTAATAGCCGGTGCAAAATACTGTCCGGCAGGTCAAATGGCTGTAGTAGTTGACAATGGCTTTGGAGGACTCATGTTCCATGAGGCTTGCGGACACAGCTTAGAGGCGAGCAGCGTAGCAAAAGGCAATTCGGAATTTTCCGGAAAATTAGGACAAAAAGTAGCCTCAGACATATTGACATTAGTAGATGATGGCAGCATAGACAAGGCTTGGGGCTCTCTTGGTATCGATGATGAGGGCACAAAGACACAAAAAAATATCCTTATCGAAAATGGTATATTGAAAGGCTATATGATAGACAAGCTAAACAGCAGGATAATGAATATGCCTCCAACAGGCTCAGGGAGACGTGAATCCTATAAATACGCACCTACTTCAAGGATGTCTAATACCTATATCGAGGCAGGAAAACATTCAAAAGATGAAATTATTGCAAATACTGAAAAAGGCTTGTTTGTTAAATCAATAAACGCCGGTTCTGTCAATCCTCTGACAGGGGAGTTCAATTTCTCAGTATCAGAAGCTTATTTGATTGAAAACGGAAAGCTTGCAGAGCCTGTAAAAGGAGCTACACTTATAGGAACAGGCGGAAGCATATTAAAACTTGTTGATATGGTTGGAGATAATTTAAGTATTGGTCAAGGATACTGCTATGCTGCAAGCGGAGCCTTATTTATAGGTGCAGGACAGCCTACAGTCAGAATATCAAATATGACAGTGGGAGGTAGAAAATAGTATGGATATGAGAGAATATATAAATAAGCTTATAGAAACTTGTAAAAATCAAAACATTACTGATGTAGAGGTATACTATTCAAACTCTATATCAACTTTGATTAATATAGTTGACAATGAGGTTGAAACATTTAGACTATCAAATGATGAGGGTATAAATCTAAGCGGTAATTACGAGGGTAAAAACAGCACAACATATATAGAAAAGTTTGATGATAAGGCTTTATTGGAGGCAGTTAATAATATTAAGGAAACTGCACCATGTAACGGCAAAACTAAGAAAGCTATGGAAAAGAGCAGTATTAATCATAACAGTAACAACAAGTATTATGCCGATGTTAATTCAGTTATTGATAAGCTAAAAAAAGTACAAGGTACAGCAAAAAGTATAGATTCAAGAATAATTTCTGTCCCGACATGCGGGTATCAAGAGAGGAACACAAGAATTGTGCTGTCAGATGACAAGGGAAATGAATTTGAAGATTCTTACTCTTATGTTGTGGGAAACATATCTGTTGTTGCTGAAGAAAATGGCATAAAGAAAAATGGTTATTCGTTCAGCATAAATAAGAAATTTGAAGATATAAATTATGAAGCTATTTTAACAGAAGCAATACATGAAGCTACAAGCATGATAAAAGCTTCACCTATCGCAAGCGGAAATTATGATGTGATAATTAGAAATGATGTGGCAGCTAATATGTTTGCTACTTTTATGACAGTATTTTGTGCAGATTCTATCAAGAAGAATACAAGTAAATTTGCTGATAAAATAAATACACAGGTAGCAGTAGAAAGCTTAAACATTATAGAAGATCCTATGTATCAAAAAGGCAAAATTAATCGTATATTTGATGATGAGGGTACAAAGACATATAAAAAACACTTGATAGAGAATGGTATTCTAAAAAACATACTTAGCACAAATGAGTATGAAGCTTCGACTGGCAACGCTTTTAGAAACTCATATAGAGAGAATATATCTGTATCTGCTCTTAATTGTTATATAGAGTCAGGACTTAGAGACACAAGTGAAATAACTTCAAGCCTAAAAGAAGCAGTTATGATTACAAATATTGACGGCTTACATGCAGGTATGAATACTGTAACCGGAGATTTTTCGTTGATTGCTAACGGTTATTATATAAAAAATGGTG
>DCPV01000208.1 GCA_002323775.1 Firmicutes bacterium UBA1535 | reverse complement strand
AGCTATGATTTAGATTTGCAGTTTTCAGATCCTCTAGGAAAGAAAGGTATCAGAGAACTTAAATTTGTATATTACAATAAAAATGATAATATCAAATATTATTCAGTACCAACAAAATTATTACCAGGTACTTATGTAATAAACTACTATGCTAAGGATAATTTCGGGGTGTGGAGTGATGTATATATCAGAGAGCTAGTATTACCAGAGTTACCGCCACCACAAATTGACGCTAAGTTAAAAGCTCATAACCCTGTGTTTGGCTTAAATGGCATCCCAGCAAGTGAAGATTTATTTGCATATGATATTTGGACAAAATATCCTTATGATGTAAATGTTAGACTTGGATTAGTAAGTCCATTTACAAGCTATAGACAACTTCTTTCAGCAACTGATGTAGTAAAAAAAGAAGGACAAGAAATATTTTGGAAAGACCAAATGTATAATATTCCTGCAACTGTAAAAAACGGAACATATACATTTAATATTAGAGCAACAGATTCTCTATTATCTCATCGGTATACAGAGCTGCCATTTAACGTAATAGTAAAAACACCAATTAATTTAGATCCGGTATTATCGGAAAAGATAGTAGCAGAAAAAACATATAACATAAAAGCAACAACGAGTAAATATGTAAATACTGCATATTCAAACTCTAATGTAAAAGTTACAATGTTCTATAACACAGCATATGCAGCTACAATGACAATGAATGGTAACTATATAAATTGGAACAAAGAATATAGGCCAACAAAAGCAATTCCAGAGGGAACGTATATGGCAAAGTTTGTTGCAACATTACCAAGCGGAGAGTTTGAAGAAGAAATATTGTATTATCAGTATGTATATAACACACCGCCAAATATAAATGGGGGAGATTTATTTGAAGGCTCTGTCAATTTGAATAACAATTATGTATATGAGAATGACAATATTAATTTTACACTTTACTATCAAGATATAGATTTAACGCCAGTAACAGTTGACATTAAATTGTATGATCCAGATGGTAAGCTTTTAAATCATATATCTAAGAAAATTGCTCCTGTCGGAAATGCTTATCCTCCATTTGATACCAAAGATTTTTCAGAAATTAAAGATGAAAAAGGCAATAGATTTTTTCTGATGAATATTCCTAAACATGATGAGAGAGATTATAAAGTTATCGCTACTGTAAAAGATGATTATGATGAAATAGTTGAAAAATCATTTTCATTTAAAGCTCATGATTTAAAAGTTGAGGGAAAAGTTTCGCATACTATTGATTGGAATAAAAACAGACTAAATTACAATGAAAAATATAAAGATAATCCAAGTAAAATAAGAAATGAAAGCACATATTGGAGTGGCGAAGCTTTTGAAACAGAGGCAAATACAACTCAAATAAATATTGCAAGTACAGTTACTTGTACAGAAGTTATAGTACAACTTGGAGAAATTGAAAGCGGTAATGAAAAAATAAAAAAGGGTACTGCTCCAGACGAAGAATTAATCGGCAAAGTTACTAAATATAAATATATTAATGGCAGACAATTATATTGGTACTTTGAACAAATGGAATTAAAAGACCCAAGTAAGCCACACATAAGAGAAATGTGGAAAAAATATCTTGCGAGTAAAGAATGGATAAATAAATGGGGAAATGACAGTCCTCAAAAATTACGAATTAAGTTTACCGCTATTTTCAGTAATGGTTGTATAGAAGAAAATACAGTTGACATTATAATAGATAACCGAGAGCCTTTTTGGGAGCTTCATAGAGAGTGGTAAATGTTTAAAATAATAAATTAAATTATAAAAGCAGTATTGAATTATAATAATTAATTCATGCTGCTTTTTTTATTGTAAAAAGTGAGGTGGTAAATTGTTGTGTATAGATGACATAAAAAATAAAACATTTGATGAAAGAAAAATTTATGATGTTAAAAACGAAAGAGGAAATCAAAAGTGTAAATTAATTCAGCAAACTGATTTTCTTTTTATTTTTCAGCCCTTGTACGTTGAGAGTGAATTGGATAAAAGAACAGTTTGCATAGGCAAAGTAGACTGGTTTCTCAGGAAAGATTTGGTTAGAGACAGTTGTTGATTTTTTTGCAGAAAGCTTAAAAAGCAAGAGTCTATTTTTAAGAATAGCAAGCAGTGGAAATGGATAGCCATTCCCGAAATTTTAGGGGATACCCCTAATACCCCTGCGTAAGCAGAATTAAAATTTTAAGAATAGAGGGTGATAAATTGAGTGCTAACAGAAAAAGAAATATACCTATTTTTATAAGAGTTACAGAAGAAGAACATAAAAAAATACTTGATAAAGTTAAAATAAGTAATATGAGCATAAATAGATATTTTATTAATGCAGCACTTAGAACAAACATAATAGTTTACGATTTGACAAGCATTTTTGAATTATCTTCTCAGATAAGCTATATAGGAAATAACATAAATCAAATCGCAAAAAAACTAAATCAAGGGGAAGAAATGCACGACAATGATATTAATTATTTAAAGGAGTCTATGAAAAATATTAATGATGTATTGTCGAATTTATATCAAGATATGATACAGAATTTAGAGGAAGATTGATAATATGGCATATGTTAAAAGGCATTCAATAAATGCAACTTTGTATAAGGCTCTTGAGTATATAGTTAATGAGAAAAAAACAGATGAAAAAATTTTAATAAGTTCAAATAAATGTAGTTCTGATCCAAAACTGGCTCATATTGAAATGAATGCTTTAAAAAAAATTAAGCAGAAAGAGGGCAACATATTAGGGTTTCATTTCATACAATCATTTAGTAAAGGTGAAACTGATAAAGAGACAGCTAATCAAATTGGAAAGGAATGGGCTGATATTTTTTTAAGTAATTATCAATATATACTTTCTACTCATATTGATAAAGGACATATACATAATCACATTGTAATTAATTCTGTTGGACTAGATGGTAAAAAATATAATAGTTGTACTAATGAAAGAGAAGATATCCGAGCTTACTCTGATGTGATTTGTAAAAAATATGGACTTAGTATTATAAATAATAAATATAAAAATAGAACTATGTCCTATAAGGAATGGCTAGAAAATAAAAATAAAAATTCATGGAAGCAAAAAACAAAAGAGGATATTGATTACTACATTTCTGTATCTAATGACTATGAAGATTTTATAAAGAAAATTAAAAATGCTGGCTATGAGATAAAAGATAAACAAAGCCACAATGTCATGCACATAACATTTAAACACCCTTCGATGAAAAGACAAGTGCGTGGGAAAACATTAGGAGCTGATTACACAGAGGATAGTATAAGAAAAAGAACTGAACTTAGGGAATATGACATTAAATCATCTGTACGTAAAAGATATAAATATAGGACAAAAAAAGATAAATGGGATTATGTATTTAAAATGCTCTCATTCAATCGTTATTCACTAAAGGTTAATATATTACTCATATCCATATTGCTTGAATTAGTATTTGACAAAAATGAAAGACATAGTGAAAACAATAGGTATTATGAAGCACAAAAAAATATATCAAATGAAGTTGATAAACTATCTTACAGTTTAAATATAATAGATAAGTATAATTTTAAAAGCAGGGGTGATATTGATGTAGCAATAGAAAAAATAACACAAAAAATTGATGACAAGAAAAAGATTTTAGACGGAATGGAAAACCTAGATTATAAAGCAGACGCTGTTTGTACAGAAATAAATTTTTATAAAAAATATAAAAAGTTTTATGATGAGTACAGCAAATCGTTTGTGAAAGGGGTGTACAGAAAAAAACATGAATATGAGATAGAGAAATTTGAAAACAGTAAGGTGCAGCTTCAGAAATTCGGACTTTACACTGAAAAAGATTACAAGGATTTTGAAAAGCAAAGAGATAGTGTTCTTGATAATGCGGAGGTGATGAGAAAACAAATTTATGAGGACTACAAAGAGCTTGAACAAATAGAAAAATTGAAAATAACTCTTGACAGTGAAAGACGAAAAAATGTTATAAGCGAAGTTAGCTTAGACGAAAGAAATAATAATGAAAAGGAGAAAGTAAAATAAATGGAAGAAAATAATATAAAAAAAGTTGATATTAGAGAATTAGACAGAGCTGAATTTGTTGATATGTACGAAACTTTAAGTAACATTCCGTTTAATCAAAAGATTACTGTATACTTCAATGATTATGGGCTGAATAATTTTAAATATGGCGTTGATAAAGATAAAATCAATGAAGTTTATCAAAATGCTCTTGATTTTTTCAAAATAACTGAAGATGAGCTTAATAATCTTCCTAGTGATTTTAGCACAAAATCATTATTTTTAGAACATTACTATTACAATCAAATACTTAAAAGCGGTGATGTGATTTTATATGATACTGGTGAGAGATATAAAGTCTTAATTGACGATGAAAAAGGTTTAATTAAAGGTATAAATTTAGCTCATTCAGATGTAAATTATAATACTCTACATCTAAATAAGTCTATGATAATTTTAGAGCAAGATGACATTGAAAACAAAAGAGTAAATCAAGAATATAGAGATAAGTATTTAATTAAGGGTGAAATCAAATTTTCTGATGATATTTTAGGGGCAGCAGATTATGAAAAGCAGATTCAACATATGAGAATGAATATAACAGAAATTAAACAAAGTTATAATTATGACAATTTATATGAAGAGGACGCAAAGTTTATTGATTTGAGCGAAAAATTTAAACAGCTTAATGAAGAATATAAAGAGTTTAATAAATCTTTATTTTCAAAAATTAAAGGGCTGGACGAGATTGTAATAGATAACGTTAAAGAGCTAAATAATTTTATTGCTGTGTTTGACAAAGAATCAGGAAACTACATTAAAGCTGAGGTTGAGGAGAAAGAACTAAATCCTATTGATGAGCATAAAGCTTTATCCAATTTAAAAGAAAATGAAGATATTACTTTAGATAAGGTTTTAGATGAGCTTATGAGTAGAACGGATATCAAAACATTATCTCTTGATATCAACATTGATGGTAAGTCAGAAAGATTTGTGACAAATAATAATGAGCCTGATAAAAGTATTTCTAATGCGGTAGATAAAATAAGGGAAACTACAAAGAATTTCAAGGATATTGTAATTGTTTATTCAAAAGAGGAACTTGAATTTATGCAAAAAGAATACAGAGAGAGAAATGGTTTAGGTGATCCAGAGGAAAAGGCAAATGAAAAAAGTTATAGTGAAGCAAAAGCAGAATTTGCTGAAAAAATTAATAATAATGAAAACCTTTCAAAAGGATATATAAGGATATCCGATGTTGATTTTATTAAACTAGGTAATATTTTAGATAAAAATGAGATTCCTCATGTATCAAACAAGAGTGACTATAAAGATGGAACAAATATAACTGTTCCTATAGATAAGATGGATAAGTTAAAAGAAATAATAATTTCCAATGATATTAAGTGTCTACAAATTGTTTACGGCAATATTGATTGGAAAAAAATTAAAGATTCTAAACCAAATACTTTTCATGGTGTCACTAAAGCAGAATTTGAGAAATTTCAAGAAGCTAATAAAGCTAAATATAAATATATAGTATTTGAAAATGATAAAGGTTTTTCACTATATACCGAAAAGGATTGCGACATTAAAATAAAAGTCAAAGTTCAAGCAAAGAAAGAAAAATTACAAAATGAGGATTCAAAAGATAAAAATACAAGCAAAAAAACAGTAGTAAAAGTAAAAAAGGAAATTAGCAATGTAAAAAAAGAAGAAAGCTACAAATTATCTAAGGATGAATTTTCTAAAAAAATTGACAATGATATGAATATAGAAAAAGGATATATAAGAATATCTAATGAAGATTTTATTAAATTAGAAAATATTTTAGATAAAAGCGAGTTACCCTATGTAGCAAATAAGAGTGATAAAAAAGATAGGATGAATATAATTGTGCCTATAGATAAAATGGATCAGTTGAAAGAAATTTTAATTTCCAATGATGTCAAGTGCTTACAAATTGTTCATGGAAATATTGATTTGCAAGGTATAATCAATAGAGAACATAATGTATGTGTTGATGTTACTAAAGAAGAACTTTCAAAGTTCCAAGAGCTTAATAAAGATAAATTTGGATATGCTGCATTTGAAAACAGCGATGGTAAAACTTATTCAGTGTATACAATGAAAAATTGCAATATACCAATAAATTCATCATATCTTGCTAGAATGATTGAATCACAAGAACATACAACATTAAGTGAGACATCAAAAGAAAATATAGATAATAAAAAGACATTAAATCAAGTGAAAAAATCTGTTGATGACAGTAAGAAAGAAAAGATTTCAAAAGATTCAGAAAAAGTGCGTCATATAGAAAAAATAAATAATAATAAGGAGAGGTAAACAGTATGAACACTGGTGGAGAAGTTGCTGGCGTAATAGCTAGTATGTATGCAGAAATAGGCAAGAAGGGATTAGATATGGGATCTCAACTTGCTTCTTTTTTATTTATGGCTTTGTTAAAATCTATTTCAGGGAAATTAAATCAAGGTCAAACTAACATGAAGAAATTGCTTGAAAGTGGAGAAGAACTCAAGCAAATTAAGTTAAATGAAAGGGATAAGCAACAGTTTATTTCTAAAGCTAAGAAAACAGGATTAACATTTGCACTTCTTGATGAAAAAGCAGATAAAGAAGGGAATTTTACAATTTTCTTCAAAGCGAATGACGTTGAAATAGTACAAGCTTTACTTAAGCAGATTGAAGCTGATAGAAAAAATAACATTGAAGAAAAGATTGATAAAAGCATTATAGAGGAGTTTTGTATTATGAGTGATAAGGATATATTTATAGCAGACAAAGAAAATCCCCAAAATTACATTCAAGTATCTCTTGAAAAAACAGATTTAAAAAAAGGATATATAGTAAACCTAAAAAATCCTGATGAATATATCTATTTTGAAGAAAATCAAAAGGACAAGACGGTTTCATTAGAAATTCATTCTAATGGAAAAGTAGAAAGATTAGATTCTACTAATTCAAAATTTGAGGATAGATTAGAAAATATAAGAAAGATAACAGAAAAATGGGGTACATCAGAACTTGTCTTTACAGATGAAGAAAGAATAAAACTTAGAGATAAAGCTAATGAAGAGAGAAAAAATGCTGCAAAGGCAGATAAAGATAAGAAAAAGACTTTGAATAAAGTTAAGGATGAAGTCAAGGAAACACGCGATAAGCAGCCCAGCAAAGATAGTCAAACCAAAGCTAAATCAAAATCAAAATCGAAAAAAGGCAAAGCAAGATGATGAAAGTAATTCAAGTTCTGTTGTAAACAATAATATTGTGAATACAGAAACATCTTGTAGCACTGCCTAACTAAAGGAAGGTGATTTTTTGAAAACAGACCAAGACCTAAGGAAAATATGGACAAAACAATTAGTAATCTTGTTTTTGATTGGATATATTCTTGTATCTTATGTTTGTATACATATAGGAGCTGTATTTAACAACTTTAGGAACGCTGATAAAACTAGCTTAGAAATAGTAACTAATTTAGAAATACTTGAAAAAGGTGTTGTCGATTCTATTAAGACAAGACCTTTTTTTATTCCTGAAAAAGAAGATTTAAGCTTTATGATTTTTGTATCACTATTTTATATTGCGGGATTTTTATATGCTATGGCGTACAATGGGAAGTATAGGCTAGGTAAAGAGCATGGCTCAACAGCATGGGCTTGGAAAGGAACTATCAATAAGGTTGTTGATAAGGATGAGGATTATAACACAATTTTTACAGAAACAGAAAGGATGACTTTAGATAACAGAAAAATTCGTAAGAATGTTAATACAGTTATTTTAGGTAGTCCTGCTGCTGGAAAATCACGTTTTTTTGTTAAGCCAAATATTTTACAAGCTTCTTGTTCTTATGTAATAACTGATCCAAAAGGAGAATTATTAGAAAGCACAGGAAGCTTTTATGTTAAAAAAGGCTATAAGCTAAAAATCCTTAACCTCAAAGATATGAGCAAAAGTATGTGTTATAACCCATTTGCATACATAAAAAAGAATACAGATGTTATAAAGCTCATTGATTGTTTGATAAGTAATACAAATAAAAAAGAAATACAAAACAACACAGCAGATCCATTTTGGGAAAAATCAGAGATTGCTTTATTGCAAGCTATATTTTATTTTATCTGGCACGAATTAGTTGAAGAAGAACACAATTTCGCCACTGTTATGGAACTTTTCAGAATGGCCGAAGCAAGAGAAGAAAATGAGGGTTGGAAATCAGATTTAGACATTATATTCGAGCAACTTGAAAAGGAAAAGCCAAATCATATTGCCTGTAAACAATATAAAATTTTCAAACTAGGTGCAGGTAAAACCATAAAATCTATACTTATTTCGCTTGGTGTTAGGCTGTCGCTATTTAACCTTGAAGAAGTGTCTAATTTAATGATTAAGGACGAGCTACAGCTTGATAAAATTGGAGATGAAAAGACAGTTCTATTTGTGGTTATTCCAGATGCGACTGATACAATGTTTAATTTTATAGCAGCAATGATGTATACACAGTTATTTACAGCTCTATATGATGTAGCAGACAATAGTCCTGGTAGAAGATTAAAAGTACACGTAAGATGTCTGCTAGATGAGTTTGCAAACATTGGGAAAATACCAAACTTTGAGAAATTAATAACTACAATGAGAAGTAGAGAGATAAGCGTTGCTATAATAATACAAGCTCTGTCTCAACTTAAAGAAATGTACGATAAACAATGGGAAGGTATGCTTGGAACGTGTACATCTTTGTTGTTCCTTGGAAGTCAAGAACTTAGTACACTTGAATATATGAGTAAAATGCTTGGAAAAGAAACTATTGATACAAGGAATGTAAATAATTCTAAAGGGCGAAATGCTAGCACTACATGGAACTATGGAATTATTGGAAGAGAATTAATGACACCAGATGAAATAGGACGTATACCAGATGATGATTGTATATTAATAATATCCGGATTGCTTCCGTTTTATTCTAAAAAATACAATTTAGAAAAACATAAAAATTATAAATATCTTGCTGACGCAGATGAGAAAAATACTTTCAATTTTGAAAAATTTAGAGAAATTGAAAATGAAAAACTTTCTGAAAGTGAACGTGAGAAGATACTTGAACGTTACAATTTTAAAGATTTTAAACTTGAACAAGAACAGCTGCAAAGGCTGTTTTTTTCTGTCTCAAATTTGTCGTTAGAAGATGAAGAAATTGAAATTGAGAAATCAGAGGAAATAGAATGGTTTGAGGAATCAAATCATTCTATAATTATGAATTTTAAAGGAGAAAAATAACATGGAAAAAAACAAAAATAAAATTTTAATGGAAGAAAAAAGAAAAATGAATGTAAAAAAAGCAAATAAAAAAGTGAGAAACAAATTTAAGGCTTTTATGTTTAGTTTAGCAGTTGCAATATTTTTGTCTAGTACAAAATTTGTTTATGCAGACGCATTCGATAATGTAACAGCTGAAATTTCTAAATGGGCAATAAGACTTGGAGGATTGTTAGCTTTTTATGGAGGTATACAAATTGCAATGGGAATGCAATCTGAAGACGCTGGCTCAAAAAGAAGAGGTGTTTTAGAATTCGTAGGAGGGCTAATGGTAGTTGGCTTTGCAATAGGATATAGAACAATCTTCGGTTTGTAATATTAAAATAAGCATATCACCTCTGTACCACTGGAACAGAGGTGATATGACTTTCAACTGAAAGAAAGGAGTAAAAAATTATGGGATTTATGCCTTCTTTCCCAATCTTTGGTGGTGGAACTTCAGCAGGCTTTGGTGGTGCTGAAATTAAATCTTTCTTTAGCATGATAAAGCAATTTTGGTCTGGGCCGAATGAATCTACTGTTATTGGTTTCATTAATGACCTAAACAAAATTTTTAACTCGCTAGGTGCTGATATAGATGAGATGAGTAAAATTGTGACAATGGATTGGAATGCAACTATCCTTGGTACATGGGTTAATAATTTTTTTCACAACATAACCTATCCTATCGGACTTTCCTTGCTCGCACTTTTTTTTATGATAGGATATACAAAAAGAGCAGCCATGTTCAAGCTTAATACCCTTGAAAATATTATTAAGGTACTACTGCAACTTATGTTCGCTAAGATGATTATGGAAAATTCTTTAGAAATATTGAATTTCATTTTTGCTGCGGTATCAAATCTTGTCGACAAAGTGGCCGCATATACATCTAATGTGGCAAATTTGATTGATTTTATTGATATGAAAGAAGAATGGATGAAAATGTCATACTGGGAATTTTTAAAGATGTCAGGTCGACTCTGGCCACTTCAAGTGGGTATGTTTATTTCTAAAATGCTAATTGGCGTAATATGTTATGGAAGAGTAATTGAAGTTTATTTATTTACTGTGGCTTCGCCGATACCTTTGGCAACAATAGCATCTGAAGAATATTCAAGTATTGGAAAAAAGTTTTTTCAACATTATGTATCTGTGTGCTTACAAGGTTTTTTAATAATTGTTATTCTCAAATTCTTTCCTTTGCTTGTTGCTACTGTTGTTGCAAGTAACATCAAAATTGATGTATGGGGAGTAATAGGATTAAACATAGTTTTAGTAATGCTTTTATTTAGGTCTGGAAATATTGCAACAAAACTAACAGGAGGTTAATAAAAAAATGATAGAAGTTAAATTGCCACGCGAAATACGGGATTTTAAATCAAAAGTAATTTTTAATCTAACATTAAGACAGATTATTTCTTTAGTTCTTGCATTAGCCATAAATATACCTTCATATATATTTTTAAGAGGGAAAATTGGTGAAGACTTAGCTGGATGGATTATCCTGATAATTTCTTTTCCAATTTTTTTAGTTGGCTTTATAAAAAAGGATGGAATGGATTACGAAAAATATTTTCTTATTATGATTAGATTTTATTTTTTGACACCAAGAATTAGAAAATATAAGACTGAAAATGCTTTTACATATTTACTAAATGAACAAAAAAAGGAACAAGCTAAGATTTCATCACAGCTCCTTAAAAAAAGTAAAATAAATAAACAAGAAAGGAAAAATAAAGAATGAAAACAAAAGTCAAAGTTTTTGATAAGATATTAACTAAAAATAAATTAAACAAACCTAGACCGAATACCGCTCAAAAAACTATTCCTATAACATCAGTGTTTGATGACGGGATAATTGAGACAAGAAAAAATGAGTTTTCTAAGACATTACAATTTACAGATGTCAATTACAATTCTGCAAAAGATGAAGAACAATTAAGCATGTTTACAAAATATTGTAATCTGCTTAATTACTTTAATTCTTCTATTAATGTTCAAGTAACAATAAATAATAAAATTATTGATAAAAAAGACTTTGAAAATAAGATACTCTCTAAATATAAAAACGATGATTTAGATAAGTATAGAAAGGAATGGAACGATAATCTTATTGCACAGACTAAGCTTGGTAGAAATGATACTGAAAAAGAAAAATACATAACAGTATCTATAAAAGCGGCTGATATTAGTCAAGCAAGAAGTACATTCAATCGCATAGAGAATGAAATCGTAGGGCTTTTAAAGAGCATAGGCAGCTATGCTAAAATAATGCCTATAAACAAAAGACTTGAGCTGTTGAACTGGGCTTATAGTGTAAATGGACTTATAATAGAGGATGATTATGATGGAATTATAAGATATGACGGAATGCCTATACCATGCTTGCAGGGCTTGGATAACAACGACTGTGTAATCTATCTGGGAGCTTTTTCAAAAACCTTGCTTCCATCACTTAGAATTAGCTATATGATAATACCTAAGAAGCTGATTGCAAGCTATCAGAAAATTAAGGATAAATATACTCAGTCTACATCTAAAATTGACCAGATTGTTCTTTCACTATTCATGAAAGAGGGTCATATGAATAGACATCTGCGTAGAATCAGAAGAATATATAAAAAGAAAAACACTTCTATAACAAGCTATATAAACAAGAATTACAGCGATAAAATTAAAATTATCAATTCAGATTCTGGATTTCATTTGGTTTTAGAAGTGCTTACCAGCAAGTCTGCTCAAAATGTGTATAATGATTGCAAAAAAAATAATATCTTGATTGAAATAATTAACCATAGTCCAAATAAGATATTACTTTCCTTTAATTATAGCGGTATTGTCGATAGTGACTTGTATAGCTTTATTGATAAATTGTTTTTGTCAATAGTATAAAGAGACATCGGAGAAATTCTCCTTTGTCTCTTTTGTTATAGCAATTAGACGCTTGAGACGTCAAACTGCACCTATATTTATCATTTATTTGTAGCGATTATAATTCTAACTCTTTTACCCGCTTTATATCCACTGTCTACATATGCTTTCAAGTTGTATTTTTCAAGGTTTGAAACAGATGATAATTCTGTCAGATGATAATTTCCATCTGCTTGTAAATATACTTGTACATCCTCAGCCAGCATATATTTTTGATTTCCGCTAAGTACAAAGGTTTGAGCAATTGAGCTTATATTATCGCCTGATAAGTTTCTAATTCCTGCTATCTGACCGTTTTCATAGCTAAATATTGCAGGACCTGCATTAATATTGAAAATACTGCTTTGAGTATTTAGTGACATAGATTTTCCATTGATAATATACTGATAAAAACCTTGAAGAATCATATTGTTATTTTCAATTTTATCTATCTCCTCAGAAGCTGTCACGATACCATATTTCCCTAAATCACCTGTAACATTGTCTAATATTAGCTTGTCAATATGACCTGATGTATTTAAACTATAATATTTTATATCACTTCCACTAAGAGATATATTGCTTAATCTTGATGGGTATATAATGCTATATTCTCCGTATTGGTTCACATCCAAAATTTTAGCATTTTCAGCTAATTTATAATCAGACAAATTAATATTCTTATCAGCTACTCTGCTTATCTTAATATTTCCATCTCTGTATTCTACAGATACCACAGTTCCTACACTTATAGAGCCTAAATATTCATGCTTTCCAGTTGTTCCGTCAGTATATGCAACTAAAATTTCATTTTTTAAAGCTCCTTTGTCTGTTACAATTTTATTTACAGATATAACAACTCCGGCACTGCTGCTTTCAATTTTAGCAGCAGGTACGACATCCACAACATCTCCATTCATTCCAAGCAGCAGGACAACTGTGTCTCCTATTGAAAACTCACCTGTTGCGGACATCTTATGCGTTGAAATAGAAGACGATAAATTGTAATTATTGCCTGCAACTGTTACTGTGGATGGTGCTGAAGTATTTGGCATAGCACTTGTATATGTTCCTACTATTTTTTTAGAGTATGCCCATATTGTTTTTAGATTTTGATTGTAATATATTACATCATAGTTGCTTATATCAGATACGTTAGAAGCAATACCGTCTCTATACACAATTGCATCTGACAGAGAAAAGGGTAAGATGCTGTTTAAATTATTATTTGACACTACATATGCTTGTGAAAGCTCTTTGTTTAACAAGGCACTATAGTCTATCTCTCCATTTGAGCTTAAGGCATATCCTAAACTGGCTGCATAAACAAGTCCATTTTTTGTTTTGGTATTCATAAGATTGTAGAATAAATTCAAACAATCCTTTCTTGAAAGATATTGCCCCTTAACCTTATCAATATTTTTATCTAAGCCTAATGATTTATACTTTGATAATTGTGATGTTGGATATGTACCATTAAAATCAGAATTTTCATATCCCAAAAGTCTAAGTGCTACAGTAGCTGCTTCCTCTAAGCTAATTTTATTTTCCGGCTTAAAAGTGCCGTCAATATATCCAGTAAATAATTTCATATCTACTGCAAGCTTTACAAAAGGAGCTGACCATCTATCTCGCTTTACATCTTTAAAAACAGAATAAATAGAGTCTTTATCAACGCTATTTTTGTAATTTGATGACATGATTACCATTTTGGCAAATTGCTCTCTGCTTACATTCTGCTCTAAATTCATATTGCCCTTTTCGTCACCAGTCATGATACCTAATATTTTGATTGTATTTTCTACTAACTGTTGATTATTCGTATCTGCAAATGCTATTGACTGTATCGATACAGCTAATATTAAACAAAATATCGTAATTCGCTTTATTATTTTCATTTTTATTTGTATTCCTCCTCTTTTTCTCAAACTTTATTCTCTGTGAAGAGCGTCAATCGGATTCAATTTTGCAGCCTTTTTAGCAGGCAGATATCCGAATAAAATTCCTATGGCAACTGATATGGTAAATGCTCCAATTACAGCAGAAACAGATGGTGTAACTGCCATATCTGTTTTAAGAGCTATAACTACAATCTTTGTAGCTATAAAGGATAAAAAGTATCCAAACATAATTCCCACAACTCCTCCAATGGCACTTGTAGTCGCTGCCTCTATTACAAATTGCTGCATTATATGTCTTTGCTTAGCTCCTAAAGCCTTTCTAATACCTATCTCTCTCGTTCTCTCCGACACCGAAACAAGCATTATATTCATTATGCCTATTCCTCCTACAACTAAGGATATCGCCGCTATAGAGGCCAAAATTGTTACCATAACATTTAGCATAGTACTCATCGTGTCCAAAATTTCAGACATACTTATAATTGAATACAGATTTTCGTTCTTAAATATATCAAAAAACATGTCATTAAGAAGCTTTTTAGATGTTGGTATATCTTCCTCAGAAAATACCGAGAAGGAATATGATGTAATTGTCCCCATAAATGACATTTTAGCTGCATTTGTATACGCTATATGCACTGTATCGCCGCTGCTGCCTTCTTCATTTTCCTCGTCCTTATCCTTTGCTAAAACTCCTACAATTTTATAGGTATCTCCATTAATTTTTATTGTCTTTCCAAGTGCATCACCCATAAAATATGTATTGCTTATATGAGGTCCGACAACACAAACCTTGTTTCTTTTAAGAACATCTACATATTGAATATATCTTCCAGACTCCAATTTTAATTTCTTCATGTTCATATAATCTTCGCCAATTCCCATTAGTGACGTTCTTGACAAAGACTCATTGCCTATCTTAATCTTTGTATTTGCCGTTATAGTTGGTGAAACAGCCTCAAAGTAATTTTTATTTTCCTCAACAAAGGCATACATATCTTCAACATCTATGCTTCTTGAGCTTCCTCGTCCGAATACATTTACATTCAAGATATTTGTACCCATGCTGGCAAAGCTTTGTTTCATATATATTTCCATACCATTTCCTAGACCAACAATTAATATAACCGCTCCAACGCCTATGATTATACCCAGCATGGTTAGCAAGGAACGCATCTTACTTGCCATGATGCTTTTTACAGCAAGTCTAAATGATTGTATAAAGCCCATATACCTTATGCCTCCTCTGCGTTTTTATTGGTACTATTTTCATCAGTGTTTACATCTGGAATAATTTGGATATCATCTTCTAAATCTTCGGTGGTTATTATTGCGTCCTTTCCATTTGAAGGTCCATCATACATAATTTTTCCGTCAGCCAGTCTTATTATCCTCTGTGCCTGCTTTGCTATAGAATTATCATGAGTTATCAAAACTATAGTATTGCCATCTTGATTCAAGGTTTTTAAAAGCTTTAGCACTTCTTTTCCAGTTTTTGAGTCCAAAGCTCCTGTAGGCTCATCTGCAAGTATAACTGCTGGCTCTCCGGCTAAGGCTCTCGCCACAGAAACACGCTGCTGCTGTCCTCCGGATAACTGGTGAGGAAAATTTTTAAGCTTATCTGAAAGTCCAACCTTATCTAAGGCCTTTCTTGCTCTTTCCTCTCTCTCTTTCCTGCCCACTCCTGCATACATCAATGATAATTCAACATTCTCCAAGACATTTATCTTGGACAAAAGATTGTACTGCTGAAATATAAAGCCAAGCTTTCTGTTTCGAATTTCAGCCAATTTGTTATCATTCATTTGACCTACATCCTGTCCTTCAAGAAAATATTCACCCGATGTAGGCACATCCAAGCAGCCTATAATATTCATACAAGTTGATTTTCCAGAGCCGGACTGCCCTACGATTGCAACAAATTCACCTTTATTAATTTTCATTGAGATACCGTCGACAGCTCTTACTACCTCATCACCTGATTGAAATATTTTATATAGATTTTTAAATTCTATAAGTGCTGTCATCGTACTATGTCCCCATCTCTATATTCTGTGTAGGTTACTTGTGGCTGATTACCACGTGGTCCCATGAAAATAGCATCCATTGGATTAGAAGACCTTGCAGCAGGAATTGCTATCTCGTCACCCTCATTTAATCCCGAAATAATTTCTATATAATCATCATTACTAATTCCAACCTCTACCTGCACATATTCATATCCTTCAACTGGACTAAGGTTTGAATTATTTAAAGCTTTTGAGTCCTTTGAATTTTCTGTAATTTTCACAGAATTATCTTTATTCATTGGATTAGTTTGGTTATTTCCATTGTTATTTGAGCCATTTTTAGCAGCTGGATTGTCTTGATTAGTTGAGCCTTGCTTTTTAACAAGAACTCTATTGCCTCTTGCAACTGCTGCTATAGGAACTGAAAGAACATCCTTTTTATCCACTACTTGAATACTTGCATCAACGTTCATCCCCGGCAGAAGTCCCTCGGTTTTATCAATTCTTATGGTTACAGGATAAACTGTTACACCGTTTGCAGTAATACCGTTTATACTAATTTTTGTAACCTTTCCCTCATAATTCTTGTTTGGCAAAGCTTCAGCGCTTATCTTAACATTTTGACCGACTGAAATTTGCGATATGTCAAGTTCATCAACGTTTAAGGTCATAGTCAAATAAGACAGGTCAAAAATTGTACATAGGTTTTTCCCTGGCTCAAGCTTATCCCCCAGCTTATAATTTTTTTCAATTATAGTTCCTGATATTGGAGATTTTACTATGTATTGATCTAAATTTTTATACTGATTTTCAAGAGAAAGCTCCATATCTCTTAAATTTATTTGGCTATTTTCTATATTATCTTGAACTTGTGTACTTTCAATTACAGCTATAAGTTGATTTTCAGAAATAAAATCCCCCTCCTTGACTGCAATTGACTTTATCTCGCCAGCAGCATTAGCCTTAATATTTGTTTCAGATTTATATGCAAAATTTGCACTCTCAACACAGGCTATATCATCTATAATCGCTGTTGCCTTGTCACTCGGAGAAAGAGCCCCAGGATTTTTTACCTCTATACTTACTTTTTTTACTATCTTATAGCCATTTAATTGTTCTTCAACGTTCTTTATTTCTGAAACTTTTCCCTGTATAGTTTCATAGCTTCCCTCGATTGTCAAATTTGCTTTTTGACCAATATAAAAATTATCAGCGTCATCTGAATTAAAATACAAATCTATTTTCATTGTACTGCTGTCTATTATAGAAGCTAAGCTTTGTCCTGCTTGAACCTTATCCCCTTTTTTTACCATCATGCTTACAAGAGTTCCGCTTTTATCAGCTTTAATGTTTAAATCATTCACGCTGTCAAGCAATCTATTGTAGTCTTTCTGTGCCTGTGAAAGTTTTAATTCTGCCCTTTCAAGACTTGTTTTGGCATCTGAGCTATTAACCTCATACAAAACTGTGTCTTTATCTATTATATCTCCTTCTTCAAACGCAGCACTCATTATCTCGCCTGATATAAGAGCTGTCACCACATAAGAGTTAGCAGGCTTTAGGGTACCACTTCCTGTCAAATTAACATTAATATCATGCTTAGAAACTTTTTCAAACAAATAATCAGCGCCACCCATTGTATTACTAGCCCTTCTTGCTCTGTTCATAACAAAATTAACAATGAGTGCAAGTACTATTAAAACTACACCTATAACTACAAATTTTTTAATTTTCTTTTTTGGTTTTTTCTTCGTTGGAATTAACTTTTCTTGTTCCACTTATTTTCCTCCTATTTGAATTTTAAATTATGCCATGTGCATTCTCTATACATGCACTAGAAACACATTTCATTATCATTTATTTCTAAGAATAAATACATTATCTTAATCTATACTTAAATTATAAGATTAAATTTATTACGATTTTATGAAGATATCTTGATGTATTAGAACTATAGTAAAATAGTACACTAAATTCGTATGAATGTCAATGAAAATTTTATTAGAAATTTTTTGTTGCCAAAAACAAAATATGTTGATATTATTAATGTAATTTACACTTATAAGAAAGGCTTATTATAAAAATGCTCAAAATAACATTAATTGAACAGCAGAAAAATAGCGAGAATAGATTTAACATTTTTTTAAATAACAGATTTGCTTTTGGCTTGGATGCTTCTATATGCTACAAATATAAATTAAAAACGGACATGGAATTAGATGAATCTTTTATTGAAACCATCCTTAAGGCTGAGGAAAAGGACAAGGCTTCAAATTATGCTATGTATTTATTAGCTAAAAAAGACAGGACTAAAAATGAAATAATCAGCAAACTAAAAGACAAGGGTTTTGATGAGGAAATTATAAACAGTGCTATAGATAAGCTTGAAGAATACAACTATATAAATGATGAAGCTTACTGCGAAAGATACATAAATGACAAAACAAAGTTCTCTAAATATGGCGTAAATAAAATTAAGTCGAAATTATATGCTAAGGGTGTCGACAAAGAAATTATTTCCAAGGAAATAGTCAAAATTGATAATGATTTGGAGTTTGAAAATGCTCTAGCATTAGCACAGAAAAAATTATCTTCCATAAAAGAAAGCGATAAGTATAAAATTAAGGCAAAATTGTCAAACCATCTAATAACAAAGGGATTTTCTTACGATACTATCAGAAAAGTATTTTCACAGCTTGAGTTATAATCTAATTTATTAACAACATCAAATAATATTATTAATAAATATATCAGAGCTGTTATATTCACAGCTCTGATNNAGTTTCTTTTTTAAGTCTTCATGAGAAATATAAGGCTGATATTCTTCTTCACCAACTTTATATAATTTCATTATGTTTTTTTCTTCGTCTGTTGGTTCTTCTTCTTTGATATTATCCCAAGTATTTTTTTGTATTAATTTGAAATTGCTTTGGATATATTTTAAAATTAGACTAGCTTGTTCTTCTGACATTATATCTAACAATCCTATAATTTTATCTTTTACCACGATTAATCCTCCTATTTATACACTTGACCCCTATTATCTATATCTATTATATCAATAATGACACCTTGTCTGTCAAAAATAACCCTGAATGTCCCGACCCTTAATCTATATCCTTCTTCACCTTGGAGCTTTATAACATCCCCTATTGGTAATTTTTCTATTGCCATAACTATTCTTTTACTTGTTTCTCTAGTCTGTTTTTCTAAAAATTTAATTGCTTTTTTAGAATATGTTATATACACCTTACCCCCCTTTTATACAACTTCATATCAATGCGTATTTATATGTATTATATATGTTTTAATAGAATTTATCAATAGAATTTTGTTTTTATGTTAATGATGTTTAGTATACAATTAAAACAAAAAATATGTGTAAAGTCTACAAATTAAATTCTACACATATTTTTTGGGAGTTTAAAATTTATAATATCACTATTTAACTATTCTATAATAAGTTCTTGCTGTTATTGCATACACAATAATGTAAAACACCGTAAA
Source organism: Firmicutes bacterium UBA1535 (assembly GCA_002323775.1). Lineage (GTDB taxonomy): Bacteria > Bacillota > Clostridia > Tissierellales > Sedimentibacteraceae > UBA1535. The sequence goes on along the minus strand of DCPV01000208.1, from coordinate 4,737 downwards.
TATTAAAATTGATACTAAAGTACATATTGCAAACAAATCAGTATTTATCAAATTAATCAACCTAAGCATTTTTGTTATTATCGGAAAAGCAAAGGCAATGTGAATAGCTGTTGTAACTATTGGCAAGAAGAATACTATCAAAACCTGAGAACGAATTGAACTCCTAATTTCTAAATGACTCATACCTACCTTTTGCATTATCTCAAAGCGTTCCTTGTCGTCGTAGCCCTCTGATATTTGCTTATAGTACATTATTAGCACAGTGGCCATAATAAATACCACTCCTAGGAATATTCCCAAGAAGAATAAGCCTCCGTATACATTATAGAAATCTTTAGTTGCCTCTGCTGATGAGCTAATATAAAACGAAAAAACTTTTTCTCCGTCTGGTCTTGATTTTTCAGCAACATTAGTAAATAAATCGTTGTAAAACTCTTGTTGCTCGTCTATTGACCCTTCTATATCAAATGCAATATAATAAAATGGCTTAAATTCTTCTTCAACAAGCTTAGTAGAGTTCTCAGCTTCCTCTGTAAGCAAATTATTTAAGCTTTCCATATTATTAGTAATTATATAGAAGGTGCTTAAAACGTCTGAACCCGCTCTATCATTAACTACAAAGCTTTTAAGATGTTCTTTAATTTTGTATTCATTTTTAAACATTATTATGCTATTATTGTTAAAAACGTCTTTGCTTGAATACATAAGAACTTCATCATCTTTTAATACTATATTGCCGTTTGATATTTTATTATAATCTTCAAGAGCGATAAAATATATCTTTCTTAATTCATCTAAATTTTTGAAATTATTAAAATTATGATCGGTTGATAATTTTATTTCATTTCCATTTAGAGTTGCATCAAAATTTATATATTTATATCTTAACTCATTAGAAGATTTCATATTGTGTTTGTTTAAAGCTTCACTTATAACTTTATCTACCTCATTATTAAGCTCCGGATTATATTCTTGTAAATTTATATTTATGTTCCTCGGATATCTCTCTCTTACTGCATCCTCCATACCTATATACAGAGAAACTGTAGAGGAAAGCATGACCAAAACCATAGTTGATAAAATACATATATTTGCAAGTCCTACTGCATTTTGTTTCATACGATAAATCATACCTGATACACTTATAAAATGCTTTGTTTTATAGTAATAATTTTTATTCTTTCTAAGAATTTTCAAAATCATTATGCTTCCGGTTGTAAATAATAAGTAAGTTCCTATAATAACCAATATTACAGCAATAAAAAATATAAGTAATGTTGCCGTAGCCATTTTTGCTGTTATGGCTAAATAGTATCCAATACCTAAACAAGTAAATCCAATGATTGACAGAAGCCATTTTGTTTTAGGCTCTTTTTCACCTACCTGTCTACCTTTTAATAGCTCTACAGGCTTAGAAAGATGAATTTGCCTTAAATTATTTAACAATATAAGCGTAAATATCGCTCCAAACAAGCTTAATGTTACAATTATCGTTTCATAGGATATATTAAAACCAAAATACACATTAAAATTCATCAGTTTAATTAATAGCAAAAGACTAAGCTTTGAAAGAAGAATACCAAATGAAATCCCTAAAGCTAAACTTAAAAATGCTATAAATAGTGTTTCATAAAAAATTATTTTAGAAATATGCTTTTTTTCCATACCAAGAATATTGAATAAGCCAAATTCTTTTTTCCTTCGCTTCATTAAAAAGCTATTTGTATATATCAAAAATATGACTGCAAATATCGCTATTACCCATGTTCCAAGCATAAGCAGAGTTTGAGTCATAGCGCCTCCGTACATATTTGCAAGACCCTTGTCAACAGAAAGAGCGTACATTATAAAGTACATCATCACTGTTCCAATGCAAGTCAAGATATACGGTACATAGGTTCTATAATTATTTTTAATATTTATAACTGCTAGACGCTGATATAAAAATTTACTCATTTCTTCCACCACCTGTCGCTATCATGGTGAGTGTGTCAGAAATTTTTTGGTACATATCTTCATTGCTCATAGAGCCTTTGTACAGTTGATGGAATACCTCCCCATCTTTAATAAACAATACTCTTTTAGCATGACTTGCAGCCTTTGTGCTGTGAGTTACCATAAGTATTGTCTGTTCATTTGCATTAATTTTACTAAATATCTTTAATAATTCATCTGTAGCTTTTGAATCTAATGCACCCGTTGGCTCATCTGCTAAAATTATCTTTGGATTTGTTATAAGTGCTCTTGCAACAGCAGTTCTTTGCTTTTGTCCTCCTGATACCTCATATGGATATTTTGCCAAGATATCAGTTATACCCAAGCTCTTAGCTACAGGCTGCAATCTTTCTTTCATCTCCTCGTATGATTTACCCGCAAGCACTAATGGTAAAAAGATATTATCCTGAATAGAAAATGTATCAAGTAAATTGAAATCTTGAAAAACAAAGCCTAAATTATCACGGCGGAAAGCAGAGATTTCTTTCTCCTTTATCGATACTATGCTATTCCCATTTAGCATAACCTCTCCGCTAGTAGGCTTATCAAGTGCTGCCAAAATATTAAGTAAAGTTGTTTTTCCCGATCCTGATTCCCCCATTATAGCCACATACTCGCCTCTTTCAACAGAAAAAGAAACATTTGACAAAGCTAAAACTTGATTTCCTCCAAAACGTGTAGTGTATATTTTCTTTAAATTATTAACCTCTAATAGTGACATATTATTAATTTTCCTTTCATAGTAGACTATTTTTTGCGTTTATAGAACGCTTTATACTAATTTTAGTTTAATAAACTATAACACTATTATAAAAAATAAGGAAATGCCCTGCCATAACTTTAGCTTACATTTCCTTTATCTAAACTTACAATATTGAAAGGTTCTATTTTATAAATAATAAAAAAACATTTTTTCTATTATATCACTTGATATATTAACATTAATTAATTATATTATTTTTTTGAATATTATGCAATATGAGTTTTTCAATTAATTTTCAATATTTTATCCGAAAACACTATACTGCCGTCCCCCAAGGATGTAATTTCTCCAAGAAAATTATCTACTTCCTCAATATTAGTCCTGTTAATTAGCTTGACAGGCTCTGCACATAAAACCATTTTACCTTTAAATAAAAATGCTATTTTATCACTCATAAAAAAGGCATCCTCTTTGTCATGAGTTATCATTACAGTAGTAATTTTAAATTGTCTGTGCAGTCTCAATATGTAATCTCTTATGTAGATTTTAAGATTGTTGTCAAGTCCTGTAAATGGCTCATCTAAAAGCAGAACTTTCGGCTCAGATGCCAATGCTCTCATAAGAGCAACAAGCTGCTGCTGTCCTCCTGAAAGCTGATAAGGATATTTGAAAATATGCTCTTTCATATTAAAAAACTCAACTATTTCCTCTGTTTTCTCAACAATTTTATCTTTGCTAAACTTTTTCATTTTCAGTCCAAACTGTATGTTTTCAATAACACTTAAATGTGGGAAAAGATGCTTGGATTGATGAACCATAGCTATTTGTCTTTTCTCCATAGGAAGGCTATTGATAACTTCATTTTCAAGAATTACTTGACCTTTATCGGCAAAAATTGCCCCTGTAATAACTCTTAAAATTGTTGTTTTACCTGCTCCGCTTGGACCTAAAATTGAAAAAAAGCAACTTTTATCTATATTCAAATTTATGTCGTTTAAAATATCATTGTCAGCTATACTGTAGCTAAGATTTTTCAGTTCTAAAAAACTCATATCAATTCATTTCTCTTTCTATTATTATACATTTTTTCTATTCCTGCACAAAGTACCATCACTATTATACCATAAAGCATATATAAGAAAATATATACTGATGCAATATTTCTGTCAGAACCAGTTATATATGGTGTCATTATCATTGAAAAGTTTACCGAATTATAGTCTCCCACAAAAAAATTTATAAAATATTGCGAATATGAAATGATAAATGCCATTAAAAAGCTCGAAATATAACCATTCATATAAACAGGCACATTTATTAAATAAAACGCCTGCCACCTGCTTGCCCCAAGTCCTCTGGCAACCTGTTCCTGCTCTATACCCCATACACGGTAAAATGAATATACCATCTTAAACGCATATGGAAGCGAAAAATAAACATGAAGAATTAACACCATTACACTTCCTCTTAGTCCCAATATATTTAACAGCATTTTGTGACTTCCGATACACACGCTTACAACGGGTAAAAGCATAGGCAAATAAAATATGCTTTCCAGCTGCTGCTTATATTTGAAACTGCTTTTTATAAAAAATCTCGAAAGCATTACGCTCAGTATAAGTGAAATAAGTGCCGCAGCTATAGAAAATAAAACAGATTTTACTCCGATGAGCCAGTCACCGGAATTGACAAAGTATATAAACCATTTTAATGTTAAATTGCTTGGTAAATTATCATTAGCTGCCCAGCTTGAAAAAAATGTCCATACGAGCATAGACAATAGCGGAAGAAGCAAAAATATCATTAGTAAAGCAAATATAAGCTTATTAAAAATTTTCATAAAGAAGTTCCTTTTTTAGTTTGTTTAAGTGATTTATAAAATATAACACATAATATAATCGATACTGCCATCATCACAAAGTTTATTGCCATAGATGATGCTCTGTACAGCAAATCTGGATTTATATATGAATTATATGCCAGTACCCCTATCGAAATAGGTGTTGATGGACCTAAAAAATAATATCCCTCATAGGAAA
>DCPV01000143.1 GCA_002323775.1 Firmicutes bacterium UBA1535 | reverse complement strand
AAAAATCCCTATATGCAGCCTATTTGAATTAGGTGTATTATTTAATCCCATATTAGGATGACCTCCTTTAAAATCTAAAATCTCTTTTACCTTCGTGTAAATCTGATAGATTTTTTATAACTATCTCCTTAACCTTATCATTATTTATATTTTCAATTTCACTTAGTATTAATTTTTCACCGTTTATTCTAGTTTGCTCAGAAGCATAATCCTCCAAGTATTCCTTCAAGGTCATCAGAGCATTTGGTTGACAGACATTTGCTATCTGCCCGTTTTTAACAAGCTGCATAAATCTGTCTCCGGTTCTGCCTTCTCTATAGCAGGCTGTGCAAAAGCTTGGTATATATCCTAATTTCAACAGCCAATTTACAACTTCATCTAAGGTTCTGGTATCATTTACTTCAAATTGAGATGTATCTTCATCTTCCTTTCCTGCATAACCTCCAACTTTTGTTGAAGAAGCACCGCTAATCTGTGAAACTCCTAATTTTAAGGTTTTTTCTCTGGTTTTTTGCGATTCTCTAGTCGACATAATAATTCCTGCATATGGAACAGATATCCTTAGTATTGCAACGATTTTTTCGAACATCTCGTCTGATATTGCATTTGAAAATTCATTTACATCTACTTCATCGGCAGGTCTTATCCTTGGGACGCTTATAGTATGAGGTCCTACACCATGGACATCTTCTAAATGCTTAGCGTGCATTAATAGTCCTACAAAGTCATATTTATATAAATTAAGTCCGAATAAAACGCCTATACCAACATCATCTATACCGGCTTCCATTGCTCTGTCCATAGCCTCAGTATGATAAGCATAGTTAGCCTTTGGTCCTTTTTGATGAAGGTATTCATAGCTAGGTTTGTGATAGGTTTCTTGAAATAGTATATATGTTCCAATCCCTGCATCGTGCAGTTTTTTGTAATTTTCTACAGTTGTAGCTGCTATGTTGACATTTACCCTTCTGATAGCTCCATTTTTATGCTTTATTCCATAAATTGTTTTTATACTTTCCAGCACATATTCGATTGGAGAATTTACAGGGTCTTCGCCTGTTTCAAGCGCCAAACGCTTATGTCCCATATCCTGCAACGCTATAACTTCTCTTGTGATTTCTTCTTGAGTCATCTTTTTTCTTGCAATGTGCTTGTTTGAATAATGATAAGGGCAGTATCTACATTCATTTACACAATAATTTGATAGATATAAGGGAGCAAACATGACTATTCTTTTGCCGTAAAATTTTTCTTTAATTTTTATAGCTAAAGAAAATATTTTTTCATTTATATCCTCTAAATCACTTTCCAATAAAAGAATAGCCTCTTTGTAATCAAGACCTTTACATTCCTCAGCCTTTGCTAGTACAGATAAAATAAGTTCACGGTTTGATTTATTTTTTTTAGCATATTCAAGTGTAGATAATATCTCCTCGTTGTCAATAAATTCTTCTGCAATCATTGATTTACTATTATACATTCTGACCTCCTTGTGCTTAGCACCTTTAATTATATTTTAGCTTTTTAATTTCAAATTCCTATAGAGGAATTCTATTTAAGCTTTTAATTTCATCTTCCAGTTTTATTCTTTGAAGCTTTATATTTGTCTCTGATAATTTTGATGGATATATTTCATATAAGGCCTTATATTTACTTGGAGTAACCTTTTGCATTATTACATTAGCTCCACATGAGAAAACATCTTCTTTTTCCTTGGCATCTAGTACTCCAAGAGAGGTAGTGGCAGGAAGATGGATTTTTGGCATAATGATACGTGTTAGTGCTACAGCTCTTTTAGTCATATCGGTACTTCCGTTAGGAGAGTCCTTTAATTCTGTATTTGGATTTGTTATATATGTTCCGATGCCTGCCATTTCGCAGCCGATTTCCTTTAAAAGAAGTATATCCTTTGCAAGTATTTCTGCTGTCTGATTCGGAAGTCCTACCATAAACCCTCCGCCTGTTTCATATCCTAGTTTTTTTATATTTTTTAAGCACTGTACTCTTTCTTTAAGAGTTCCGCAGGGGTGTAGATATTGATACAAATCTTCATCTGCGGTTTCGTGCTTTAATAAATATCTATCAGCTCCACATTCTTTTAGATGAGCATAGCTATCATAATCCATTTCACCTGTGCTTAGGGTTATGTCTATATTAAATTTTTTGATGCTCTTAATTATTTCTCCTAAAATTTCGGGAGTGTAGTAGGCATCTTCGCCAGATTGCAGCACAAGCGTTTTATATCCATTCATTGCAGCTTCAAATGCTGTGGATATAATTTCTTCGCTAGACATTCTATATCTTTTAATGCTCTTGTTTGTACAATTTAATCCGCAGTATTTGCATTTTCGTCCGCAATAATTTGAAAATTCTAAGATAGCTCTTATATGAACTATGTCTCCAACATTTTCTTTTCTTATTTCATCAGCCTTTGAGTAGATTTCACTAAAATCTTCAAGATTTAGCAAATCAACAATTTTATTAAGTGTATATTCCATTAAAAAAACCTCCAATTCGTAACAAAAAAATCCCTATACCTGAAAAAAGGTATAAGGATAACGTATAAACCTGTACAATATAGCTATTATCTTGGCATCAGAAAAGACTGAATACTTCAGATAGTTTAGATTTAAAAGTCATCCTCATCGCAGGCTCTGCCCTAAATTCAGAATATGTTTATATTTTAACATAAAAATTTATAATAGTAAATAATAAATTTAATTAATATGCGTATTTAGGTTTTTTATCAAATGTATGTATTGTATCTATAAAACGTATAGTACCTGATTTTGAACGAGTTACCATAGAGTAAGTCTTTGCTCTGTTATTAGAGTAATATCTGACACCTTTTAGAAGATCTCCGTCAGAAACTCCTGTTGCTGCAAAAATAATGTCATCGCCCTTTGCTAGGTCTTCTATAGTTAAAACTTTGTCAACTTTTTCAAGTCCCATATCAAGACATCTTTGTTTTTGTTCTTCATTTTCAGGTGCAAGTATACCTTGGAATTCTCCACCTAAGCATTTGATAGCCGCTGCCGCAATAACTCCTTCTGGTGCTCCGCCTTTTCCAACCATTAAGTCAATTCCTGAATCTTGGAAGCAAGTAGCTATGGCTGTTGCAACGTCACCATCGTTATATAATTTTACCCTCGCACCCACTCTCCTTACAATATCTATATACTCTTGATGTCTTGGTCTATCAAGCATAACAACTGTTATCTCACTTATATCCTTGCCAAGTGATTTAGCTAGGTTTCTGATATTAGTTTGAAGTGGTGCATTTATATCAATAACTCCAACTCCCTTTGGACCTGCAGCAATTTTTTCCATATACATATCTGGTGCGTGAAGCAAGCATCCTTTTGGTGCAACTGCAACTACTGATATAGCATTCGGAAGTCCTTTTGCTACTAAATTAGTTCCGTCTAAAGGGTCAACAGCTATATCTATCTCCGGATTTCCATCACAGCATCTTCCTATTTTTTCACCGATATAAAGCATAGGTGCTTCATCCATTTCACCCTCACCTATAACGACAGTTCCACTAACATCTAATACTTGGAACATACTTCTCATGCCATCTACTGCAGCTTGATCTGCTATTTCCTTGTCGCCTCTTCCTAAAAATTTAGCACAACCAAGTGCTGCCGCCTCTGTCACTCTGACAATATTAAGTGCTAACTCTCTATCCATTATAAAGTCTCCTTAAAATATAATAATATTTGATACATACAGTATAACATATATGTGCTGTTTTGTGAATAGTGTTATAATACTTTTTAAAAATTTTGTAGAATTTTATATTTTTAAATTACATCAAATTACATGCTGAAATTCTTCGAAATTTATTCTTGACTTAATTAAAATACTTTGATATTATAAGTGTGCTTATCAATTTACTTATCTTACCAATTTTCCAAGAATGGTTAAAGCTATGAAGCTATTATAATAAAAATTGCATTGCAATTTACATTTAGATAGAGGAATGTAGTTGTTTTTATAGATTGTAAATATGGTTTATTTAAAACGGAGGTGTTTTTTTGAACATATCGGATTTGTCAAATATGAAACTTGCTGAATTGAAGCAGTTAGCTCATGACAAAGGAATTAGTGATGCTTATAAATATAACAAGAAAGAGCTTATTGATATTATAATTTTAAGATTAGAAAAAATCGGAAAGCTAGAAAAGGCTGAGAAAGCTGATGAAGTAGAGAAAATAGAAAAGGTAAAAAAGCTCAGAAACACATCAAGCATCAAAAAAAATAATTTAGATAATTTAACTGAAACAAAAAAAATAAAAGAAGAAAATGTCATTTATGATGCAGAAAAAGAAGAAAAAATCAGTAAGAAAACATATAATATTAGAAATAAAAATGAAGTGAAAAATTTGCCTGATGCAACAGATGAAAGCAATTCCAATAATACTGATGATGTTAAAATTGAAGATAGTGCTAATTCTGATAAATTAAAAGAAACTGATAAGACTGAGAAAAAAGTAGTTTTAGAAAAATATATAGAAGAAGCAGATAGTTTAGGAGAGATAATACACGTACAGGGTATATTAGAATCTCATCAAGATGGCTACGGCTTTTTAAGAACTAACAATTATTTAACAAGCGAAGACGATGTCTATATTTCCCCTTCTCAAATAAGAAGATTCCATCTAAGAACAGGTGACAAAGTTAAGGGTATTACAAGAGCCCCAAAGCCGGGTGAAAAATTTAAAGCCTTGCTGTATGTAAATGAAGTAAATGACTTAAACCCTGATTCAGCACGAAATAGAAAAGATTTTGATTCCTTAACTCCTATTTATCCTGACCAAAGAATAAGATTAGAATCAAATCCCCGTGATATTGCAATGAGAATTATAGATTTGGTTGCCCCTATAGGAAAAGGTCAAAGAGGAATGATAGTTGCTCCACCTAAGGCGGGAAAAACAACAATTTTGAAAAATATTGCTAATTGCATCTCAAAAAACAATCCTGAGATGGATATAATAATTTTATTGATTGATGAAAGACCAGAGGAAGTTACTGATATGAGGAGGTCTGTTAATGCTGATGTAGTATACTCTACATTTGATGAGCTTCCAAAAAATCATATAAAGGTTGCTGAAATAGTTTTAGAGAGGGCAAAAAGATTAGTTGAGCATGGCAAGGATGTCGTTATATTGCTTGATAGTATCACAAGACTTGCACGTGCATATAACTTAACCATCCCGCCAACAGGCAGAACACTTTCGGGAGGACTTGATCCCGGAGCTTTGCACAGTCCAAAGAGATTTTTCGGAGCTGCAAGAAATATAGAAAATGGCGGAAGCTTAACTATACTTGCTACAGCCCTTGTTGAAACAGGAAGCAGAATGGATGATGTAATTTTTGAGGAATTTAAGGGTACAGGCAATATGGAGATACACCTTGACAGAAAATTATCTGAAAAACGTGTATTCCCTGCACTTGATATAAATAAATCAGGAACAAGGAGAGAAGACTTATTATTGACTGGCGAAGAATTACAGACAATTTGGCAGATAAGAAAGGCTTTGGGTAATTTCCAAACAGTTGATGTTACAGAAAGACTTTTAGACGGATTATTAAGAACTAAGACCAACCATGATTTTATCAAGGAATCAGCAACACTATTTAATTTAGAAAAAAAGAAATATGAAAATACTGAAAAAAATGGTGATAAAAATTATTACTAGACAATTTTTGAAAAATAAATTTTCGAAAATAAATTTAAAAAAATAAATTTCCAAAATCTAAAAAAATATATTGTATTAAATGATTACTTGTGGTATACTTTTTGAGTGCGAAAGAATAATTTGCACTATTAAAGAATTAAAAATTTCTATGTTTGATGCCTTTATGATGCTTAATGTCTTGCTTAGCAAGTATATGTGCGAGTTAAACTTAGGCATTGTAAGAGATTGATATTAATTTAGTTTATACTTTAGAAAGAGGTGAATTTTAAATGAAACAAGGAATACATCCAGATTATAAAAAAGCCGTTGTTAAATGTGCGTGCGGAAATACTTTTGAAACAGGCTCAGTTGTAGATGAAATAAAAGATGAAATATGTTCAGAATGTCATCCGTTCTTTACTGGTAAACAAAAGTTTATCGACAAAGGTGGACGTGTGGATAGATTTAAGAAAAAATACGGAATATAGAATTCATCTTGAATTAAATTCAAAAGTAAATAGCCGATACGTTTGTGTCGGCTTTTTTTTAAAATAAATCTTTGCTTTTGGGAGGGAATTATGGCACATCAAGCTTTGTATCGAAAATATAGATCTAAGACCTTTGACGAGCTTTTAGGACAGGAGCATGTTGTTAATACATTAAAAAATCAAATATTGTCAAATAATATTGCTCATGCTTATCTTTTTTGCGGAATAAGAGGAACAGGAAAAACCTCAACTGCAAAAATACTTGCACGTGCAGTAAATTGTACCAATAATACTGACGGAAATCCTTGTAATGAATGTGAGTCCTGCAAAAGCATTTTAGATGATTCAAATATTGACGTAATAGAGATGGATGCTGCATCTAACAATAGTGTTGAGGATATAAGAGATTTAAGGGATAAACTTAGGTTTTTGCCTGTAAAGAGCAAGTACAAGGTATATATAATTGACGAGGTACATATGCTTTCAAAAGGAGCATTTAACGCCCTGCTAAAGACACTTGAAGAACCACCTGCTCATCTTTTGTTCATACTCGCTACGACAGAGCCACAAAAAATCCCTGCAACTATTATTTCAAGATGCCAAAGATTTGATTTAAAAAGAATTACAGTAGACAATATGGTCAAGAGTATGCG
>DCPV01000043.1 GCA_002323775.1 Firmicutes bacterium UBA1535 | reverse complement strand
TAAATTTTATCTGAGGATGATTTTTCATAACTAACTGGGATAATCGACTGAATATATATTTGAGCTTCACTATTTAAGTCCTTAACATAATCTATCAATTCAGCATATTTTTTGATAAAAACTTCTTCATACGCCCAACCTAACTCATTAACACCCAACATTATATAGACTTTTTTAAATTTTATCTTTGATAATGCTTTTGTAACAGTTAATTTTTCACCATTCATATTTATAGCCGGTCTTGTAAATGCTGTGTCAACCATTAAGCCTTTAACAGTTAATGACTTTGCATTTGACAAGCTGTTGGATATAATAAATCCTTCTGTTCTTGAATCACCGATGAAAACCGCATCATTGAAAAAATCATCTAAAACAATTTCACTCTCTGGCACTATAGGATTATATTCATTTGATTCTTTATCATCGTTCTTTTCTATAATTTTAATATCAGTGTTACTGTTCTCTAAATTTTCATTGTCTGAAACATCAATATTACCCGGTTTTTCTGAATTTACACTGACATCATCCTTATCTGATTTTTCATTAATATACTTTACAATAACAACTGAAAATATAATTAAAATTACTATTGAAATAATAATTTTTACAGATTTTCTTGATTTTTTATATTTTATATTAGTTTCAAGCTCTAAAAATTTCGTGTTTAATTTTGTACTCATAATCTGTCTCCTCATATTTATAAGCAAATTATCGCTTATTTTTTTGCTAGCACTTATTAGACAAATTAATACGATAAAAAGTTTTAAAAAAATAAAAATTTTGCTATAAAAGCAAAATTTTTATTTTTTTATATTATATATTCATTTTTATTTCAAAAAAATAGAGTAAGTTCATAAGCCGGGTTCTGTATTAAACAATCATCTATCTACGCTTATTGTCACCAATAAGCTTTAGCGACCTACCTACTGGATTGTGACGGGCAGCCACTCCAAAATCCTCTCTTGGTCTTGCTCCGGATGGGGTTTACACAGCCAATTAGTCGCCTAATTGCTGGTGAGCTCTTACCTCACCTTTTCATCCTTACCTTTTCAGGCGGTTTGTTTCTGTTGCACTTTCCTTAAGGTCACCCTCACTAGCCGTTAGCTAGCACCCTCGCCCTATGGAGCCCAGACTTTCCTCACGTCAATTTCTTGACCTGCGATTGTATGATTTACTCTAATATGTATTTTACAATATAAAATCGGTATTGTCAAATTAAATTTTATTAGATTTTTAATCAAATATTAACATTATATTCTAATATTAACTTATTTAATTTTAAATTCTTATTTTTCAACTCATTTATTTTTAATGGATTATTTTGCTTTGTTGAATTATTTAAGTTTATTAAAATTTTATTATTTACTTCTATGGTTTTTTTAATAAATTCTAAAAGCAAATTATCTTTTTTATCTAACAAGTATTTACTTATTTCATAATATATATCATCTTCACAGACTGAAGCTTTATTAACTGCCTTTATTATAAAATAATAATGGTGTAATTCCTTTACTATTATTTCTTCCGATATTGTATATCCGTTATCATATAAGTATCTTCTTAGAACATCTACGTTTGTCATCGCTTGTAGTACAAATGAATTTATGCTTTTTGATATATTTTTTGAATCCTCTAATATTTTTGCTATAAGCTCTCCGCCCATACCTGCAATTACTGCACAATCTACCTCATTTTCATTTATCACAGTTAAACCTGAGCCTAGTCTAAAATCTACTAGATTACTAAATCCTATTTTTGTTAGATGATTTACAGCACTTTTTAAAGGTCCTTTGTTAATATCTGTTGCTATCACTTTCTTGCATAAATTATCTTTAAGTGCCATTTCTGCAATATATCCATGGTCAGTACCTATATCAGCCAAGGTCTCGCATTTATCTATAAGTGAAGCTATTGCCTCTAATCTGTTCATATATACTCCATTCTGTATAAAGAGTGAAACTTGTTTCACTCTATTGAAGAATCGGAATGATTCTTCATTTATCAAACAGGAAAGCTAGCTTTCCCATTTGATAAAAATAGGCGAACGTAGTTCGCCTTTATTTTATAACTCTAAATAATCTTTCAATTTTTTACTTCTGCTTGGGTGTCTTAGTTTTCTTAGAGCTTTTGCCTCTATCTGTCTAATTCTTTCACGAGTTACATCAAACTCTTTTCCAACTTCTTCCAAGGTTCTTGCTCTGCCATCATCTAGTCCAAATCTAAGTCTCAGAACTTTTTGCTCTCTGTCAGTAAGAGTATGAAGAACTACTGATAGCTGGTCCTTTAAAAGAGCAAATGTTGCTGCGTCCTGTGGTGCTTGCACTATCTCGTCTTGTATGAAATCACCTAAATGGCTGTCTTCTTCTTCTCCTATAGGAGTTTCTAAAGAAACAGGCTCTTGAGCAATTTTAAGTATATCTCTAATTTTTTCAGGCTCCATTTCCATCTCTACCGCTATTTCATCTGGAGTTGCATCCCTTCCTAGCTCTTGCAAAAGCTGTCTTTTAACTCTTATTAATTTATTTATAGTCTCTACCATATGAACTGGAATTCTTATAGTTCTCGCTTGGTCTGCTATAGCTCTTGTTATAGCCTGTCTAATCCACCATGTAGCATAGGTACTAAACTTATATCCCTTAATATAGTCGAATTTTTCAACTGCCTTAATTAAACCTAAATTACCCTCTTGGATAAGGTCTAAGAATTGCATTCCTCTCCCAACATATCTTTTTGCGATACTAACTACAAGCCTAAGGTTTGCTTCTGCCAATCTTTTTTTAGCATCCTCATCCCCAGTTTCCATTCTTTTTGCAAGTTTAATTTCTTCTGTACTTGACAATAAAGGAACCTTACCAATTTCCTTCAAATACATTCTTACAGGATCGTCAATATTGATACCCTTTAGGATATCATCATCACTTTGAGCAATCAAAAAGTCAGGGTCGTCTTTTAAATCAATATCTACATCCAATTCGTCTTCAAATTTTTCAAGCATATCATCTTGAAGACCTAGAATTTCAATATCATTTTCTTCTATTACCTTGTAAAAATCATCAATAAACTCAGGGTTGATTTCCATCTTCTCAAAGGACTTTACTATTTCCTTATAGGAAATAAAACCATTCTTTTTTCCTTTCTCAATCAAGCTGGTCTTGACGGTTTCAATTTTTGCTGCATTTTCTAATTGCTTTTTTTCATCCATACTCATTGATGACTCGTTAATTACATCATTCTCTTTCACAGGTTAATTAACCTCCTCTTTTAATGACTTTATCTTTTTAGCTAATCTTATACTTTCGTTCATAATTTCCCTTTGCATTTCTTCGTCATTAATTTTAGACATCTCTTTATTCTTAGCTGCTCTAAGCTGTTCTAAATACTTAATTTTAAAAAGCTTAAAGCAGTCATGAAACACTATTTTTATACTATTTTCATCTAAGTCCATATCTGTAAATATATTATCCATTATAAATTCAATTTTTTCAGGTCTAAGCACATTATGTTCATGGATAAGTCTGTACAGATTTTCTTTTGTTATTTGTCCACTATTAAGTACCAATTGATAAAGAATTTCAAAGAATTCTATATAAATATATTCCCTAAAATCATCATCACAAACAATCTGATTTAATAAAAGTGCCAGTTTATTCTCTTTTAAGATAAGCTTTAGCAACTCCTCCTCGTGCGAAACACGTATTTTGGGCTTCTCAATATTAAAGGTTTTAATAGGTTTTTTGCTTATTACCGAAGTATTTGTACTTTTTTTCTCATATTTTCTTCTAAATTCATTTATTAATGATTCTTTAGACACTCCAACCTTAAAAGACAATTTTTCGATTATAAGCTCTTTTTCTATATCACTTTTAATATTTGATAAGTTATCAAAAAATTTATTAATATAACTCACCTTATTTGATAAATCAAATTCCTCCTTATAATAAAACTCAAGAAAGCCGTAGTAATCAAGTGCTTCCTCAGAAAGCATTTCAAATTTCATCTTTCCAAATTTATTTAAAAATTCATCTGGATCTTTTGCATCCTTTATAATTATAACCTTGGCATCCAAACTGTTGCTTTTAAACATATTCAAGGCTCTAAGCGAGGCCTTTAAGCCTGCCTGATCAGAGTCAAAGCAAATATAAAACTTATTTGAATATCTTTTTAATAGCTTTATTTGATTATCTGTCAAGGAAGTTCCAAGTGCTGCAACTGCTGTATCAAAGCCATGTGAGTGCATTTTAATAACATCCATATAGCCCTCAACTAAGTAAAAGCTTTTATCCTTTACATTTTCCTTTGCGATATTTAATCCATATAAATTATAACCCTTATTAAAAACTAAGCTATCTGGTGAATTTAAGTATTTCGGCAAAGAATCATCCAGAACTCGTCCGCCAAAGCCTATGATGTTTTTCTTTATGTCAAATATCGGAAACATAATTCTGTTCCTAAATCTGTCATAATATCCATCTTTCTTTTCTCTTTTTATTATTAGGCCAGTCTTTGCGATTTCTTCTTCTTTATAGCCTTTACTCTTTAAATATGTTAATAAATTATCCCATTGATTTACAGTATAACCAATTCCAAATTTTTTTATTATATTTTTGTCAATATTTCTTTTTTGAAGATATCTAAGAGCTGTTTCATTAGCGGATAAGCCTTTATAAAAAAGTCTTGCCGCCTCTATATTTATCTCATATAATTTTTTAAGTAAGTTGTTTTTCTCTATAGTTTGTTTGTTAGTTTCAATATAATCTAAGCTAATATTAACTCTCCTTGCCAAATATTCTACAGATTCAATAAAGGTCAAATTCTTATATTCCATTAAAAATGTTATAGCATTTCCGCTTTTACCACAGCCAAAACAGCGATATATTTGTTTATCTCTTGACACAACAAAAGAAGGTGTTTTTTCATTATGAAAAGGGCAATTCGTCTTATAATTTGTCCCATTTTTCTTTAATGGTAAAAACTCTTCTATAACATCTACAATATCATTTGATTCAATTATTTGTTGCTTTTTCTCCTCAGTTATGTTCAAAAGCATATGAGTACACCCCTTTATTAGAGGCTGTGATCTGTGAAAAATATTTTTCTCACACTAAATCAGCACATACATTAATAAACTATAATAGCATATGTGATATTTAATGTCAATAAAATTTGTTAAATTTAAAAAGGTATATTTTGGTAAAATTGCTAAAATATTATTTATCCCACGGCAATGGTACAAATATCTCTTTAAATAATTTTATCGCATATCTATCTGTCATTCCTGAAATATAGTCCTTTACTATCTCATCTTCTGCAAAATTAAATTTTTCATATAAGTCAAGATAAAGTCTTGGCACCTTATCAAAATTACTCATATAATACTTGTACAAATTTTCCACTAAAAATTCTGCCTTGTGTTCTTCTGATTTAGCTACCTTATTAAAATAGATATTATCAAATAAAAATTGTCTTAGCTCTAACGTTGCTTCTAGCATATCATCGCTCATTCTGATTGCTTTCATGTCCTTACTGTTATTTATTATATTGATAATCATGGTATTAATTCTTTGACCATGGGTAAAGCCAATAAGTTCTAGGTATTTCTTCGGAATTTGTTCCAAGCTTATTATATTGGCTCTTATTGCATCATCTATATCATGATTTATATATGCTATTCTATCTGAAACTTTAACAGCTTCTCCCTCTAGCGTCATTGGTTTTTTATCCCCAGTATGGTTTACTATTCCATCTCTTACCTCTTTTGTCAAATTCAGACCATGCTGTTGATTATCCTTTGTTTCTAATACTTCCACAACTCTTAGGCTCTGCACATTGTGTCTAAATCCACCTTTAACTAATTTATTGAGCGTTCTTTCTCCACAATGTCCAAAGGGAGTATGCCCCAAATCATGACCTAAAGCTATAGCTTCTGTCAGGTCTTCGTTTAAACGCATAGCCCTTGCAATTGTTCTTGAAATTTGAGATACTTCTAGTGTATGAGTAAGTCTTGTTCTGTAATGGTCTCCCTCTGGCGATAAAAAAACCTGCGTTTTATGCATTAATCTTCTAAACGCCTTTGAATGAATTATTCTGTCTCTGTCCCTTTGATACTCTGTCCTTAAATCACATTTTTTCTCAATAGAATCTCTGCCAAGACTAAATCTGCTTTTTGCAGCTTCCTGTGACAAATTGTTAATTTCTAACTCCTCATAAACTTCTCTAAAACTCATAATGACCCCCTGGTCTATATCAATTGACTACTTTAAATATTAAAATTAAAGTGCAATTTTAGATTATGTATCTCAAAAATAATTAAACTTTATTATTCTATATTTCAAAGCTTGGTATATCTAAGCTATCTTCTAATATTATTGAAGCTATTTCCTCTACTGCTTTATTAGTAGTATCTATAACTCTGCATCCTATTCTCTCCATAACCTTATTAGAATAGCTTACTTCTTCTATAATTCTTTCTATATTGGCATAATTAGCTGTATCCTTAAGACCGAGAGATTTAAGTCTTTCTTTTCTAATTCTAATTAATTGCTCCGGGTCAATGCTAAGCCCTATTATCTTATCCTTTGATATACAAAATAGTTCTTCCGGCAACTCAACTTCAGGTACTAAAGGAACATTTGCAACCTTAATGTTTTTATGTGCCAAATACATACTTAAAGGCGTTTTAGATGATCTCGATATGCCGATAAGAACAATATCAGCAAGCATTATTCCTCTTGTATCCTTGCCATCATCATATTTAACTGCAAATTCAACAGCCTCTACCTTCTTAAAGTATTTGTCATCCATTTTTCTAAGTAATCCCGGCTCTCTCCTAGGAGAAAGTCCGAGCTTATTGACAATTTGTATAAGTACCGGTGTCATGACATCTACCGCAACTATACCACTTTCTTCTGCTCTTTTTACTAAATAGTTTCTAATTTCCTCTATTATTATCGTAAAAACTATTATAGCGTTCTCCTGTTTTGCCTTGTCAACAATTTTATCAATAATTGCTATATCACTGACATAGGGAATAATTTTTATTTCAAAATCGACAATATCGAATTGCTTACTGACAGCCTGTGCCACAAGCTCAGCAGTTTCACCTATCGAATCCGATACTGCATATATATTCATTACTTCCATTAATATTACATTCCTCTCTTAAACAACAGCTTGTAACTCAATTCGTTATACAAGCTCTTTATATATCATATATTTATTAAAAATTAATTAAATTTTATTTAACCAAATCGAGCATAACCTTTGTTACATTAGTTTTTGATACTCTCCCAGTCAATATCATTCTATTTTTATCGTCAAATTCTATTATAGGTACACAGTCTATATCATGCTCTATAATTTTTTCTGCTGCATCTATTATACTTTCATCCTCTGTGCAGTACACAGCCTTTGTTACTCTTGTCATTACAACACCTATGGGCATTGTGCTTAAATCTCCGCCTCCCATAGTCACTTTTAGCAAATCCTTTCTCGACACAATACCTTTTAGAATTTTATCTTCTACAACAAATAAAGTTCCAACATTCTCTAAAAAAATCGTTGCAATCGAATCATATATACTCGTCGATTCACTAACTACTATCGGCATTGATTTTATATCTGACAATTTAATGCTTGCCAGTCTATCTATTATGCCCTCGTTTACACTTCCTTCATATATAAAATAACCAACCTTTGGCTTTGCGCTAATAATTTTGCACATAGATAAAATAGCCAAATCAGGTCTTAGAGTTGCCCTCGTAAGACCTATCTTGTCTGCTATTGCCTCGCCTGTTATCGGTTGGTTTTCTTTAATAATTTTAATTATTTGCTCTTGTCTGTTTGATAATTTAATAATAAAACCCCTTTCTTAATAGAGTATTGTTAATAAAATAAATCATTATTTATAAATTTAAAAACCAATTTCTTTTAAACTAATAAAATAGTTAAAAAACTATTTTATTAGTTATATACTCTACTAAATCATCGATTTTAATTCTTTCCTGTGCCATAGTGTCTCTATCTCTTACAGTTACAGAAGCATCGTCTAATGACTCAAAATCAAATGTTATACAGAATGGAGTACCAATTTCATCATGTCTTCTGTATCTCTTTCCTATAGCTCCTGCTTCATCATAATCTACATTAAAATGCTTTTGTAATTTTTGGTAAAGCTCAGTTGCAGGCTCACTTAATTTTTTAACAAGCGGGAATACTGCTACCTTATACGGTGCCAGTGCCGGATGAAGGCGTAAAACAGTTCTGATATCTCCGTCCTCTAATTCTTCCTCATCATATGAGTCGAGCATAATCGCAAGCATCATTCTTTCAACACCAACAGAAGGCTCTATACAGTAAGGAACATATTTTGCATTTGTTATAGGGTCTTGATATTCCATTTTCTCGCCTGATACCTTTGCGTGAGCATTCAGGTCAAAATCAGTTCTATCAGCTATACCCCAAAGTTCACCCCAACCAAATGGGAATAAATATTCTATGTCAGAAGTAGCATTGCTATAATGCGATAATTCCTCTTTTGCATGATCTCTGAATCTTAAATTTTCTTTAATTATACCAAGACCGTATAAAAATTCCATACAATAGTTTTTCCAATATACAAACCATTCTAAATCAGTTCCAGGCTCACAGAAAAACTCAAGCTCCATTTGCTCGAACTCTCTCGTTCTAAATATAAAGTTACCCGGAGTAATCTCGTTTCTAAATGACTTGCCTATTTGTCCGATACCAAAAGGTACTTTTTTACGGCAAGCTCTTTGAATATTCTTAAAATTAACAAATATTCCCTGAGCTGTCTCTGGTCTTAGATAAATTTCATTTTGCGAGTCCTCAGTTACACCTTGGAAGGTCTTAAACATAAGGTTAAATTTTCTTATATTTGTGTAATTTAATTTTCCACATTCAGGGCATACAATTTTATTTGAATTGATGAATTCTTCCATCTTTTCGTTTGACCATCCGTCAACTGATTGATCTTTGCCTTGCTCTCTTAGGTAATCTTCTATTATTTTGTCCGCTCTGAATCTTGATTTACACTCCTTGCAATCCATAAGAGGATCACTAAATCCACCAACATGTCCAGAAGCAACCCAAGTTTGTGGATTCATAAGTATAGCAGAGTCAAGTCCTACATTATATGGACTTTCCTGAACAAATTTCTTCCACCAAGCTTTTTTTACATTGTTCTTTATTTCAACACCAAGAGGTCCATAATCCCATGTATTAGCAAGTCCTCCGTATATCTCTGAGCCTGGAAATATAATTCCTCTTGATTTGGATAATGCAACAAATTTTTCTAATTTATTTTTTTCATTTTTAGCCATGATAATGCTCATGCACCGATTTCATATAGTAACCCAAGCTACTTTTTACCTCTATTTTTAATGTCTATACGCATATAGCATTTAAGCGTAGGCTCGGAGCATATCCTTTCTTCTATTTTTAGTTTTAAATCTTACGTTAATTATTTAATCGCAAATTTAAAAAGCTAATCCTTCAACGTTTTCCACGAAAATATAAATTCCATAACATGGATTAGCATTCACAAATTATCTATTTTAATTTATCAAATAAACTCATATATGTCAAGATAGTATTACTATTTTCTATGAATTTTTTACCTATTTAAAGTATATATTAAAATTTTTAGCAAATCTATTTATTAATTTTTTTATTAATATTAAAATAATAGTGCATAAATTATAATTTTTATTTTATGCACTATTATTAACTTTGCTTTAATTTTCAAATGATTTTTTTATATCTTCAAATTCTTCTTTAACTTTACTGACACCCTTATTTAGCTCCTCATTTATACAAATCACTTCTCCGTTATCCTTTAAAATTTCTATTGTACATTCAGTTAAGAGTGCAGCAGTTATTCCTGCCAGTGACAAGAAAGGTGCTGCTATTAGCCCTACTGCTCCTGCAGTTATAGGCAGATTTAGGATAATTTCACCTTTTCTTTTGATGGTTAGCTTTGTGACATTTCCCTTTTCAACAACCTTTTTTATTTCATTTACAATATCTTCGCCTTTTTTCTTCATGTATGCACTAGGATTTTTACTTTTTTCAATAAAGATTATTGCCCCCACAACATCTCCATCATGCTTTTCAAGTGCATCCTTAGCTTCTTCATAGCTGCAATTTGTGCGTTTTACTACTTCGTCAATCTTTCTTAATAATTCATCCATAATATATCCTCCAATTTTTTACTAAATCTAAAAAAAAATTATATAATTTTTTGTTTATAATTTATACACCTTTTCTTAATAAATTTAATGTTGTAAAATCTGATTTTCCTATATGATAAAACAAATAATTTTTTATCAAAATTCTTATTATATCGCTTACTTCACTTATTATGTCGTTGTCATCAAGCTTTGAAACAAGCATGTTATTTAATAATACAATATTTTTATAAGAAATATCATTTTTACCAATATTATTGTTTATATTAATATTTACATAATTATTATTACTATGCACATATTGTGTACCTCGCATTTGTTCTATACAATGTGCACACTGTATGCCACCATCTTTTATATTTAAAACATATGATAAATCTTTATTTAATTTTTCTTCACATATAACACATTCTTTTAGCTGTGGTCTATATCCAAGCATTGAAATCAGCTTAAGCTCATATATAGATATTATATTTTCAATTTTATCTTCATCTTCTTCAATATCATTTAGTATTTGAAAAAGTCTAACAGTCATTTCAAAAGCTTTACCGTCAATATCATTTTCCTGAGAAATATAGCTTAGCAGCTCTAAAATATAGCTTCCATGCAAAAATGCTGTGATTTTACTTCTAATATTATAAAAATTATCAATCAATTCACCACCATTTAATATGTACATATCCTTGCTAACATAAAGCTGGCATTTTGAGTATGCCATGATTTGAGATATGTTAATTAAAGGGCTTTTACTCTTTCTACAGCCTCTTGACAAAACTTGAATTTTGCCATTATTTTTAGATAGTGCGTGAAGTATTTTATCATTATCATTATATTTTACTTCTTTTAATATCAGAATTTCATCTTCTATAATCATTTTGCCTCCATGCACATAGACATAAAGCTCCATTAACTTTGTGCATGGAGCAAACACTGCTATTCTATATTATTACATCTTCTTTCTGTCGTATCCAAGCTCTTTAAGCATATTGCTGTTATCTCGCCAGTCCGGTGATACTTTTACCCACAACTCCAAGAAAACTTGAGTTGCTAAAAGATTTTCTATATCTTTTCTGGCACTCATACCTATCCCTTTGATTTTTCTTCCGTTTTCACCTATAATTATGCTCTTATGAGATTTCTTCTCGCATAGTATGACAGCTCTTATATCAGTTAAGTTTTTATCTTTTCTTTCTTTCATCTTCTCAACTTCAACAGCTATACCATGAGGAACTTCATCTTGCAGATACATCAACGCTTTTTCTCTTATAATCTCTGCAACTATAAACTTCTCAGGTCTGTCTGTAAGATAATCTTCTGGATAATACATAGGACCTTCACTTAAATATTCTTTAATTTTTTCTACTAAGCCTTTAACTCCAACATCAGTCATAGCAGAAATAAGAAGTATTTCATCAAATATATTATATTCTTCAAACTGTCTGCTCATCTCTAACATATTTTCTTTTGGATGCTTGTCAATTTTATTGATAGCAAGTATTTTTTTAGCCTTTGCTCCCTTTATTTTTTCAAGGATAAATTCATCCCCTGGTCCAATTTTGCTGCATTCATCTGTTATCATTATAATTACATCTACTGCATCTAAGGCATCATTTACTTCGTTATTCATAAATTGACCAAGGTTGTTCTTAGGTTTATGAATACCCGGTGTATCTAAAAACACTATCTGAGCCTGTTCATCAGTGTAAACAGTCTGAATTTTATTTCTTGTTGTCTGTGGTTTATCTGATATGATGGATATTTTCTCTCCTATCATATTATTCATAAGTGTAGACTTTCCAACATTTGGTCTGCCTACTATTGTAACAAATCCTGATTTAAACATTATTTTTTATTGAGTGAAATACACTTCACATGAGTGAAGTAAGCTTCGCTCTTTAACCTTTCCTTTTATTTTTTTATTTTTTCATAACCATACTAATTTATATATAATTATAAGTTTAACATATAAATTTATTTGGATTTTTTGTAATTTTATTAAAATTTTTATTATCTGTATTATTTACCTGTTTATAAATCCTCAGGCCCAAAGCTATTTGGCAATAATTCGCTAAGTTTGTATTCTGTATAATTATCTTCGCTTGTTGCGCATATTATCAACATATCTTTTCCAAATTCTCTTAGAAATTGTCTGCATACTCCACAAGGATATGATATTTTTTCTAAGCTTCCAACAACTGCAATCTTTTCTATGTCAGTATGACCTTCAGATACGCATTTTGCAAGTGCAGTTCGCTCTGCACAGATTGTTGGTGTATATGATGCAGATTCAATGTTACAGCCTGTGATAACTTCTCCAGATTTTGTTAAAATCGCTGCTCCTACTTTAAATTGCGAATATGGACTGTATGACTTCTCTCTTGCTTCTAAAGCATATTTAATTAATTCTTTATTGTTCATAATCGTTTTTCCTTTCTAAAATTTTAATTTACCAGAGAATTTATTCTATATACACACTAAGATAAATTATTATCTCACTGGCAGATTACTATTCTCCAGTCACATCTGTATTTTTGTTTATTATTTGAATCCATGTATTTCCTGGATTTAATTTTAATTCCTCATCTCCAACTTTAAAAACAGTTGAAGATTTTTCAGATTCTTTACTCCACGTTATGTCAATCGACTTTCCATTTGTTATATACTTTCCAGTCCCTTTTCCTATTACTCCTAGCTGTAGCCTGCCTTCATTGTCTAAGGTCTTTTTATCAACTGTATAAATAATGATATTTTTAGCAGTAATTACAACATTATTATTTTCATCTAAGTGCTTTTCTCCATCCTTATACCTTGTATAAAGCTTTGTTTCCTTATCGTATTTATATTCAGTAGTATTGCTTTTATTATATGTAATTTTTATATTCTCAGCAAGATTTTCTGATTTTAATTCTGAATCCTCATCATTAAAGTTAAATCCATTATACTCTACATCCTTCTTATATCCTTTAGCATCAGCAAATTCTCTAAGATTTTTTATGTCTGTATAAAGATTATGAGGAGCATATTTTTTAGTTTGGTTATATCTCCACATATTTGAAGTATATAGGCCATCAATGTCTGCGATTGACAGAGCTTTTAATTTGATAAAGGCGTCGTCACTTCCTCCAACATGAGCAAATATGCTATTATGGTTTAATGCTAAATAAATCATATAAGGACGGGCGCTTCTCACAGGCCCGATGCGTTCAGGCTCTTTTGTTTGAAAAACGGCCAAGTATCTAGTAAATGGTGCTTCTGCCTCTACCTCATAGACTATTTCAGCCTCGCTGATACCTGCTTGCCACCTTGCTTTTGGGTGATTATCTATGACAACAACTATAGGTCTGTTGTTTAGCAATTCTTCATTATATTTTAAACCATCAAGCTTTGATTTAGCTTTATTCAAATCATCATTTTCTACAATTTCAGAATCTTCTTCTTTGTCTGGTTCTTTGTCATCAACTACTGTTACCTTGTCATCAATCTTGATTATATCTTCAACCTTTTCGTTTTTCTTGCTGCAAGATGTGAGTGTCATAAATGACACTATAAACGTAACAGATATTATGATTAATCTGATAATCCTTTTGTTCATATTAATCCCCCATGTATAATTGTTTTTATAACTTAGAATATATAATTTCCTAGCTTTATTAAAGACAAATGAATCGTGTTATTGTAAATAAGAAATTAAATTATAATAAAACTATTTAAAAATTGAAAGTTTCTTCATTATTTCCTTTTCTCTTTGTCTCATTTCTGATTTTTCATCATCATCCATATGGTCATAGCCTAATAGATGAAGCGTGCTATGCGCTACTAAATATAACATCTCTCTTTCCAAGCTGTGTCCGTAATCCTTAGCTTGTTCGATAATTTTTTCTGTTGACAAGACAATATCCCCAAGCAACATGACTTCTCCGTCCATTGAAATCTCACCATCTTCATCATCTAAGGGAAATGATAAAACATCAGTTTCACTGTCAACGTTTCTATATTGTCTATTTAATTCCCTAATTTCTTCGTTAGTTACAAAGGATACACTTACTTCAAAATTTCCATCTAATTCCTCTGTTTCTAAGCAAGCTATAACAGTTTTTTTAATATCTTCAATGTTTTCATCACTTATCTGTATTTTATCCTGTCTATCATCGTATAGTATGTCTACTTCCATAAATTTCTCCATTTAATTGAATTTTAAAATTATATTTCTGCTTCTTCTATTTTTTTAGATTTTCTAAATCCTTCATGTGTCCCACTCAAATTCTTTGTTTCTTCGTAATCTTCATATGCTTTAATGATATCTTGAACTAATTTATGTCTTACTATATCACGTTTTTCAAAAAACATAAAGCCTATTCCTTCCACATCTTTAAGTATGTTTATAACGGAACGCAGTCCGGATTTTTTTCCATCTGGCAAATCAATCTGGGTGATATCTCCAGTGATAACAGCCTTTGAGCCGTGTCCAAGCCTTGTTAAAAACATCTTCATCTGTTCATTGGTTGTATTTTGAGCCTCATCAAGTATGATGAATGAAGAATCCAAAGTTCTTCCTCTCATATAAGCTAATGGAGCTATTTCAATAATTTGTTTTTCAACATTCTTCAAGAAGTTATCAACTCCGAATATATCAAATAAGGCATCATACAGTGGTCTAAGATATGGATCAACCTTATCCTGCAAATCTCCGGGTAAAAATCCCAGCTTTTCTCCTGCTTCAACAGCTGGTCTTGTTAAGATAATGCGTTCAACTTCTTTCCTTCTCAAAGCATTTACTGCCTGAGCTACTGCAAGGTAGGTTTTACCAGTACCAGCAGGACCTACTCCAAAGGTTATATCCTTTTCATTTATTAAATCTATATATCTTCTTTGTCCTACAGTTTTCGCTTTTATGTTTCTTCCTGAAGCGGTTGTAACTATTACATCCTTTAAAAGCGAGCTATAGTCCAAATTAGTGTTATTTTTTTCCATATCAATATAATAAGATACCTTTTGCTCGCTTATATCATTTTCAATTTTTATTTCATTTATAATATTATTAATAATATTACTTACTGCGTCGACAGTCGTTTGCTCTCCCATGATTTTTATTTCATTATCTCTTAATAAAATATTAACATCAAAGTTAGTTTTAATAAGCTTTAAGTTCCTGTCATGCACTCCCAGTAATTTACTTAAAATTTCTTGCTGCTCAATCAACAATGTTTGTTCGTATTCCACCTAATCCTCCTTAAAAGAGTATATTTTTATCTTTTCTCCTATATCCTCTGTCGCTTCAATCTTTGCTCTTAGTATGAATTCATTCTCTGTTTCCTCTAAGACAATATCCTTTTTATCTATTTTAACATTTTTGTTACAAACTTTCACTAACTTTTCATATAAATTTATAAATAATTTATTTTCAGCATATTCCTTGCTGATTTCTTGCTCAATTATATCTACTTCATAATTTTTTATACTTTCAAATGAAATTTTAAAAAAATCTGTAATTATCGGAATATGAATGATTTTACTTACACTATCAAAATTTTTATATTTTTTTTCATTTCCAAATATTTTTATACTTTTATCTTTGAATACTAACTTAAACACTTTATTAGTCTTTCCTGTTTCTTTTTTTATATTATGAATTTTAGGTTCTGTAAAACTTAGGTTATAATATGTGTGCCCAAGAATGGTTGCATCAGAGTTCACTAATTTTTCCGTATTATCCTTATCTCTTTTTGTACCTTGAACTAAAAGCTGTCCTTTGCCTACAACATCGCCTTCTCTGACTAATAATTGTCCTTGCTTTACAACTGTTTTGTATATTACAGCCTGTTTATTTGATATTATACTGCTCGGACTTGTGTCGCTTATTATATAATCAGATTCTTTTTTCTCTCTTATATGTAAAACTAAATTAATTCCATCAATATGAGCCTCTACAAATTTAATACTTTTAAAATTTGAATAAATCAAATCTTCAATTTGTTTATTGTTTATCTTATCAATTTTAATTGGGGTCTTAATATGATTGTCACTCAAGAACTTAACTATATCAGTTTCTAAAATTTGTTCATTTCCTATTAGTCTTATATTCCAAGTATAGGAGCAAAATATAAATATATATATAATAATTAATGCCGCACCTGCGATAAATCCAAGCCTCATATACAATTTATTTAATTTAAACATTAGTCCAACTTTTTTCACAGGATTTATATTTGCATCATTAAAAAATTGTTTGTTTTTTTCTAAGTCTTTTTTATATATTTTAAAGCTTATTCCATCTTGAACCTTATTAATATCCCACATAACAACATTTTTTCTTCTGAGTAAATTAAGAGTTTTTTCATAATTTTTTGTCTTTAAATTTACAATTACATAGCTTTTTATAAAATTGTCTATCCTTTGACTGAGCATATTGTCCCCCTATTCTTTTATTTGTACTTCATTGATTACGCCGTTTACAATTATATAAAAATCTGTTATTTCTCCTATTTTTAATTTATCTCCCTTAATTATTACATTATGTATTTTTGTTTTTATGTGAATTATATCATGCTCGTATATAAGCACACCTACATGATTTTCAATTATTACACGTCTATTTCCTTGAATTCTTATATCAAAATTATTAGTCATAACATTATCAGGCATTTCAAGCTCATCTGCTAATTTGCTACGTATTCTGTTTATATCCATATTACCACATCCTTTATATAAAAATATGAAAAATATAAGACTATTAGAACGATATTGTACCTTAAATGTTTTTGATAATAAAAAATCATCTATATTTATTTAATCAAATAAAAATAGATGATTTTAAAAAACATCAAACCTGCATTTTTTAATATAAATTAATGTCAAATAAGTTTCTATGAAACTAAAAAAACCCTGAATCCAGGGTTTTTAGTTACTGTAAGTATTTTGCTACGATTTGATTTACTTGCTTGCCATCAGCCTTACCTTTTACTTTTGGCATAAGAACTGCCATAAGCTTGCCAAGGTCTTTTTTAGTCTGAGCTTGTGTTTCATTTATAGCGTCTTTTACAATTTCCTCTAGCTCATCCTCAGATAGTTGAGGCGGTAAATAACTTAAAAGAATTTTAATCTCATCATTTGCGAGATCAACAAGATCTTGTCTTTTGCCTTTTTGAAAATCCTCTATACTGTCTTTCTTCTGTTTAATCTGTTTAGCAATAATGTTTATAATATCAGTATCATCAAGCTCAATTCTTTCATCAACTTCACGTTGCTTAATAGCAGCTCTAACCATAGTTACAACATCTTTTTTGACTTTATTCTTAAACTTCATCGATTCTTTCAAATCTTCAGCCAAGATATCTTTCAAAGGCATATTTTCACCTCAAATTCTCTTATTTTATTTTTTTCTTCTTTCTTCTTGCCGCTTCAGCTTTTTTCTTACGCTTTACGCTTGGCTTTTCGTAATGTTCTCTTTTTCTTACTTCAGACATTACTCCTGTAAGTGCACATTGTCTCTTAAATCTTCTAAGAGCGTTGTCAAGCGACTCGTTCTCTCTTACCTTAACCTCTGTCATTTTGCTACCCTCCCCTCGTTTCTTCCACTGTATGTCCTAAACAACAGCGAGTTTAAAATAGCACTATCATATTATATACCATACTAATAACAAATGCAACATAAATTTAATCAATTTTTTCTTTGGATTTTTAAACAGTTTTTTACAAAATTATACAAAATTTTAAAATGTTTATAAATTTAATTTAAACCTTGTAGACGTTGTAAATCAGCCCATTTTAACAAATTAGAAGCTTTCAGACATCATTTTTCCACCAAGCAAATGAAAATGTATATGCCCCACACTCTGACATCCATCTTTTCCGCAATTATTGATAATTCTATATCCTGATTCATCAATTCCAAGTTTTTTGGCAATTTCAGGTATCGCTATGAATATTTCACTAATATAATTAGAGTTATTCTCATTCACTTCATTTGCTGATGAAACATGAATTTTGGGAATTATAATAACATGTACAGGTGCTTGTGGTGCTATATCGTGAAAAGCAAGTATTTTGTCATTTTCAAATACCACATTAGAAGGTATTTCTTTGTTTATTATTTTACAAAAAATACAATTCAATTTAAAAATTCTCCTTTAATTTTAAAATTTATATTAATTAATAAATTAATTCTAATCTTTAAATAGCGATTTACATGCCAAGGAAGAAATATAACAAAAAAATTAAGCGAACATATGCAGGAAACGATGAAACTCTTAGCATATTTCAGAGAAAATCCGTTAAGCGGTTTGAACTGTTTGAGCGTAGCGAGTTTTCAAACCGTAGGATTTTTGCTGAAATGTGCTTTAGAGTTTCACGTTTCCGATTCCGAGAGCGTATTTTTTTGTTAT
>DCPV01000109.1:6051-6635 GCA_002323775.1 Firmicutes bacterium UBA1535 | reverse complement strand
GAGAATTTAGGATTAAATTCAGATAAACTGTTAAAGCCAATGCAAGCGAATATATCTAAAGCGGTTAAAGAAAAAATTACATCAAAGCTTAACCTCTTAACTAAAATTAGCTATGGTATGATGGGCGGAGATAAGTTAGTTGATTCTATGGTAGAGAAAATTTTATCAGATAAGCTTCCTAAGTTAATTTCTAGTAAAAAATCTTCTTTATATGATAGCTGTTCCAATTACTTAAATAATAAGTTTCTTAATTTAAGTTTATCGGAATTTGGGATGTCATTAAATTCAGATATTATCGCTAATACAGAGTTTTGTAATATTAATGGTGTAATAAGTACCGCAATAGATTTTATTGATAAGAAAATGGCTTGTATAAAAGTTAAGACCTTATTAGAGCCTTTATCTCTTAATAATATGGATATAATTTTTTCAATCTATAACAAAGAAGTATCTGCTTTAATAGAAAAATTAAATTCAAAATTAATTACAAATAAGGATGATATTTTATCTTCTTTTAATGTATTTATTAGTAATTATTTAAACGATACAATGAAAAATACTAGCATAGATATTGTATTTAAAAA
>DCPV01000109.1:4524-5891 GCA_002323775.1 Firmicutes bacterium UBA1535 | reverse complement strand
AGAAGATTTTAAAAATATTTCTGATAGTATTATAAATGTACTGTTTGAAGAAAGATTAGTTGAAAAAAATGTTTCTATCACTTTAAACTGTATCAAAAATTATGATAGGAAATTATGTGTATCAGAAATTATTAGCAAGGATGAATTTATTGAAAAATTTGAAAAACTTGTTGATAATTTATCCGAAAGAATAAATTTAACTAACGACAAGATATCTGTAAATAATGAAACAGCAAACACAAGCGATTTGCATAACTCTGCAAAGCTTATATTTACAAGAATTATTGATGATATATTAAGCCAGGCTTCCAAAAATGGTTTTGCTTTTATTAATAATGAGTCAAAGGAATATTTACTAAGCAAAACTTCTGATGCTGTCATATTATCACTAAGAAATAATCTAAGCTCTATGCTAAATGACATTGAGTTTGACAAGATAGCTAGGGAGCAAATAATAGAGACGAGTCCTAAAAAAATTCACATGATGTTTAACTCATTTGCTGGTAAATATTTCAGAAGCTTAATACTTTATGGTTTCTTGGGAGCAGTATTTGGAATAAATACAATACTAGGCCTAACTCTTGCAGCTGCATACGGAGTCAAAAGCATTGTAAAAAAATCTTAAATCAAAAGATTTAAAAAATATAAATGAAAGTGAGAAACAATTATGAAAAAATCATTACCAGCATCCAACAATTTTTGTCCGCAAACGCTGTTTGTATACGGAACATACAATGACGATGGCACCCCAGACTTTGGCTTGTTTTGCTGGGTAAGCTACTATTGGGGAGAAAATCTCGGCGTCATGGCGGCAATATGTCAGGACAAGCGTACACGAGATAACATTCGAGCAAATGGAGTTTTTTCAATGGGAATGGTCACTGAAGAATTGCTACCGCTTGCTGATTATTTTGGTGGTAAATCTGGCTACGACGAGGATAAAATGAATATTTCTGTAGGAATTGAGAAAGGACATATACTTAATGTTCCTGTATTGGAAAAATGCCCTTGGACCTTTGAATTAGAAGTTGACAAGACATTTCAAGACAACGGTGTAGATGTTTATCTATGTAAAATTCGAAATGTGCTAGCTGATGAAGCTCTGTGTGACGTTTCTGTCAATGCTGAAGATAAACTTAATACTATCCGACCGGTTCATACAGTTGGCGGTACATATTTTTCATGGGATGGCCGTTCTTTAGGTAAATGGGGAGAGCTGAAAAAGAAGCTTAATGAAAACGGGAATTAATTGATATATCATTGAGAAAGTGAATTGCTTTTGACAGCATAATCAAGACTCTGTATCAACTAAGTACCCAGAGATTAAAACGAAACATACAACTACCAAGGGGCTGTCGCAAAATAAA
>DCPV01000109.1:1598-4402 GCA_002323775.1 Firmicutes bacterium UBA1535 | reverse complement strand
GTTTTATTTTTCGACAGCCCCTTTTAAGTGCTTTTATTAAACGCAATACATTATTTGCAAGTCTTTTATTAACTGAAAATTATGGGTTGTATCAAACATTAAGCCCAAGTGTTCACTGCATTGTATTAATATAATACAAACATCATATCATATATTCAGTAAAATAGGATATCTTATTACTGCTGACTTCTTTAGCAGGTATCCCAACTACTGCGGTATTTGGGTTTGTATTTCTTAAAACCACAGAATTTGCTCCTACTCTCGTTCCTGCGGCAAGATATATATTGCCTAAAACCTTAGAGCCTGCTCCAATTATTACATTATCACCTATCGTTGGGTGTCTTTTCCCTTTTTCTTTTCCCGTTCCGCCTAATGTAACTCCGTGATACATCGTCACATTGTCGCCTATCTCAGCCGTTTCACCTATAACAACGCCCATTCCATGGTCAATAAAAAGTCCCTTTCCGATTTTCGCACCTGGATGAATTTCTATGCCTGTTAAAAATCGTGAAATATTAGAAATCAACCTTGCTAAAAAGAACCACTTCTTAGTAAAGAAAAAATGAGATATCTTGTGACTTATTATTGCATTGATATGAGGATAGAGGAGAAACACTTCTATTCGGCTTCTTGCTGCTGGGTCTCTATCAAAAACAGAATCTATATCGCTGATAATCGATTTAATGAATTTAATCATCTTAACTCACTCCTTGTATAATTATTTTTATCATAATCCCTTTTAATCATTATAATTCAGAATAGATAAGTATTTTTCACCACCATCTGGGGAAATAGTGACAATTTTTTTACCGGATCCGTATTTTTGTGCAAGCTTCCTTGCTGCGCATACATTCGCTCCTGTAGATATTCCTACAAGCATCCCAATTAATTTTGACACTTCAACAGCAGTATTTTCTGCTTCTTCATCGCTTACTCTAAGAATGTCACTCGCATACTGACCATCATATATGCTTGGAATAAAACCCGCTCCTATACCTTGTATTTTGTGTTTACCTGGATTTTCACCAGACAGAACAGCCGAAGCCTTAGGCTCTGCCGCAATTGTAATTATATTTTTGTTATATTCTTTTAATCTCTTTGATACTCCTGTAAATGTACCTCCTGTACCAACTCCTGCTACAAATATATCCAAGTCACTGATTTGTTTTATTATTTCATTGCCTGTTGTCATATAATGAATTTCTGAATTAGCCTTATTGTTAAATTGGTCAGGCATAAAATATTTTTTATCCTCCAGAAGAAGCTCATTAGCCTTTTTAATAGCACCGCTCATTCCTTTGCTGCCATCTGTTAATATCAGGCTTGCTCCATATGATTTTATGAGATTTCGTCTTTCCTCGCTCATGGTTTCCGGCATAACTATAATTACCTTGTATCCCAGAACTCTCCCCATAAGGGCTAGTGATATTCCTGTATTTCCGCTTGTAGGCTCTACTATAACGCTATCTTCCTCTAATAATTTCTTTTCTATTGCATCTCTTATAAGTCCAAGCGCAGCTCTGTCCTTTACACTTCCGCTGGGATTAAATTTCTCCATTTTTATAAATATATTTTCATTTGGAAGCTTTATAATAGGAGTATTCCCTATAAGATTTAATGTGCTAAATTTTTCGTTCATAATTTTTCTCCTTCTATCTTTAATAAAATTAGTTTTATATAAGTTTAATAATCGTAATGCTGATAAATTCAAAGTATTAGGTATAAAAAAACCGCCTTTAAGCGTACAATATAAATTATACACTTAGAGACGGTTTATGTATTCTACCGCGGTTCCACTCTATTTGGCTATAAAAAGCCCAACTCTAGTTCAAGCACATTTCATGCTCTATTAATATAACGGTTAAACCCGTGGCAGCCTACTGCTAAACTTCGGTACCAAGCTCAAAAGGGCACTTCATACGCAATTCCAATAAGTATTCTCTCAGCAACTAAATACTCTCTCTTGATTTTCCTTACATATTACTTTCCTTTATCTACGCAAATTATTAAATTTACAATTTTAAGAAAATATAAAAATTTTCTTATTTATATATTATATTCGTTTTTATAAAAAATGCAACTAAAATTTTTATTGTGTTTTTTATTTTTATGCTTATAATGTTAAATATATAAATTTAAAAAATTATTTACATATTGCTATTGACATTGACGTCGTGTCGTGCTTTATACTTAAAAACAGAAGGGAGATGAAGGCATTGTATCTAATGACAATCAGTGAAGTATCAAAAAATTTTAATATTTCGAGCAGAACGCTTCGTTACTATGAGCAGATAAACCTCATAAAGAGCCAGAAAAAAGATAATTACGCTTACCGTACATATGATGAAGATACTATAAGGCGTTTGCAGCAAATAATCGTTCTGCGTAAATTACGTATTCCTCTAAAGCAGATTAAATTTATTTTTGAAGATGCAGAGAAATCCCGTATGCTTGAAATATTTCAGGAAAATATTACTGAACTCGATATTGAAATATCTGCTCTTAATACTATAAAAAGTATTTTGCAATCTTTAGTCAATCGTTTAAACGAGAGCACAAAAATCAATATCAACTTAAACCTACTTCAAGACGATTATATTCTAAAAATCGTTGCGCCTTTAAGCCTTACTAAAATAAATTTTAAAGAGGAGAGGTCAATGGACGAATTAAACAAAGCAAGTGAAAGTTTGAGCAAGTTAAGTGACAGTAATGTAAGAATTATCTATCTGCCGCCTGCTACAGTGGCAAGCATTAATTGCATCGGAGGTATGCCCGAAATTGAAAGTGCCAATTTATTATCTAAA
>DCPV01000109.1:0-1481 GCA_002323775.1 Firmicutes bacterium UBA1535 | reverse complement strand
TTTATTGAAGAAGCAAAGCTTTATGAGATAAAGCCTGATTTTAGACATTATGGCTTTAACAATCCAAATGGCAGTATGCCGGATGGAAGTGACCACGGTTATGAAAGATGGCTTACAATTCCAGAGAATTTTGAAGTTAAGCCACCTTTTACCAAAAGACAATTTACGGGAGGATTGTACTGCGCTCATATGATTCCTATGGGAGCTTTTGACGAATGGTTTAAACTACTCGAATGGACACAGAATAACAGCAAGTATGAATTAGATATAGAAGGCGAACTATCAGAAAGAGAGTGCTTAGAAGAACATCTTAATTATATTAATAAGTTTATGCTGTCTCCTGATGATTCAAGCATCCAGATAGATTTACTCCTGCCAATAAAGGAAAAGTAGACAAAATAATATCCAAAATAGCTCTTTACATTCCAAATACATTGTGATAATATTTATTCAAATTTTGATGTCTATTTATAATAGATGGATTTTAAATGTTTCTCAAACTGATATACAGTGAAAGTTGCATAGCAGCTTTTTAATAAAGGATGTGAAGTATATGTTGGATAATAATGTTTATAGAATGATTGTGGAGCAGCTCGATGGTGCTGTTATAACAGATAAGGACGGTAGATATGTGTATGTGACAAAATCCTGGGAAGAATATTTTGGCACAAAACTTGAGAATGTCAAAGGAAAGTTTGTTAGAGACCTTGTTCCCACAACAAAAATCCACGAAGCCTTGGAAACGAAAAAACCTATAACAGGAATTCCAATACCAACAAAAGGAAAAGGAAACAGACAAAGCTTCTGTAACTATATCCCTATCATAATAAATGACGAGGTTGTTGCAGGATTTATTTATATAATTTTCAATACAGAAGAAAAAGCTGTCCAATTTGCGGATAAACTCAACGAAATGAAGCAAGAGCTTCAGTATTATCAGCAAGAACTCAGCAAGCTACGTAAATCTAAATATAACATTGATGATATCATTGGTAAAAGCAGTGCAATTATTAATTTAAAAGAACAGATTAAAAGAGCGGCTCATTCATCATCTAATGTCTTAATTGAAGGTGAAACTGGAGTTGGAAAGGAATTAGTAGCAAATTCTATACATGATTTAAGTATTCGTTCTATTAAACCTTTAATTAAGGTCAACTGTGCGGCAATACCTTCTGAATTGTTTGAATCCGAGCTATTTGGATATGAATATGGAGCATTTACTGGAGCTAAAAGAGAAGGTAAGCAAGGAAAGTTTGAGATGGCTAATGAGGGGACTTTGTTTCTTGATGAAATTAATCAATTATCAACAATTGCCCAGCCAAAGCTACTTAGAGTTTTACAGGAAAAAGAAATTGAAAAAATTGGCGGGAAGAATAGCATCCCAATAAATACGAGATTAATCGTAGCTACAAATACCTGTCTTGAGAAAATGATTAAAGATAAAACTTTCAGAGAGGACCTATATTATAGATTAAATGTAA
>DCPV01000231.1 GCA_002323775.1 Firmicutes bacterium UBA1535 | reverse complement strand
ACTTCATATAGTTAGTCTCTTTTAATATTATACCAAAACAAATATTCGAGATAAACGTCTTTTTGCCGTTTTCAATAAAAATTATATAAGGTATAATATGTTTAAGATGTTAATAAAACGAAAGGAGTAAGAAGTTTGCGGCCGCAAAAAAGAGCTCTTTACTCTTTCTAAAATAAAATAAAATTTTTAGATATATTCAGCGGAATTGGTGGTTTTCGCTTAGGTATGGAAATAGCAGGACATGTATGTGTCGGTCATGTAGAATGGGACAAGTTCGCACAAGCCAGTTACATGGCTATACACGATGTAAATGAGAGTGAATTTATTGGATGGGATATTAGAAAAATTAGGGCAGACGAACTCCCACAATTGGACATTTGGTGTTTCGGATTTCCCTGTCAAGATATTAGGAAATCAACTCGGATTTAACGGAGAGCGTTCAAGTTTGTTTTTCGCAGTTACAGGGCTTATTAAACAACTCAAAGAAGAAGATAAACCCTCAATCCTACTTATTGAGAACGTTAAAAACTTACTTAGTGTTAATAGAGGGTTTGATTTCGCCAAACTCATCATTGAGCTGGACGAAATCGGGTACGATTGTGAATGGCAAGTTCTTAACTCCAAAGATTTTGGAGTTCCTCAAAGCAGAGAAAGAGTGTTCATTATTGGGCATCTTAGAGGAAGAAGTAAACGAGAAGTATTTCCTATCATTAGAGGAAGTTCAAAAACTGTTGCTAATCAAAAAGTAAGACCACTGGAAAACAATGATATTGGCGGAGTTGCTATTCCTGTTTTAACTCCAGATAGAGTTATTATAAGAACATCCACTAAAAAAGGGTATGATATAGCAATAAAAGGGGATAGTATAAGCCTAGAACGGCTTAATTCAAAGAGATGTAGAGTTGGGAAAGGAATAGCTAATACATTAACTTGTAGCTGTAACTAAGGTACTCTTTATGGTTTTAGAATAAGAAAACTAACTCCAAAAGAATGCTTTCGCTTATAGGGATTCCCTGATGAATATTTTGAAAGGGCATCAAGCGTAAATAGTAATAGTCAGCTTTATAAGCAAGCAGGCAACAGCGTAACAGTAAATGTTATTTACGAAATAGCAAAGAGACTATAAAACAATAAATAAACCTCATTAAAAACATTGAAATTTAGCGAGGTTTATTTTTATTTGCCGCGGGCAAATATTTTTACTATTTTATGCAAATACAGGGCAAATGTATTTATTTTATAACTCTGTGAAACATTAATTAAAAAATAGCATTTATTAGTATTTAAACATTTTAATTGCATAACACACTATAATATTATATAATCAATTAACAATTTCTAATTAAATTTTAATAATTTATTAAAGTCACGCTAATTTTTTAAATTTATAATATATTAATCAAGAGTTTTAAATTGTTTTAAAACTTTGGGAGGGAAAATATGGAAGCTAAAAAGAAAATTTTGATTGTTGAGGATGAGCAGAAAATTGCTAGATTTTTAGAGCTTGAGCTTAAATATGAGGGTTATGATGTTGAAATAGCTATTAATGGCAGAGAAGGCTTTGAAAAGGGTAAAAATAAAGATATTGATTTAATTGTTCTTGATTTAATGCTTCCGGAGCTTAGTGGCATTGAAGTTTGCAGGAGAATACGACAAACATCTGATGTGCCTATAATCATGCTGACTGCCAAGGACGATATATCCGATAAGATTACAGGTCTTGATATAGGTGCTGATGATTATATGACTAAGCCATTTGCTGTTGAGGAGCTTCTAGCAAGAATTAGAGTGTTGCTTAAGAGAAAATATGTTACAAAGAATATCAGCGACAAAAATATAATTAAATTAGGATTGTTAAGTCTGTATAAGGATAATTATAAGGTCGAATATGATAAGGATATTATTGATTTAACTAAAAAAGAATTTGAGCTTTTAGAGTTT
This sequence comes from Firmicutes bacterium UBA1535, assembly GCA_002323775.1. Taxonomy (GTDB): domain Bacteria; phylum Bacillota; class Clostridia; order Tissierellales; family Sedimentibacteraceae; genus UBA1535. Next base: position 7,575 of record DCPV01000231.1, on the reverse strand, counting down.
ATGCTTGAAAATAAGGATTTAGTTTTATCGAGAGAAAAGATACTGGATAAGGTTTGGGGATATGATTATTTCGGAGATACAAATGTAATAGATGTTTATATTAGGTATCTAAGAAGTAAAATAGACCAAAAGTACAATATAAATCTAATTGAAACAGTTAGAGGTGTGGGTTATACAATAAGAGGTAAATAATGGCGAAAAAAAGAAAATCAGTATTAGCAATAATTTTTACAATATTGTTATCAATAATTTTATTTCCATTTAAACTAATTAAAAATTTTTTCGTGGCTATCTCAAAACGGCTTAAATTTTCTATTGCTTTTAAAATTTCTGCCTCTTATTTTCTCTTGTATATTGTTATAGTGTTGATAGTTACTGCAACTAGCTCCATAGGATATTTTGTATTTTTATTAAATGATTTTAAAAAGACAAATGTAGATAATGATATTAAGAAAATAAGTGAAAGCTTAGATAATATAAGCACAATAGATAATGCCTTAAACAATGATGATATAAAGGATTTAACTATCTATAATTTTGATTATACAAACATCTATTCATTTAAAGAGGACAATAAAAAATACACAAATAATATAATTTCAATACTTGAGGAGATTATAAAGAATTCGATATATATTCATTCAAAAGAAATTCACGAAAACAATCAAATTTATTTTGTGAATATATATTATAATGTTTCTTCTTTAGTATCACAAACCTCATATATTGCAATTTTTATATTTTTATCAAGTACAGCAGGGATACTGCTCTTTATTCCGATAGTTTCAAAGACAAGTACAAAGCTTATTAAGCCTATTAAAAATATGACACAGATAGCAAAGACTATAACTGTTAGCAATATCAATACAAGGCTAGATATCAAGGGTACTCAGGATGAATTAAAGGAGCTTTCCATGACCTTTAATGAAATGATGGATAGAATTGAAAATGGCTATAAATCTCAGCAGCAGTTTGTATCTGATGCTTCACACGAGCTAAGAACTCCTATAGCTGTTATGAAAGGCTATGTAAATATGCTGGATAGATGGGGGAAAAATGACAAGGCAGTGCTTGAAGAAGCCATAACTGCGGTAAAAAATGAAACGGATAATATGCAGGATTTAGTTGAAAAGCTTCTATTTATAGCTAGAAGTGATAAACAGACTTTGAATTTTACAAAGGAAGATTTTAATATAAGCGAAATACTGTTTGAGATTGAAAAAGAAACCTTAATGATAGATAATAAGCATGAATTTGAGTTCAGATTTATGCAGGATGCGCATGTTTATGCAGACAAGAACTGGATAAAGCAAGCTGTGCGAATATTTATTGAAAATGCAATAAAATTTACTCCTGAAAAGGGTAGAATTTCTGTATATGGTTTTTTAAACGAGGAATTTTATGCTATAAGGATAAAGGACACAGGTATAGGTATTGATAAGAAGGATTTACCAAAGATTTTTGACAGGCTCTATAGAGCAGAGGAATCAAGAAACAGGCAAATTGGCGGTCATGGACTGGGTTTATCTATTGCAAAAATAATTATTGTTGGACATAAAGGAAAAATAAAGGTAAAAAGCACTAAGGGGCAGGGAGCTGAATTTACTATACTTCTTCCACATTTATAATAAATTGTTTTGGTGTTATAGCTACATTTTAAAATTAGCTAAATAATAACATCATTACAAACTAAAATTAATCTACAGAAACACGTACAAAAAATACGCATAAGCGACAAAACTTGTCAAAAAAAGATAAAGAAAATATCTTGCGTCTGTATTATAATTAGTATAAGATATTACTAATAGCTCGCACAGCGAGACTATATTTATAATAGGGGGATGGATTGATAAGTGGAAATTTTGTATAATGAAAATGGACAAAACTTAACTGTAAAGCTTAAAGGGGAATTGGACCATCATTTTGCTACTGAGTCTAGGGGCAAAATAGATGAAAGGCTTAATAGTGGACAAGTTAAAAACTTAACCTTCGATATGGAAAAGCTTGATTTCATTGATAGTTCAGCTATTGGATTTATAATTGGAAGATATAAAATTGTAAAAAAGAATGATGGAAAATTAGAAATTATTAACGCCTCTCATAAAATTAGAAGAATTCTTGATATGAGCGGTGTTGGAAAAATAATAAATATAAAATAGGGGGATACGATGCAAAATAATTATGTATATATAAAAATTCCAAGCTTATCTACAAATGAATCCTTTGCAAGAAGTGCTGTTGCTGCATTTTGCGCAAGTCTTAATCCGACTATCGAGGAAATTTCAGATATTAAGACTGCCGTTTCAGAGGCTGTAACAAATGCAATTATTCACGGCTACGACAATAAGCTTGGCGATATAGTTATAGAATGCAGAATAAAGGGACAAGTTGTTGAAATAATAATAGAGGATTTTGGATGCGGTATACCAAATGTAGAAAAGGCAAGAGAACCCTTATTTACATCAAAGCCGGAGCTTGAGCGTTCAGGGATGGGCTTTACAGTTATGGAGAGCTTTATGGACGAGCTTGTTGTTTTATCTGAAAGGGATATAGGAACAAAGATAATTTTAAGAAAGAAAATAAGCAATAATTCTGAAAAGATATACATCAAATAATAATTTATATAATTGTGGGAATTGGATAATTAAATAAGAAAATTTCTTCGTGATTGATATTTTAATTAATGATAGAACTATTTCGATAAATGTAATCACAAAATTTGCAAATGAAATCATCAAATTTCTAAAGAGTGAAGCTTAACTTCACTCTTTTACATTTACTCATATAATCATCATCTATTTTTGACAAAGGAGCATTACCGCATGTATGTTTGGCAAATTCCTAATTACATATTATTATGTTATAATGTTATTTTCAACATATTAAATCCAACAAGCAATGCTAAATCATCATTTAGTCGTCATTTATCCGTATCTCTAATCTGTTTCGGAAGTATTATTATGATTTTATTACTTTACGAATGTGTATTTTCATGGTAAGATACACATAATAAAGAATATAAGGGAACTTTTAATATAAAAAAAGAAAGGAAAATATGGAAATGGGGAGAGTAAAGCAAATAAAACAAGAAACACAATTTTTTCCTAAAAAGCTTATAGAAAAATTAAAGTATATAAAGCATTATCCTTTGACATTTGTTGAAGCTCCATCTGGTTTTGGAAAGACAAGCTCTCTTCGCTATTTTTTTGATAACGAAATAGATCATGAAACATCAGTGCTTTGGCATACCTTCTCAGGAGAATCACTAAAAAATTCTTGGAAATATTTTTGCTCTTTAATAAATGAATTTGACACAGAAAGTTCTAATCAATTAATAGCAACTGGTTTGCCTGATAAAGAAACATTGCCTTTACTAAAAAAGATTTTTAGAAATATTAATTGCAATCAAGAAACCTATATTGTACTAGATGATTTTATGGCTTGGAATTTACCTGAATCTGGTAAATTTCTTATGGCTTTATCAGAACATAGAGAAAAAAAACTTCACATAGTTGTAGCTTCACAAATACTTTCTCGTGAAGAACATGATGAAATCATTGAAAGTAGTCGTTTTTACTTATTGCAGGAATCTGCTTTAATATTTTCAAGAGATGATATAGACGCATATTATCGCCAAGCGGGCTTAGCTTTAAATAGTGTACAATTAAACGAACTATCAGTGATTACAGAAGGGTGGATAATGGCACTGTATTTACAAATGCTATCATTCATTGAAAATGGTAAGTTTCATAAAGGTAGTATGGATAATTTGATACATAAGGCTTTATGGAATAAGCTTGACGATATTGAAAAAATATTTTTATTATCATTATCAATATTTACGAGATTTTCTCTTATACAAGCTACTGCCTTTTCTAAACTTAGTAGTGCACAAACGGAGCTCATTTTGAAGGATAAAAGGGTGTTTGTAAACTATGATAAGGAAGAAAGAATGTATTACTTTCACAGTTTATTTCATAGTTTCCTTAAAGAACAGTTTGAACTTTTGCCTATTGAAAAGCAAAGAGAAATATACCTAATAGGTGGAGATGTTGCAAATAAGGCAGGAGATAGATTGAACACCTTGCGTTTTTATTACTTATCTACAGTATGGGAAAAATTTTTATCGTTGCCGCTCACAAGCTATGAAATAGCTGATATTAGTGATGAAATAAGCAAGCCTATGATAATAGACATATTGAAGAATACGCCATTTGAAACAAAATGCAAATATCCTATGTCTGTTGTTCCTTTGGCATTCACATTGTTTTTTCTCAATGAAAAAGCTATGCTTATTTCTATGAAGGATGAGATTTATCAAATAATTGAAAAAAGCTATATAGACAAAAGTAAAAAGGATATTTTATTAGGTGAAACTGAGCTATTGTTATCATTCCTTGAATTTAATCGAATTGATAGTATGAGTATACGTCATCGCAGAGCGATAGAATTGTTAAAAGGTCCGACGAATTTAATAAATATAAAAAGTAGCTGGACCTTCGGTTCACCTTCTATATTTTGTCTTTACCATCGTGAGGTAGGAGGTTTAGATAAAGAGATTTCTCAAATGGATGAGTGCATGCCTATTTACTATGAGCTTGCAAGTGGTCATGGAACCGGAGCTGAGGATATAATGCGTGCAGAAGCTCATTTTATGAGAGGTGAAATTGAGGAAGCGCAGATTGTTTGTCATAGGGCATTGATTAATGCTGATAATAAGGGACAAAATAGCATTTATCAATGCGGACTGTTTTTACTAGCACAAATAGCTATATTGCAGGGAGATCAAAATAAACTTCAAGATTTTCTTGTAAAATTTGAGGAATGTTCCAGACAAAACACTGAGGATTTGTGCCGTTATACTTTAGCCATGTCAAAGGCATATCTAAATCTTCTGTTGGGTAAAACAGATGAAATAGCTCCATGGATAGCGGAGGGAGATATAAATGATAGAAGAATGGTTATAATGATACAGCCATTTGCATATATAATATATTGTCGTTATTTACTAAATAAAAAAGAATATCTAAAGCTAATTGGAGCATGCCAGCACATGCTTGCGATATCATCAATTTTTCCGAATATTCTCTCCCAAATCTATGCTAAAATTTATATGACATTTGCCTTTAATGCAACCGGGAAGCAAGAAAAAGCTATAGATTCATTGAAATCTGCTATTGAGATGGCTATGCCGGACGGAATATATATACCTTTTGCAGAAAATTATAAGGGGATATCAAAATTGTTGTCCAAAATATTAGTTTTAGATAAGACGAATTTTAATAATATAGCGCATTTATCAGAAAAATTGGCTGATTCTATTGATAAATTAACAAAATCATCAGAGTTGGAATCTTATCTAACTCCAAAAGAAAAAGAAATAATAAAAATGATTAAAAAAGGATTAAAAAACACTGAAATTGCAACAGAAATGTTTATATCTGTAAACACTGTAAAAACGCATATTAAGCAAATATATAATAAGTTAGGAATATCCTCTAAAACACAGCTGATAATGTTAGAGATTAAGGATATCTAATAAAAGAACTTTATAAATTTAAATAAAATTAATTTCGCACTCTACAAATAATTGTAGGGTGTATTTTTTTATAAAATATTTTCATTAAATCACCCCAATGGGTGATTACAAAATTTTAAAATAAAATATATAATATAATTCAGAGCGTATTTAACTAAAATTTACAGAAATGGAAGTATATTTGAATGAAGAAAGTATCTAAGCAATTGTACATTTTATTAATAGTTATTATTATAGAGGTTTTACTCTTTTTAGTATCATGTAATAAAGTTGTGCCAAGTCAAAAATTAAACTTGAATGATAAGGACATTTTTCAGATTACAGATAGACAGCAAGCATCAGATTTTTTATTAGATAAACTGAAAATAGCAGGCTATGAAACAAATAATACAGCTATTATAGAAGAAAGTGGAGATTTTAAAACTGATGGAAAAGTGTGGTACTTTGCATGGGGTACAAATACTGATGATAAACTTTTGGTTGAAGCTCATTTTGCTGTAACTGAAAAAGGTGAAGTATGGAGAAATAATATTATAAATAATGATTGGACATTATTGAAAACAAAAAATTATTCTGATGCGAATTGGTGGGGCACATACAGGTCAAATGAGGTTATACTTGGGGTAACTGGCTACAATGGAAAAAATTTTGTTTTTACATTTGAAACAAATAATGGAGAAAAATTTGATGGGATTGCTGCTGTCTACGAAGATAATAAATTTATAGCAGAGTACATGGATATTATCTTTGAGCTAAGTCAGGATTCAGAATTGATTATCGCAAAGCAAATAGGAAATGGCAATGATAAAAAGGAACATGAAATATTTGCAGGAGAATATTACAGACAAGATGACAACAAATATGAGAACAGCAATAATAAAGAGGATAAAACCTACGCTGAAATTGATTTGATAATAGATAAAGCTCTTGAAATCATAAATACTGTAAAGAATGATGGTCTTTCTAGCTCTGTTTTCGGATTTGAAAAAAAGCTGGCACGTGATACATTGAGTACCGAGGAACAATCCTTGTATGATGAGATACTTCCGAAGGTTGCAGGGCTTGAATATTTTTCATATCCGGCAGATAAATATGGGTATGATGTTCTTGACAGGCTTATGTATATTTGTGGAGCCATTGCTTTAGATTGGGCAGATTTGGAAAACTATTTTATGATTAATGAAGTAATTGAAGGTGAAAATACTGTTGCCTTGGAGTCAAAATATTTTATGCCTTGGGATGCTGAACAGCAAAAAACAGATATAGATTTACTACGTGAGGAAAAAGTCAGATTTGACATGATTTGTGAACGTATCGTAAGACGTATGCCTGAAGAACTTTCGACATACGACAAATATCGATACCTTGCTACTGTGATTTCACTTTCCACAGATTATGACTATGACTGTGTAGGGGGCTGGCAGAATGGTACTGCATATGGCTCTATTGTGGGAGGCTATTCTATATGTCAAGGATATTCAAGAGGATTTATGGCTTTGTGCGAGAGAGCTGATTTGTGGTGTGCATGTGTTGAAGGTGTTGTAGATGGTGTTGGGCATATGTGGAACAAGGTAAAGCTTGATACAGGTTTTTATCATGTTGATGTAACATGGTCTGATGAGCTGGGTATGCCGGATTCACCAGAATGGTTACAATATTTCATGCTAACAGAAGATGAGATATCAAAAGACCACAATATTGTGGGAGAAGTAATTGAAGTATTTGAAAAACAAAATTAAAGGAGGATTTTAGGATGTCAGTTATTATTATCTTGTTAGGAGTAGTGTTTTTTTTAATAGGATTTTCGTTTTACAAAAAGCACAAAAATTTAAAAAGCGTTTGTACTATGCCAACAATGGGAAAGGTTACTGGTATGAGTAAAGAGGAGTCTGTAAGTACTGAAACAGACAATGATGGAAATACTAAAAAGACGACAAGAATCAATTATTATCCGGTATTCCAATATATAGTGGATGGTAAAATAATTGAAAAAAAATCTACTACAGGAACTAACCGACCACGATTCACTGAGGGAC
>DCPV01000237.1:1323-6088 GCA_002323775.1 Firmicutes bacterium UBA1535 | reverse complement strand
GCGAAACAAGTTTCGCTCTATTAATTTTATGGAATTAGTATTTTCAAAGCCTTGTTTTCTACAGAAACGTTAATTGGCATTTTACCGCCTTGCTCTCCGTCAACATCCAAAACTAATTTTTCATCAGAAGACTCTATCAAAATATTTTTTGCCTGCATATACCTTACCTTAGGATGATTTACATGCTGACCACCAAAAACTCCTGCAAATATCTGAACTAAATCCAAGTGTGAGGATTTTTCAAATATCACTATGTCTAACAAGCCATCATCAATCTTTGCATCTGGACACAAATTTTTAAATCCGCCGGCTCCGGGAGTATTGCTAATTAGAAACAAGTGTGTATCTATGTTATATACTTGACCATCTATAGTGAATTTAATATCAAATGAGTTTTCAATTTGCTCCGAAATTTCCAAAAGTGCTCGAAAATAATACGCAATTCTCCCAAATATAGTTTTTTCATCTGTTGAAACACTATGCGGTATATTTGCGAATATTCCGCCCATCAAAACATTCATGAAATAGCTATCGTTTATTTTTGCAACATCAACCTCTTTGAATTTAGGCTTATCAAATACTTCATAAAATTCCTCAGCTGAATCCGGCATTTCCAGAAATCCTGCAAAATCATTTACTGTTCCGGCAGGTAGAATTGCAAGCTTTGACTTCTTTTTACACTTCATCATTCCATTTACAACCTCGTGAACTGTGCCATCTCCTCCACAGCAAAAAATCATGTCATATCCATCCTCACATGATTCCATCGCTTTGTTCATCGCATCATCCTTGCATTTTGTAGCATAAAAAGTAAATTCAACATCATTTTTATTCATGATTAAATTAGCCGTTTGAAAGGCTCTATTAGCTGCTTCCTCTTTTCCAGCTGAAGGATTATAAATAAGCTTATATCTCTCCATAGACTACCCCTTGCATTAATTTTTTATATATCTTATTAACATAATTATTTTAAAATGGGCGGAGTAAATCACCGCCCACACTACTTTAATGTATAATCAATATGAATTTTTAATTCTCAGCTTTTTTTCCCTCGTTTAATTCTTCTCTCTCGCTTGCTTCTATTTCTTCACTTGTTCTTGTTAAGTCTTTCCATATAGTGTTTACATATTCAACACACTCGAAATATTTTTGAGTAACAATGTTTACTGATATACCAAGCTGCTCTGCGTATGAAGCCATGTTTTTCCAATCTGCTTTTTCATATGATAAAACAAGCATATACAATAGGCCAGATCTGCCCTCTTGCTTTGTCAAAGCAAGCTTAATTTCATCAGAAACAGATATTTCAACAAGTGCCTCCTCCAATGAAACATTCATAAGCTTACCAAGAGTAGAAAACATACCGATTAAATAAGCTTCTGATTTTGATATAGGCATATCCTTAGCAAATGTAAGCAGCTCCTCAGCAAATTTAGCTCTTAAGAATGAAATTCTTATCATTTCATCAGGCATACTTCCATCATCTTGCTTGAAGCTAAGTAGATAAATCCACTGTTTTAGCTGTCCTAAGCCTAGTATAACCAAAGCCTGTTTTACTGATTTCGCTCTGTGTCTTAATGCAAAGTACGCAGAGTTTACAAGCTTTAACAAAGAGAATGTAAGAGTTACATCTCTTGAAATTATAGTTTCAATTTCATCAACATTAGGTTCATCTTTAGTAACTGCAATCATTAATTGGAAGAAGTTACTTTGCATATGGTCTAGCTTATGTATAGCTGTAGGAACCATTTCTGCGACATATGAGCCCTGCATAAATGTAAAGCCTAATTTTTTAGCTATTTTATAGCTATCTTCATCATCTACATTGTATGCAATCAAATCCTTATTGAAGCTTTTTCCTATATTTACTATATTCGGTAAGGATTCTCTATTTCCTGCTATGTTTACCTTTATAATGTCAACTACGTCTAATATAGAAAAATATCGTAGTGCAAATTCAAAACCATTAATAGCAATACTATATCCTTTTTTCTTGTATTCATACACTTGACTTTGTGCCGCAGGATTGATAATAGTATCATCATCAATTTGAATTACAAGCTTTTGAGGTGAAAATATTTTTGGTATATTTCTAAGTAGTAAATTTGGTGTGAAATTTATAAATGCCATCTTTCCAGCTAAAAACTTATCACTATCTAATTGAGTTAAGAAATTCTCAATTGCTGAGGCAGCTTTAATATCTGTACTCTTACCTTGCGTATCATTTATCTTCTCTTGATATAATATCTCATATCCTAAAACTTCTTGATTTTCATCTAAAATTGGCTGTCTTACAATATATGCTTGCATATAATCTTCCTCTCTTTATCTTTCAAGTAATAAAAACAATGCTTTACACTAAATAAATTATAATAAACCTTATTTAATTATATAACATTTTCCTAATTTTTACAACAATAATAATTACGTATATCAAATACAAATGTAAAATTGTCCAATACGAATATTTTTATTAATGACTATATAATATATTTCGGCACGTTTTTAAAATAGTTAAGTGTATTTTCTTGTGAAAACGATACTAATTTTAGGTTGATTTTCAAATTAAAATAGCTTATTTCAAATTCACCAATATTCTAGCAATCTCTGCTCTTGTTATTTCTTTATAGGGCTTAAACGAACCATCAGGAAAACCGTTTAATATACCTTTTGCTACGCAAAAATCAATATACTGCTTTGACCATCTATCTTCACTTAAGTCATAAAAATAGTTTTTTGCATATACCGCATAGCCTTTCAATGCTCTATACAGACTAACAGCAACTTCTTCTCTTGTTATATAGCTTTTGGGGTTAAAGTAGCCGCCGCTTCCTTTCATTATTCCATAAGAATACATAGTATTAATATAATTATACGCCCAGTTTGATGATTTAACATCACGAAAAACAGATTTATCAACTACAACAGTTCCATATCCGAAAACCCTTGACAAAACTGCTGCAAATTCCTCTCTTGTTATGTATTTTTCCGGTTCAAAGCTATTGATATCTGTACCTGTCATATATCCCTTTGCTGTGACTTCCCTTATTTCATCCTTTGCCCAGGAATATTTAGTATCATGGTAGTACACTCCATTTAGCCAATTTCTATAATTGTCCCATATTGAAGTGTCCTCCTGAGACAAGGCCCAGCTAGCACTCCCTCTTAGATTGTATTTTTCAACAAGAATTAATTTTTCTTTAAGTGATCTTTCATTCTCATAATACATTATATAATTTCCAACGGAAAATTTTTTACCAGAAAATGAATATGTTGCTCCTATTCTTCCAACAGAAAATTTAAGATAAGGAGTTCTATTATATGTATCGTAATATTCATCAGCTCCAAATGCTGATATTATGCTGCTAATGCTTCTAAGTACAACAGCCTCACCGCCTCTTGCTTCTTTATCGTTCCAATATCTTCCATAAAAAGGAATTCCTAATATGATTTTTTGCGGTGAAACATATTTCAGCATTGTTTTTATGCTATTTTCAACAAATACATAGCCAGCTACAGGACCTGATTTTGAACCCGGATAACTCTGATCATAAGTCATGATTATAAATGTATCTACGTATTTATTAAGTTCTTCATAGTCATAAGAACCCGGCCAGTCTGTTTTTATGTCATTTGGATTTGCAGCTATTGCCATGGACAGCTCTTTTCCCTCTGGTAAAACCGAGCGAAGATATTTTGTAAACTGAACAAAATTTTCTCTGTCATAGCTTGCATCTTCGACAGAAGCTCCATTGCCTGCTGTCAGATTTTCAATATCAATATTGACTCCGTCAAGATTGTATTCTTTAACCACTGCTGCCACCGCATTGCAGTATGCAATGTAATTACTAAGTGCTTTCCGCCCTAAGTTTCTGTCAAAATGATTGCTTATATAAGGAACAACCTTAATTCCTTTTTTGTGCATGTCCTCTATAAACTGCCTATCAATGACATTATTTATATCTATGCTTCCGTCACTTTTTATATTGAATAGATTAGGCAGTACTACATCAACAGCTCCATTCGTCTTAGATATTTGTGTCCTAAAATCATTTGTAGTACCTTTGTACAGATATGTCATATTTACTCGATCATTTGCAAATGCAATTTTATCCATACCTGTAATAATTATGCAGAGTATAAGCATAAAAGCTATTTGTTTTATTATTTTCATATGTAAACTTCTCCGATATGTATACTTGATTAATATAATTTATTATACTATAATCAAAATTACAAGTCTTTAAATATGGAAATAAAACAAAAAACCAACAAAAATGCAAGTGCATTCCTGTTGGTTAATAAATTAAACAGATTAATTTATTTTAAAAAACTTTATAGTCTTATTTCTGCTCAAATGAAGTAATAAAGAAATTGTTATTGGCATTCCAAACAATCCGATTGCTCCAAATAATTTTGCTCCGACAAACATACTCATCAAGCTTACAATTGGATGCAGTCCCATTTGCTTTCCTATAAATTTAGGCTCTACAATATTTCTAATAACTGTAATAATTAAATACAATATCAACAATGATACAGCTCTTGTTACATTACCCTGTATAGCGGTTATAAGAGCCCAAGGAATCATAACAGTACCGGTTCCTAAGACAGGCAATATATCAACTATTGCAACAATGGAAGCAATAAAAATTGCGTTTTCTATTCTAATTATTGACAGACCTATTGATAGTTCTACGAATGTTATACTCATAATCAGAATATATGAGCGTATGACAACAAACAAGGTATTGATTATATAATC
>DCPV01000237.1:628-1159 GCA_002323775.1 Firmicutes bacterium UBA1535 | reverse complement strand
CAAGGTATTGATTATATAATCTTTTATGTTTAAAACAATAGCTTTTGTCTTACCAGATAACTGTCTAAACATAAATTTAGACAAGTTCTCATAATCACTTGCAATAAAAAATGTAGAAATAAGAGTTATCAATACTTTAACAAATAAAGCAGGTAGCGAAGATGCTTTAACAGATAAGAATGTCACTGTTTTCATTGAAATACTTGTTATCGATTGTCCCAAGCCTTTAATAGTTTGATTAAACATATCATTTACATTTTCTAAATATGTAGGATCTAGCTGTAAAATTAAATCCTCTATCTTATTAAAGCTTAGTTCTAAAGCTGGTTGTATACGTAAGTAGTATAAACTTGGTAATTTATAAATTAAGTCAAGAGCTGTATAAAATAGCTTTATACCAATAATAGAAATCAAAAGCCCAATTGTTAAATAAAATATAAGCACTAATAAAATTGCCACGATTTTATATGGGATTTTTAGTTTAGATGCTATAAAATTTGCCGGTTTTCTAATAAGATATGCGACCACAAA
>DCPV01000237.1:0-510 GCA_002323775.1 Firmicutes bacterium UBA1535 | reverse complement strand
AAATGCAAATAAAAATGGTGAGACCAGTCCTAAACCATATTTTACAATTACAAAAGCAATAGCCAAAATTAAGGCAAGATATGCAACGTTTATTAAAAATTTCTTTCTATTTTCGTATTCCAAATAAAAACACCTCCAAAGTGTGTGTAAGCTGTATTTTATAATATTAACACAAAAAAACAATTATAACAAGAAATTTATAATTGTTTTATGTTAATTCTTTATTTATACAAATTAATAGCTTAAATTATCCTTAGAGATAATTTTTTCAAATTCAGCTACAGATACAGGTATTGAATAAAAGAAACCTTGAGCTATGTCGCAGCCTGCTTTTTTCAAAAATGAAACATGTTCTTTAGTCTCTACTCCTTCAGCAACACTGAAAATTCCTAATGTCCTTATCATCGATAAGATGCTGGTAATAAGCTTTTCGCCCTTTTCATCAATATCTTCCAAAAAGCTTTTGTCAATTTTAATAAAATCTACAGGAAGGTCCTTTATTGCACCCAA
>DCPV01000074.1 GCA_002323775.1 Firmicutes bacterium UBA1535 | reverse complement strand
ACAGAAGAAGCCCTTGAAATATTACAGTCAAAAAAAGGTGGAAAATACAATGTTATAGAAATAGATCCAAACTATGTCCCTGCACCTATAGAGCATAAGGATGTATTTGGAATAAGCTTTGAACAAGGCAGAAATGAGCTTAAAATAAATGAAGAATTGTTAAATAATATTGTGACTAACAACAAAGAGCTTCCAAAAGAAGCAAAGCTGGATTTAACAGTTGCATTAATAACATTAAAATATACTCAGTCAAATTCTGTATGCTATGCTAAGGGTGGTCAAGCTATAGGCATAGGTGCTGGTCAGCAGTCAAGAATACATTGCACTCGATTAGCAGGACAAAAAGCAGATAATTGGATGCTAAGGCAGGCTCCTCAGGTATTAAATTTACAATTTTCAGACAATATCGGCAGAGCTGACAGAGACAATGCAATTGATAATTACATTAGCGATGATTGTATGGATATTCTAGCCGATGATATATGGCAAACTATATTTAAAATAAAGCCGGAAGTATTTACAAAAGAAGAAAAACGCAAGTGGCTTGACAAAATGCAAGATGTAGCTCTTGGCTCTGACGCATTCTTTCCATTTAGCGACAATATCGAAAGAGCGCAAAAAAGCGGTGTAAAATATATAGCAGAACCGGGTGGTTCCGTTAGAGATGACGCTGTTATAGATTGCTGTAACAAATATGACATGCTTATGGCATTTACAGGAATTAGATTGTTCCACCATTAAAAACACTCCCTGCATTATTTATATTTAAGAAATAAAAGCAAAAAATAAGATAGTCGAGATTAAATATTATTAACAATTTAATCTCGACTATCCTATTGTACTTTTAGCTAAACTCAAAATGCTCCTCCTAGATTAATACTTACTTAGATTTTTTAAAAAATATCATAACCCATTCTAAAATATTTCTTGGTTTCAACGATATAATGGGAGCTATCGCCGACATTTTATCTTTGTACTTTAACATCGTGTCGTAATAATTAACCTGAGCACTTGAACCCCTTGGACTCTCAAGTGTCAAAAAGTTAACTTTAATGCAGAAATTCATTTTAATAGCGTATCTGATAATGCTTAAAGAATAAAGCATTAAAAACGCTACTAAACCAACCATTAGAGTATTCGTTTCAATTACAATGCCATTACTAAGATTAAGTTTCAACATACTGGTCATCATTGTGAATACCTCCATTTTAATATTTTATTGTATTATGTTGGATGTTCTCTGCTATTTTGCATTATATCATACTTTTTGTTTGGCGTCAATATAAAAATTTAAAAACATTTAAAATAAAACTACTCATTCTTTCTTTACTGTATACTCTCAATAATTTTGTTTTTTATAAAAAAAGAACAGATTTCATTTTTTTGGTTATTTCAAATCTGTTCTAAAGTATATAGTTTTTCATTTAATTTAAGATAAAAGCTGTTTTTGTTAAACGCTTAACTCGTTGGTTCTCCAATAACAACCTGAGATTTCCCATCTAATTCTTCAAGATATACCTTTACTCTCTCATCTCTGCTTGTTGGAACATTCTTGCCAATGAAATCTGCACGAATTGGTAATTCTCTGTGTCCCCTATCTATCAACACTGCAAGCTGTACATTGTTTGGTCTGCCATTATCGACTATGGCATCAAGTGCCGCTCTCACAGTTCTTCCAGTGTATAGTACATCATCCACTAAAATAACTGATTTATCCTTAATGTCAAAATTGAATTTTTCTACTGATTTTGGTTCTTCATAGTCCTTTTCATAATCATCTCTATAAAAAGTTATATCAAGTGGAAATGCAGGAACATCTACATTTTCAATATTCATGATAGACTCTTTAATTTTGAGTGCTAAAGGCCAACCACGTGTTTTTATACCGACAATTACCAATTTTCCAGCACCTTTATTTTTTTCTATTATCTCGTGCGTTATTCTTGTTATAGCTCTTTTTATAGCTTGCTCATCCATTATTAAGGCTTTAATTTTCATTTATAGGTATTCCTTTCTTCTAATTTCTCTAAAACATCTACAAAATAATTCGGCAATTCAGAATCAAATTCCATGTACTCCTTTGTCGTTGGGTGTACAAAGCCAATTGATTTTGAATGTAGAAGCTGTCCTTTCAGTCCGAATTTTTTATCTTCCTTGCCATACACCTCATCCCCAACTACTGGATGTCCTATATACTTCATGTGTACACGAATTTGATGTGTTCTGCCTGTTTCTAATTTTAGCTTTACCAAGCTATATGCTCTATATCTTTTTATAACCTCATAATTAGTTATAGCTTCCTTGCTGTTTTTAGTTGTTACACATCTTTTTTTTCTGTCCTTTTCGCTTCTCCCGAGCGGTGCATTTATTACGCCACTATCATTTTTAACTACACCCTCTACCAAGGCATAATATATTCTATTTATCGAATGTTCTTTTAAGCACTCCGATAAATAATTATGAGAATAGTCATTTTTAGCAATAATTAAAAGACCTGAAGTATTTTTATCTAATCTATGAACAATTCCAGGTCTTAAAACTCCATTTATTGATGACAAATCATCCAGTTTACTCATAAGTGCATTTACCAATGTTCCTGTATAATGACCTGCCGCAGGATGAACTACCATACCTTGTGCTTTGTTTATTACCGCAACATCATTATCCTCATATACAACGTCAAGTGCTATATCCTCTGCTATCACATCCAAAACCTGTGGCTTGGGCATCAATATATTTATCTCATCATTTAATTTTAGTTTGTAGTTCTTATTTACTATTTTATTGTTTACCTTAATATTTTCATCTTCTATCAATTTTTGAACAGCACTTCTTGATAAATCTTCAAGCTTTGATGAAATATAGGTATCAATTCTTATATCTCTTTCTTCAGAAATCAATTTAATTTCTTTCATTAATAATTTCATTCCTTTTTATACTAATATACAACATTTATGTTAAATAACAATCAAAACAAATTAAATCCAAATACTAACATTATTCAACTTTCTCAAACTTATTAAATAAAATCAATAAAATTAATATTCCGATACCAACAACAAGACAGCTGTCCGCTACATTAAACACTGGAAAATTATAGAATTTACCAAACCTAACATCAGCAAAATCTACAACATATCCAAGTCTCAATCTGTCAATAAAGTTTCCCATAGCTCCGCCAAATACAAGTGATAAAACCAATTTTGCAGGATTAGTAATCTTTTTATTAAACCAAATCATGTATATCAATAAAATTGTCAATACAGTTGTAGAAATTATAAAAAACCATCTTTGATTTTGCAGCATACCAAATGCCGCACCTCTGTTTTCAACATATGTAAATCTTAAGAAATCTCCAATAATATGAAAGGAAACTTTATCCTTTAAGTTTATGACCGCTAAATATTTCGTAATTTGGTCTAATATTATCGAAGCAATGGTTATTAATCCGTATATAATATACATACTTATATCTCCTCTATTAAAGCACTTGATATTGCAAAGCATTTTTTAAGTGCTATTTCTTCGAACTCTTTGTATACCATATTTGCCCTATCATCTGCTGTGTCAGATATACATCTTATTGCCATAAATGGAATCTTATTCAAAAAGCAAACATGAGCAATTGAAGCACTTTCCATATCAGTACACATTGCATCAAAGCTATCCTTTAGCCACTGCTTTTTAGAATTTGTTGAAACAAACTCATCACCAGATACAATCCTGCCCACAAAATATTTAATATCCTTATTTTGAGCAATTTGTTCCATTTTATCAAGAAGATTTTTATCTCCTTTAAATATATAATTATCACCCATTCTAGGTATTTGACCTATTTTATATCCAAAATTAACAGCATTTACATCATGCTGAATCAAGTCACTTGAAAAAACAATATCTGCAATATCAAGCTTTTCTGATATAGCACCAGCTATCCCTGAATTAACTACACAATCAACATTAAATCTGTCTATCAGAAGCTGTGTACATATAGCAGAATTTACTTTACCTATACCTGATACTACAACAACTATTTTTTTATCCTTATATTTTAAAATATTAAATTCAAAATCTAAAAATTTAGTCTTTTGGGTACTGCCATAGTGTTTTATGAGTGCTGCTACTTCTTCTTCCATAGCACCAATAATTCCAATGTTTTTCATTTTTTATAATCCTTTCGCTTGTATATTAAATATTTGCATTTAAAAATCAACAAATCATCTCTTATATCAAATTATTATAAATATCCATATCTTATTAATTTCCCTAATTTACTTTAGCTAGCTCTTGGAATCAGCATAATTTCAATTCTTCGAATTAACATTGGTATAATATTTAATTTCTAATCTGATTTTACCGCTTTTAGTATTTCCGTTTTCATTATATATTAGAAATCTCCCGTACCTTCTAACTGATATTAAATCACCTTTTTCAAGTAATAACGATGCTTTTTCTTCAGGTACGAAATTGACTTTAACATCACCTGCTTTAATCAAATCAGTTCCTATATCACGAGATTTATTTATTAAAGCCTTAACAACATTATCCAATCTCATCGAACTAACATTAATAGTCAAAAGAACAAAATCAGGCTCTTTAAATGATACATTCCCAACATCTATTTTTTCAATCTCAATTTTATTTCTTCCAATTTGTTCTAAATTATAAATTATAGTATCAGCTAAATCTGCATGACAAATTACATCTGCATAATTGTCATGAACATATATATCGCCAATCTTGCTTCTTTCTATGCCAAGGCTCATCAAAGAACCTAAATAATTACTGTGATCAAGCTCTTTAAACTTTGATCTATTGTTTATCCTCAGTGCTGTTATAAATTCACTTTCATCCACATTGTCCTCAAAGGATGGATATAAAATTAAACTTTTCCTCTCGCTATGCTCATAGTTTGGGAAAAGTTTATAATTGATATCAAAATTATTAATAATAGGAATACTATAATCAATCACATTTTGATTAACAAAATCTGTAGAAAGAGGACTACAATTTTTTGAAACTAATAGAGCCTTATCTGCAACTTTTCTAACTGACAGTCTTGTCTCCTCGTCAGTTATAAAATCATAATATTTCGTAAAATCTTTCATAATTATGCTATACACCTATTGCGTTACATATCTAAATTCGCCTAAAAAAGTAAACTTAAATACATAAACACGGCAACTACTTTCTATATAACTTTTAAAACGCTTACCATTTTATACCATAAATCTATTATTAATTACAAAACTAAAAAGACTAAGTAAACTATAACCCTTAAGATAAAATAAGCAAGTATAGGTGAAAAATCAAACATAGTATTACCTAGTCCAATTTTATATAAAATCTCTTGACACGGTTTTATGATAGGGTCAGTTATTTTATATACTATATCTGCAAATCTATTGTATCTTAAATCTGGAAAAAATGATAATACCACTCTTGCTAATATTGCAAATTGAACAATATTTACTAAAATTAAAACTAATCGTCTTGCCATATATATTACTAATTTATACTCCCATCTTCCTTATTTAAGTCTAAAAATTTGTATTCAAATAAAAGCTATACAGTTTGAATTTTTGCAAAATTCACAATGTAAAACTAATAATTTCAAACTATTTATTATAATATAAATTTCTTTCGAATTTTTCTTTTTCGCCCATTCTTCCATCTATCTGAACATTGACTGGAGCAATAACAAATATACCCTTAGATACTTTTTGTATACTAGCCTCTAAAGCATAAACAGCTCCCTTTATAAATTCAAATATCTGTCTTTGATCTTCTAAATCTAAGCTCTCAATATTTAAAACAACAGCCTTTCTGTTTTTCAGTTCATCAACAGCTCTTGTACAATCCTCATATTTTTCAGGCTCACAGATAAATAACTTCATATCACTATTTGAATGAACTTTGATTACATTGCCTTTCTTTCCATATGAGTTAAGATTGTTGTTTACTTGTCTTGGCTGTTCTGCTTGCTTGTATTCGCTTGTTTCTACTTCCTCTTCATAATCTTCATCTTCTTCAACATCATTTAAGCCTATAAAGTTTTTCATTTTATTCATAAAACTCATCTCTTTTTCCTCCCAAAATTCAAATATTTTTATAGAGCTATAAAAGTTTCGCTCTTTTATCTATTTTCAATCCACTAATATAGAACAACCTCTATTAGCATTTAATTAAAGACACTATATGCTTCTACTGCCAAATATAGCAGTTCCTATTCGTATAATATTTGCTCCTTCTTCTATGGCTACATCATAGTCATTTGTCATACCCATAGACAAAAATTTCATTTCTACGTTTTTGAAGCTCATATTTGATATTGTGTCATATAAATGTTTCATTTCTTTAAATACCCATCTAACATCTTCCTTGTTCTCTGCAAAAGGTGCAACTGTCATCAGTCCCACTATTCTAATATTTTCAAATTCTTTTACAGACTTTAAAAAATCAATTAAATTATCTTTTTTTATACCAAACTTACTTTCTTCTTCGGCAATATTTAATTCTACCAAAACATCTGTAACAATACCATGTTGCTTTGAACGTTTATCTCTCTCCTCTGCCAAGGATAATGACTCTAAAGAATGTATAAGTTTAACCTTACCTATTATATATTTTACTTTATTTTTTTGTAAATGTCCAATAATATGCCAATCTATATCATAATTTTTTAAATTTTCATGCTTATTAACAAATTCTTGAACTCTATTTTCACCTAAATCGCTTAAGCCAGCTTCAAAGGCTTGTAATGCTCTGCTGCTGTCAACTGTTTTTGTAACAGCTATCACTGTTATATCTTCTAAGCTTTTACCAAGCTTTTTAGCTGATTCTTCAATACTTTTTAATATATCTGCGATATTTTGTGCTATATTCATAATCTACAATCCTTTCAAAACTAATCAACTATCTGTCCCTCATAGACATCGTCAGGTTTTAAAACAAGCTTGTCAAAGACTTTAACTGTTGAATATATTTTATCATTAATAGTGATTCTTCCTCTGCCACCATCTGCAATGCTTTCACCAGGCGAAACAATATAGTATTTTTCGTTGCCACCTATTATCTCTAAAGGCAGAAACTTTATAATATTGCTAACGTCTTTAATATACACACCCTTAATTCCATCCTTTTCTACAACTGCTCTTTTATCAACCTTTATACCTTCAAAAAGATTTTTTATGAGTGATATCTTTGTTATCCTTTTATTATACACCTTGTGGAAAAAATCGTCAAATCTTATTACTAAAACAGATTCATCATTTCCAGAATTAATTTTTTCCAAATATCCAAATATTATTTTATCAAAACCTTCAAATTTTACTCTTATATATGTATTTTCCTCATACATTGCAATATCTACATTATTAACTAGACAAACCATATAGTACTCAAAATCATTTACTACTTTTAAGAGCTTGTCCCCACTATTAGCAGTATTAATGTTTGCAGTATTTACAACAGTTTCTTCAATATTTTGCAATCTACTTGGCATTATACTTGAAACTTCACTGTATTTAAAGCTATCTTCAAGACCATCAAAAACATAAGTAATAAACCCTGATTTCGGAGAAAAGATTTTTTTATTCTCTGAGCCTATAACATCTGCTAAATTAGCTCCACCATTGACTTTTTGACCTTCATTATAGTGATAATTAACATTTCCAGAACTATCAGAATTAACAACTACTTCATCCTTTATAACTACAGCATTAACACTGACAGTTTCTTCTAATTCATCAAGCTCTAAAATATCCACACTAATATCATTGTAGTATCTAAGAAATAAATTCACTAAGACACCCAAAAATACTATAATTATAAGAAAATTTCTAAAACGAAATCTTTTTTTTGACATCTCAAACACCATCTTCGCCTAAACTAAGCCTATTATAGCATATTCATTGATAATCTTGCAAGATTTATATTAAAAATAAACAAGAAAAGAATTGATAAAAATTTACATATTTTATCAATTCTTTATCAAATAGCACATCAACACTGTCCTTGCACACAAAATCAACAAGCTAAATTATAATAAATATTATACTGCCACTGCCATCATTAACAATCTTTTCAATTGTTCTCTTGATTTTCTTTCTTGCGTTTTCAGGCATAGCTGTTAGCTTTCCTTCTAGCTGTTCCTCAACTAAATTGTATAAGCTTTTACCAAATATTTCAGCATTCCATATATTAGCAGGATTATCGTCTGCGCTGCTCATAATGTATTTTATGAAGTCCTCGCTCTGAGTTTTACTTCCAATAATTGGAGATAATTCAGTATTCAAATCTGCATTTATGATGTGAAGCGACGGCGAATTTGCTTTTATCTTAATTCCAAAACGTCCACCCTCTTTAAATAATTCAGGTGTCTGAATTACCATATCATCAATACAAGGTTTAACAAATCCATAACCCTTAGTCCTTGCCTCATTTACAGCTATAGCAACTCTGTCATATTCCTTCTTAGACTGTGATAATTCTTCTATTAGCTTTAATATTTGATGCTCTCCATCTATCTCAACTCCTGAGATATCACTTATTACTCTGTAGTATTGCGCATTATCAATCTCTACCTTAACATTGATGCTTCCAGTTCCAAGCTCTATACCTTTAACAAAGAATTCTTGGATAAGTTCCTTTCCAGTCCCGAAAACTTCTTCTGCATTAAAATCACTAATTTTATAGCACTTGTCTATATCATCTCTCAAAGTATTGATAAAGCTGCTTTTTAAAGGATGTTCAATGCTTAAACCGTCAAACCACCTTGGCAAATCAATATTAATTTCTCTAATAGGGAACTCATAAAGTACCTTGCCAATTAAATCATCGACATCACTTTCCTTTAAATTCATACAATCAACAAGCTGTACCGGAGCTTCATATTTGTCTTTTAATTGCTTAGCTAATTCAATAGTGTTTTCGTTATGTGGATTAGTAGTATTTAAAATAATTACAAAAGGCTTGTTAATCTCTTTTAGCTCTTTAACGACTCTTTCCTCAGCCATAATATAATTATCTCTGTTTATGTCAGTTATACTTCCGTCTGTTGTAACTAAAATTCCTATTGTCGAATGTTCCTTGATTACCTTTCTTGTTCCTATTTCCGCAGCCTCTACAAATGGTATTTGCTTATCACTCCAAGGGGTATTTACAAATCTTGGGTGTTCGTCTTCAATATGTCCTAAGGCACCTGGTATCATATAGCCAACACAGTCAATCAACCTCAAATATGTATTTACATTATCCCTTATGGTGACCTTAACTGCATTTCCCGGAACAAATTTAGGCTCAGTAGTTGTTATGGTCTTCCCTGTACCACTTTGAGGCATCTCATCTTTCGCTCTTTCACGCACATATTCATCCTCAATGTTTGGCAACATCATTATCTCGGAAAATCTTCTAATAAATGTAGACTTCCCAGTTCTCACAGGTCCGACAACTCCCAAATATATCTCGCCTTTTGTCCTTTTAGCAATATCCTCATATATATCTATACCAGTTATAATAATCCCCCCTATAATAATATACAATTAATTTATATGTATATATAATTTGAATTATGACAAATTAAAGATAGCTAAATAAATTAAAACTTTGGTTTTTTGCGATTGATATAACTATATGTACAGTAATCTATAAGTTAAGTTCTATATCGCTTAATAAATAATATTATTATCTATTTTAATAATTATGCACATAAAAATGAAAAAGGCATTTAATAAAAAATGCCTCATTTATCAATCTTCTGTTGAACTATTATCAATAATTCCAAAAAAGTCTTTATCTATTGTAATTCTTTTGTCTTTAGCTTCCTTGAGATATTTTCCATCTTTTGCTGATATGTCAACTGTTGGAATATTTGCTGTTGTTCCTTTTAAATATTCAGCGCCATATATTGATATAGGCTCATCACTATAGACAATTACCCCTATGGCCCCTGCTTTAGCTGCATTATTAACTTGTTTGTAAAAGTAAAAAAAAGAATACATATCATCTTGCTTTATCAATGCAATTTTACCTTTTAAATCAAGTCCTTCAAACTCATTTAATTCTGGGTTTAATTCGTTATCCTTGTTAAATCCTGATCCACAGTATACATACTCATATGTATGACCACCCAAAATGTCAATAAATGAACTAGTTGATTCCATATATGCTTCACTGTTATCAAAGAATGGAATTTTAAAATTCTCTGGTCCTAAAAAACAATCAAATTTATATCTATTATTAAGTTCATTTTTCCACTCTTTCAACAGTTCTTCATATGTTTTACCATATATTTCATTTAATTTTGAATATTCCTTATATAATTGAAAGAATTTATCTTCCCCATACGTGTTTATTAAGTAATCTACCAGTGAACTTGCCTCGGCATAACTTAAGTCTCTACCTTCCTTTTCATATTCTTCATATAGCGTGCCTTCACTATAAAAACGTGCAATACTATTTTTATAATCAATACTGTTCCTACTTTCAATATATGCATAAAGCTCTTGATAAAATTTTATATAGCTTTCATTAGATTTTTCATCAACATCAACAAAATTTTTATTGTATAAACTCTTAACAGAGTAATTAATATTTTTATTAAATACTTCAGTTTTCATTCTATAAACATCTTTATCTTCTAAATAACTATCACAGTAATCTGCAAGCCCCTCGGTTAACCATCCAGAAGCGTTATCCTTATTTCTTTCTACAGCATCCCTATAATCAAATAAAGTAAGGTAATGCACGTATTCGTGAACTCCTCTCCTTAGTGGAGTGACATATTTAATTAAATTTCCACTAAAATAATTCCTTTGCCTTTTATCTTCTCCAAAATAACAATCAATTACTTCTTTATTTGTATCAAAATATGGTTCTAAATATTTTTTAAGCGCTGAAATATCCTGCTCATACATTTCTAAGTAATATTTAATATAAGCATAGTCCATTATAACACCTTCACGTCTTAGCTCACCTTCTTTAATAGTAAAATAAGAGTTAATTGAAGGCGAATTTATTACATATGGATAAGTTTTTGCTTTATTACCTATTATTAATTCATATCTTAAAGGAACTATTGGTTCTGCACACGTTTGTAATGCCCCTATACTTTTTAACCAAGTATTTTTTTTATTTGTATATTCAATATCAAAGCTTATGTCCAGCTTTGATGAATTATTTAACAGATTTATTGTATCCTTAAAGCCTTTTCTTTTAATTAAATCCTTAGTAAAATGATACGCTGTTTCATACGCATAATTGTTTTGTTCTCCAGTGAAATACACATCTTTAAATACTGGAATTGTCAAATCCATTAGAATTATATTTTCATCTATTGAATAGAATTTTCCTAATTCTTCAATAGATATGTTACTTGTAGAAGTATCATTATACAATTTCTCATTTATATAAATAGCAATACCATAGCACAAGCCATAATTACTATTTGCTCCAAATAGTGCTTGTAAAAAAGCAATTGTAGAATCAATGGAATTTATAGATAATTCATTTAAAAAAAGCTTTCCATCAATTCCTTGGAGAGTGTTATCTTCACTAATATAAATAGATAACTTATTTTCAAAGGATACCTCGCTTTCATTTTCTAAGTAATTACGAAGAATTTCTACCTTATTTATAAAATCAAGTCTTTGTTCCTCGGTATATTTGTAAACTTCAAAATAATAGCTAATAGATTCAGTTGATAAACTCAAAAATTCTATCCTCGCATTGCCAGGCTGAACAAAGTCTTTATAGTTAGAGCCTTGTGTCACATTGTATTTTACCTGTTTTAATGCGTTCTCACTTCTAAAAGTACAACTACTTAAAATTAATAAAACAATAAAGTATATAGGTATTAAAACCTTTTTATAATTCATAATATACTCCTCCCCCTCACTTAAACAATTTTTTAGATTTTCTCAGATATTTATTAAATATTTGAGAAAATCTTATATTGAAAATAATTTAACTAAATGATATTGTATAATAAAACAGTTTAATTCATGATGATATGTAATATTATAAATAATACTTACTCGTCCTTTTTTTCTCTAAGCATTAACCTTGTCACTGTTTCCTTTACATCTGTTGAGTTTTCTAGTATGTCGTGCATTGCATAGGTTATTGGCATATCTACGTTATTTTCCTTTGCTAGCTCATAGGCTGCGTATGTTGTTGTTATTCCTTCAACTACCATTCCTATTTTTTCAATTGCTTCGTCTTTTTTCAGTCCCTGACCTATTAAGAATCCTGCATTTCTGTTTCTGCTGTGCTGGCTTGTACAGGTTGCTATTAAGTCACCTACTCCTGATAGTCCTTGGAATGTTGATAATTCCGCACCAAAACAAGTACCTAGCCTTGATATCTCTAGGATTCCTCTTGTCATCAGAGCTGCTTTTGCATTGTCGCCATAGCCAACTCCATCTGATATTCCTGCTCCAAGAGCTATTATGTTTTTAAGTGCTCCGCCCAGCTCTACTCCCTTTACATCCCGACTTGTATATACTCTAAAATAGCTTGTCATAAAGATATCTTGAGCAGTCTTTGCCGCCTCCTCTGATTCAGAGGCTACTGTTACAGCTGTTGCTAAGCCACGACCTAACTCCTCTGCATGTGAAGGTCCTGAAAGTATCACATAGTCACAGTCTATACTTTCCTCTTTTATAATATCTGATATCAAATAATGTGTTCCAAGCTCTATTCCCTTGGAACAATTGATTATGATTTTATTCTTAATAAATTCTTTAGGTATTTTATCAAAAACCTTGCGTATATTTTGTGTTGGTATAACATTGACAATTATTTCACTATCTCCTAGGGCTTCCTCCATATCTGTAGTAAAATATAAGTTGCTTGGAAGTATAACATCTGGAAGATACTTATTATTAATTCTCGTTTTTCTTATATCATTGCATTGGGCTTCGTCTCTTAGCCAAACCTTAACACCATGTCCATTTTCACATAGTACCTTTGATAAAGCTGTTCCCCAGCTTCCTCCGCCTAACACAGCAATTTTTTTCATTATGCACCTCACAATAATTTAAGTTATATTTTTAAATTCTAAATAAAGTATGATTAGTCAATCTTGATAAATTGTTTTTCATTTAAAGCTTCTTTTCTTCGCCCTTAATTAGTCTCCTTATGTTCTCTCTATGTGTAAATAAGCACATACCTGCATATATCAAAGCAAACATAACTAGCTTAATATCATAATAATGCCTAGATATGGCTACTATGGCTGATAAAGTAACACCTATCAACGAGCCGATAGAAACTATTCTTCCGGCAAAAGCTATTGATATTCCAATTATAAAGCATATAAGAGTTATCCAAGGCAAAACTACAAATAGCATACCTATAGTTGTAGCAACTCCCTTACCGCCTTTAAACTTCATAAACACAGGCCAGTTATGACCCATAATTACTGAAATTCCTGCTATGTAAGAGCCATCTTTTCCAGCTATAAGCAATCCTATATATGCTGCCAGCATACCTTTTAGTACATCTCCAATAAATGTAATTACACCTATTTTAAATCCAAAGGCTCTTATCATGTTAGTAGAACCAGCGTTTCCACTTCCATGATTTCTTACATCATCCTTAAAAAATATTTTGCTAATCAATAATGAAAAAGAAATGTTACCGATTAAATATGCTATAATAGCAACTAATATTAATTTCATTTGACTTTAATCCCCACCTTCTTATATTTTTATTTTTCACTTCTATTTTTAAACTCTATAGTAATAGGATTTCCCTTATACTCATAGTTTTCTCTTATCTTGTTTTCTATGTATCTAACATAAGAAAAATGTACCAATTCACTGTCATTGCAGAAGATGACAAATTTTGGTGGAGCTACACTTACTTGAGTAGCATAGTAAATTTTAAGTCTTTTACCCTTAACACTTCTTGGAGGGTTCATAAGAACTGCTTCTGTTATTATGTCATTCAATATTCCTGTAGAAATTCTTAGATTTCTAAACTCCATAACCTCATCTACCATCTCTAAAAGCTTGTTTGCTCTTTGTCCAGTAAGTGCAGACATAGTAAGTATTGGAGCATACTCTAAGTATGCAAGGTTATTTCTGACTTCTTCTACATATTTGTTGAATGATTTATTATCCTTATCAATCAAATCCCATTTGTTCAATATGATAACCATGCCTTTGCCATTTTCATGTGAGTAACCTGCAATTCTTGCATCCTGCTCTGTTACACCATCTACAGCATCTATGACTAACAGACAAACATCTGCTCTTTCAACAGCTGCATATGATCTAACTACACTGTATCTCTCTATATTTTCAGATATTTTACTTTTCTTTCTGATTCCAGCGGTATCAATAAGTGTGTATTTTTTACCGTCTTGCTCAAACTCTGTATCTATCGCATCTCTTGTCGTTCCGGGTATATCGCTTACTATTACTCTTTCCTGTCCGACTATTCGGTTTATTATCGAAGATTTACCTGCATTTGGCTTTCCAATAACAGCTATCTTGGTTTTATCCTTATCTTCCTCTATATCGTGGTAATCCTTGAATTTAGAAATTATTATATCCAATAAATCTCCAAGTCCCAAGGCTTCAGCAGATGAAATTGAAATTGGATCACCAAGCCCAAGATTGTAGAATTCAAATATGTTATCCTCGTCTACAAATTTATCAATTTTATTGCAAATAAGTAATATTTCTTTTTTTGATTTTCTAAGCATTTGTGCAACTTCATAGTCTGCACCCGTTATGCCTTCCTTACCATCAACCATGAAAAGTATAACATCTGCCATATCAATTGCTATCTCAGCCTGTTTACGCATCTGAACAAATATTGTATCTTCTGTATTTGGTTCAATTCCTCCTGTGTCAATTAATGTAAAATGATTATCTAGCCATTCACATTCTGCGTAAATTCTATCTCTTGTAACACCAGGGGTATCCTCTGTTATTGCTATCCTCTTTCCTGCTAATCTATTAAAAAGCGTTGACTTACCAACATTAGGTCTTCCAACTATAGTAACTATCGGTCTTGCCATTTTATCTTCCTCTCTCATTCACTAATAAATTTACCAAATCTTTTCCATTTACTTCACATACATATACCTTTGTGTTTAGTTCTTTTTCTAAATCCTCAATTTTAACATCATCAAGGAATATACTATCCTCAAATTCTACCATTACCTTTGGTATAATTAGATTTTCGTATCCCTTTCCTTTTAGCTGATTTATTATGTCATTGCCTGTTACCAAGCCTGCGACAGTAATATTTTTACCAAAGCAATCATTAATTATTTTCACAACCTCAATTTCTATACCTGTTTTTTCAGAAATTCGACTAACAAGCTTAGACATAAGCTCATATGCTGCTACACCAGTTACAATTGTGAATTTTTTAGAAGATTTTTTGTCTAGTTCACAAGTGTTCTCATTGTTAAGATTGCTTTTTTTTGAGCTGGAAGTATTTGCTTTTTTCAAATTTTTCAAGCTATCATCTACTTCTCTCTCCAAAAGTCTGAATAAGCCTATCCCATTTTCTATCTGATCAAATTCCTCGTAATCAGAATATACAGGAAATTCACTTTGGCTTAAAACATAAAATTCATCGGCTATAAACACAAATCTTGTTCCATATCGCTTCAATAAATCCTTTTGCTTTTTTTCTACTTGACTTATTAGCTCTAAAGAACTTTCTCTATCAAATTTTTCAAGATTATATAATCTTTCTCTATAATCTGTTAAGCCAACAGGAACAACAGCAACACTTCTGACATTTGGATAAAGCTTTACTAAATCATCAATAGTATTATTTAAAACATCCCTGTCATTTATATTTCTACATAGAACTATTTGACAATCAACAGTAATTTCTGCATCACTTAGCTTCTTTAAATAAAACATTATGTCTTTTCCGTCATTTTTGCCCATCATTTCATTTCTTACATTCAAATCAGTTGCGTGTACAGAAACCTTGATAGGACTTATTCTATATCTTATAATTCTCTCTATCTCATCATCCGATAAGTTAGTCAATGTTATAAAATTTCCATATAAAAATGATAATCTTGTATCATCATCCTTTAGGTAAAGAGTTTTTCTCATACCTCTTGGCATTTGGTCAATAAAGCAAAATATGCAATTATTTTTACAAACCTTTATATTGTCCATTAAAGGATTTTCAAAAATAATTCCTAAGTCCTCATCATATTCTTTTTCAATTTCTAACTCCCAAATTTCGCCATTTGGCTTTTTTATTTCAAGCACTATTTCATAGTCAGAAATTTGAAATTTATAATCTATATAATCCTGTATGCTAGCTCCGTTTACACTTATCAGTTCATCGCCGGCTTCAATTTCAAGCTCCTGTGCTATGCTATTTCTTAGCACATTTACAATTTTATTTATTATCATGTTTTTCCTTCTCTTTTTATAATACGTTTTAGCTATTTATGTATAACATAAGCCATTAAGGTCTTTGCTGTCAAATCTTTGCTATGCAATGCCTGTAAGACTTGTAAGCTATTTGATATTCACCAAAGCTCAAATAAGCTTATGATAAGGATTATTATACCACAAATTAGTTTAAAATACAAAAATAAAATTATATTTTACAATTATTCTTATTTATGATATTATCTAACTATATATAATACAGATATCTAATTAATGCTTTGAATAATTTGATACCAGTATT
>DCPV01000138.1 GCA_002323775.1 Firmicutes bacterium UBA1535 | reverse complement strand
GGAGAGGTATATAGTGAGTATAATATGCTTGAATATCAAAACAGCACAAATATCGTGATGGAAGTTGCAAAGGCAATAGTACATATTGATGCTAATAGAAAACATAATCCATAAAAATTAGAACTAAGTTCTATATTACTTAAGAAAGGTTGAAAAAAACAAATGACAGAAGCTTTATTTGGAAATTTTAGTAATTTAAACATCCAACAGGTTGCTATGTGGATAATAGGAGCAGCTTTAATATATCTTGCGATTGCAAAAGATATGGAGCCTACACTCTTATTGCCAATGGGTTTTGGAGCAATATTGGTAAACCTGCCTTTATCTGGTGCTATAACTCAAATAATCGGTGGAGTGCAAGAAATAGGCGTAATTGATGAATTGTTTAATATGGGGATTGCTAATGAATTGTTCCCATTGTTATTATTTATAGGTATAGGTGCGATGATAGATTTCGGTCCACTTCTATCAAATCCTAAAATGCTATTATTCGGAGCAGCAGCACAATTCGGAATATTTTTTACATTAAGCATGGCATCATTATTTGGATTTGATTTAAAGGACGCTGCTTCAATAGCAGTAATAGGAGCAGCTGATGGTCCTACATCTATATATGTTGCGATGTTTTTTAAAAGTAATTATATAGGGCCTATAATTGTAGCCGCATATTCTTATATGGCACTGGTTCCAATTATTCAGCCGCCATTTATTAAGCTTGTTACAACTAAAAAAGAAAGATTAATAAAAATGCCTTATAAGCCACAAAATGTATCAAAAAGAGCAAGAATAATATTCCCAATAGCAGTTACTGTAATTGCAGGAGTATTCTCTCCTAAATCTGTTGCCCTTATTGCATTCTTAATGTTTGGTAATTTAATTCGTGAGTGTGGTGTTTTAAATAATCTTTCAAACACAGCACAAAAAGAATTAGCAAATCTGATAACTTTATTTTTAGGAATCTCAGTTGCTGCGAAAATGAGAGCTGATTTGTTCTTAACAAAAGAGACACTTATGATACTTGGCTTAGGCTTGATTGCATTTATATTTGATACAGTTGGCGGAGTTTTATTTGCAAAGGGACTCAATTTGTTCTTAAAAGAAAAAATAAACCCAATGATTGGAGCTGCCGGTATATCAGCATTTCCAATGTCAGCGAGGGTTGTTCATAAAATGGGATTAAAAGAGGATAATCAAAACTTCTTGCTAATGCACGCTATAGGTGCTAACGTATCAGGACAAATTGCCTCAGTAATCGCCGGTGGATTAATAATAAACATAGTATCAAAAATGCTAGGAATGTAAGAGAGGTATAGAATATGAATATAAATTTTGAAGCATTTTTAAAATCACTTCCAATCATGGGATTTGGAATGATTGGAATATTTGTTGTAATAGTAATAATTTTTTTATTAATACTAGGTTTAAACAAGGTGTTTAATAATTAAGTATAATAGAAAAGATGTATTGTAGAATATGCAATACATCTTTTCTATTATTACATAAATTGAATGTAGCCACTTTTTAATAATATTTTAATTCTTTTATTTACTGTTTTTATGTGATATAATTTCTATGTAAATATGTAATCAAAATAAAAGATGTATCGTGTTTTATTGAAATATAAAAGAATGCAGACAGTGTCTGCACTTTTGCCGGAGGTTAAAATGTCAAATTTAAAATATGGCATCATGGGTGGAACTTTTAATCCCATTCATAATGCACACATTCGAATGGCTGAGGAAGTAAGAGATATTTTTGATTTAGATAAAATTATTTTTATGCCTACTGGTACCCCACCTCACAAGAATAATTTGAATATAGATCCTCTTGATAGATATGAGATGACCAAATTGGCGATTAGTGGAAATGATAGATTTGAAGTTTCTGATATTGAGATTTTAAATAAGTCCATTAGTTATACTGTTGAAACTGTTGGGAAATTAAAAGAATTTTATCCTAATGTAGAATTTTATTTTATCACAGGTGCTGATTCTATATTGGATATTTATAAATGGAGAAATCCTGAAAAGCTTTTGACCTTATGTAAATTTGTAAGTGTTAGAAGACCTAATTATTCTGATGATTTAGAGGGTAAAATTAAAGAAATTGTGGATAAGTTTGGCGGGGAAATACTTTTAGTAGATGGACCGCTTCTTAATATATCATCAACAGAAATTAGAGAGAGAGTTAGAGAAGGTAAATCTATAGAGGATTTTGTACCTAAAAAGGTTGTTGAATATATAAAAGAAAATAAGTTGTATATTTAATGAGCTTTAAATTCATAATTTAAGAAAAATATTGAAAGGATAAGTTCCAAGCATACTCATAAATGCTTCATCTTTCCAAGCAGGAGAGACTAAGTTTTTTATGAAATTGATACATGGACATATATATGAAAGATATCGAAAAAATAAAAGAAGATTTAAAAAAATCAGTTGGTGATAAATTGTATACCCACTGTATAAATGTGATGAATACTGCTGTTGACTTGGCTGTTTACTATAAAGTGGATATTGAAAAAGCAAGAATAGCAGGGCTTTTGCACGATTGTGGCAAGCTATATAATAAAAATATTAAAAATTTAGAGCATGCTGGCTTAGGAGCCGAAATAGTCAAGGATAAATATGGTGTTGAGGATAAAGAAATAATTAATGCTATACTGTACCACACTACGGGTAGAGAAAACATGACAATGCTTGAAAAAATAGTCTACATAGCTGATAAAATTGAACCAAACAGAGAATATGATGTAGTTGATGAAATCAGAGAATTAGCATATTCAAATATGGATAAAGCTATTATGAAATCTTTTGAAAGCACTTTTAGATATTTAAAAGCCAAAAATGTGCATATTGACAAACAATCCTTAGATAGTTATGAATTTATAAAAAATAATAAATCTTAAAAAAATATTATTTTGATTTAGAAAATTATTTGTTTACTATCACTGTAAATTATAAATTTTATGGTGATTTATTTTTTTGTAGATAATTTATTCATTTTGTGGTAAACTTATTTGGAAAGAATTTAAGGAGAATAAGAAATAGATGATTAATATTGGAGCACATTTATCGATAACAAAAGGATTTTATAAGACTGCTCAAACAGCTCTTAGCATAGATAGCAATACATTTCAATACTTTCCTAGAAACCCTAGAGGTGGAGCTATTAAAGAATTAGATTTAGAGGATGTAAAAAAGTTTAAAGAATTTATTGAAGCAAATAATTTTGCGCCTATTTTGTGTCATGCACCGTACACATATAATTTGTGTTCAGCAAGTGAAGATACAAGAGATTTTGCTCGTATGGCTCTCAGACAAGATTTAGAAAGATTAGAGCTTTTACCGGTACATTTATATAATTTTCACCCGGGAAGTCATGTAGGTCTTGGTATTGAAAAGGGAATAGAATATATAGCTGAAATATTAAATGAGGTTGTAACAGAAGAAATAACTTCTACTATTTTGCTTGAAACTATGTCTGGCAAGGGTTCAGAGGTTGGAAGCAAATTTGAAGAACTAAAGAGTATAATTGACAGTGTTAAATATAGTGACAAAATAGGTGTTTGCATGGATACCTGCCATATTTTTAGTGCCGGATATGATATAGTAAACAATTTGGACGCAGTTATAAACGAATTTGATAAAGTAGTGGGGCTTGATAAATTAAAGGCTATTCATCTAAACGACAGCATGATGCCATTTGGCAAAAATAAGGATAGACATTCTGAAATTGGTAAGGGTGAAATAGGCTTAGAAGCCTTAATAAGATTTATAACTCATCCTAAGCTAAAGGGTTTACCATTTTTCTTAGAAACTCCTTTGGAGGATGATGGACATAAGGAAGAAATTAAAATGATTAAGGAATTAATTAAATAACGAAAATATGGAGAAAAAATAAAAGGTTGAAAGAAATTAAAAATAAAGAAAGGATATGTACCGAGTCCATACACAAGTGTTTCGTGGGTTTTTATGCAATCGGTGCATGGACATAGAAATGATAGATACTAAAAAATTAGACAAACTTTTGCTAAAGGTTGAAAAACCAGCAAGATATGTTGGGACTGAATTAAACGAGATTATTAAAAACAAAGAGGATATAGATTTAAGATTTGCCTTTGCTTTTCCGGATACCTATGAGGTTGGCATGTCTCATCTTGGTATGCACATATTGTACAATCTATTAAACTCACAGGATAATATCTGGTGCGAAAGAGTATTTGCACCGTGGCTTGATATGGAGGATGTGTTAAGGGAAAATAATATACCTCTATTTGCTCTTGAAAGCAAAGATGAACTAAAGGATTTTGATATAATTGGATTTACTTTACAATATGAGATGAGCTATACAAATATATTGAATATGTTAAATCTTGCCAATATACCTGTGCGTTCAGAAGATAGGGACGACAGTATGCCACTTGTAATAGCCGGTGGACCATGTGCATTTAACCCTGAGCCTTTGCATAATATTATAGACCTATTTACTATAGGTGAATCCGAAGAACTTATACTTGAATTAAGCAATTTGTATGTACAAAAGAAAAAAGAAGGATTGTCAAAGGAAGAATTTTTAGAAAGAGCAGCACAGATAGAGGGTGTATATGTCCCTAAATTTTATTATGTAGTATATAATGAAGATGGAACTATAAAAGAAAGAAGAACGCTTAATCCAAATGCTCCTGAGATTATAAAACGAAGAATTATAAAAGATATGGATAAAAGCTATTTCCCTGATAAAATGATTGTACCATATATTGATACAGTTCATGATAGAGTAGTTTTAGAGATACTTAGAGGCTGCTTAAGAGGTTGCAGATTTTGTCAAGCAGGTATGCTGTACAGGCCTTTTAGAGAGAAAAGTGTTGATACCTTGTTATCTCAAGCCGATAATCTTATTGAAGCATCTGGTCACGAAGAAATGTCATTATCTTCACTTAGCTCAAGCGATTATTCCTGTATAGGAGATTTAGCAACAAAGCTTCTTGAAAAATATGAACAAAGAAATATTGGAATTTCTTTGCCGTCTTTGAGACTTGATACTGTTGGCTTTGATTTAATAGAAAAGCTTCAAGAGGTTAAGAAATCAGGACTTACCTTTGCACCAGAGGCAGGAAGTCAAAGGCTAAGAGATGTAATAAATAAAAATCTGACAGAGGAGCAAATATTAAAGCCTGTTAAAACTGCCTTTGATTTAGGTTGGTCTACAGTTAAACTCTACTTTATGATTGGACTTCCAACTGAAACTATGGAAGATGTAATGGGTATTAAAGATTTAGCATATAAGATAAAGGACTTATTTTTTGACAGAGAGCGTGAAAAAATTAGAGGCAATCTTAAAGTTACTTTAAGTGCAGCTTGTTTTGTACCTAAGCCATTTACACCGTTTCAATGGGTTGCTCAAAACAGCATAGATGAGTTTTATGATAAGGCAAAGAAGTTAGACAGAGAAATAAAGGATAAAAAAGTAGTATTTAATTACCATGCACCACGTATAAGCTATTTAGAGGCTGTTTTTGCAAGAGGAGATAGAAGAACAGCAGACGTTCTAATCAGAGCTTGGGAAAAAGGATGTAAGTTTGATGGCTGGAGCGAATGCTATAAGCATAATACATGGATTGAGAGCTTTGAGGAGCTTGGTATAAGTACTGATTTTTATGCTACAAGAGAAAGAGAAATAACAGAAGAATTGCCTTGGGACTTTATAGATATAGGCGTTGAAAAAAGCTTCTTGATTGATGAATACAAGCAAGCATTAAAGGAAAGCACAACCCCAAATTGTAGAGAAAAATGCAGCAATTGCGGAATTAACAAAAGAAATGTAGGGGGTATATGTAAACGTGTATAAAATATTATGTAAATATACAAAAACTGGAAATTTAAAATTTATTTCTCACTTAGATATTTTGAGACTTATGCAAAGAGCTATTTGCAGAGCAAAGCTTCCCGCTAAATATTCGGAGGGCTTTAATCCTCATATAAAAATAGCCTTTGGATTTCCTCTGTCTCTTGGAGTTGAGAGTATAGGAGAATACTTTGAGCTTGAATTAACTGAAAAGCTTGATATAGAAAAAATTGTAGATGCTTTAAATAATGTCTTGCCAAATAAAATAAGAATATTGGGAGCAAAATATTATGATGGGAAAGAGTCTCTCATGTCTATTTCTAATTATGCAGAATATTTAATAAATATTGAATCGAATAGCCTTGATATTGAATATTTGAATAATCTGCTTACTAAAATGACAAAAGAAGGCTTGATGTATATGAAGGAAAAAATGAATAAGTCAAAAAATAAACTTGTTAAAAAAGAGATTAATACAAAAGATTTTATTCATTATGCAAGTGTAAAAAAAATTAATAAAGATAATAAAGTGGAGCTAGAATATCCAATTAAAGCTAAATTAGAAATTGTATTTAAGACTTCTGGTGAGGGAAGTATGAAGGTTTCAGATTTTGTAAAGCTATTAGAAGAAAATGCGGTTGTTATTGATTATTATACTGCAATGAAGATAGAGGCATTGGATGTAAATTTAAAACCGATTTTATAATTATTTAAAATGGGGGTAGAGCATGAAACAATTAATTATAAGCAATTCCTTTTCATATGAAAAAGCTGCTTTTTTAATAGATGGAAGCTTAGAAGAATTTTTTTATGAAAATAATAATGAAAATAACTGCCTAGGCAATATTTATAAGGGGAAAGTTGTAGATATATTGCCGGGAATGCAGTCAGCCTTTGTTGATATCGGGCTTCAAAAAAATGCTTATCTTTATATAGACGAACTGTTATCTGATAAAATTATATCAGAAAAAAGCTTGAATAAAAAAGAAACATATAATATTAATGATATTATTAAAAAAGGCGAAGAACTGATGGTTCAAGTTATAAGAGAACCAATAGGCGAAAAATATATTTCTGTAAGCACTGATATTACTATGGTTAGTAAGCACCTTATTGTAGTTCCTAAAAATAAAAAGGTGAGTATATCAAAAAAAATTAAAAATAATTTAGCAAAAAAAAGATTACTTGAGATTGGTTCAAACATTATTCGTGATGATTATGGAATAGTTATGAGAACCTCTGCTGTTGAAATTAGTGAAGAAATTCTTAGAGAAGAATATGAAATTTTACTTGATAAGTACAAAAAAATTGAATTAGAATTTGGATATTCGTATGCTCCTAAGCTTTTGAAAAAAAATAACAGTCTTATTGAAAAGTTGTTTATTGAGTACATGAATACAAGTGTTGATGAAATTTATGTTGAAAATAAAGAAACTAAGGATATTGTCAATAAGCTTTTATTAAAATACCATGCAGGAGATAATGTTAAAGTAATAGATTCTTATTCTAATTTATTTGAAATTTTCAATATCGAAAAGCAAATTGATGAGCTTAATAATAGAAAAATAGAGCTTGATAATGGTGGAAGCATAATTATTGATAGTACAGAAGCTTTAACAGTAATAGATGTAAATAGTGGTAAATTTGTGGGTACAAGCACGAAACAGGATGAAACCTCACTTGCGATAAATTTAGAGGCACTTAATGAGATAGTAAGAAAGATAAAGCTTAGAAATATTAGCGGTATAATAATTATTGACTTCATTGATTTTAGAGAAAATAATTATTCAGATGTTTTGATTTCTAAAGCGAAAGAGCTTTTAAAAAATGACAAAGCTAAAACAAAGGTGCTTGGAATGACGAAGTTGAACTTGATGGAAATTACAAGAAAGAGAATGCAAGAAAATTTCTATGATTCCATGAATGAAAGCTGTAAGTATTGCAATGGAAGCGGCAAGGTAGCTTCAGTACTTCAAATAATGTTTAAAATTGAAAATATATTAAAAAAGGTAAGTTCAAATACATCCTGTAATTTTGTAAGCTTAAAATGCAATGATCAAATCTATGATAAAATAAATTCTGAGCTAAAAAAAGATATAGCCATTATTGAAGAAAAGTCAAAAATAAGTATAAGCTTTATCAAGGATAAAAGTGTTACAAATAATAAAATTGAGATAGAAAAAATGGGGAAAAAGGTTTAATATGAAATTAATTATAACTGAAAAACCTTCAGTAGCAAAGGATATCGCTAATGTCTTAGGTATAAATAAAAGAGAAAATGGTTATATGACTGGCAATGGCTACATCGTAACATGGTGTGTTGGTCATTTAATTCAGCTTGCGATGCCGGAGGAGTATGACCAGAAACTCAAATCTTGGAATTTGGACACTCTCCCTATATTTCCCAATAAATTCAAGTATACTGTAAATGAATCCACAAAGCAACAGTATGAGATAGTTAAGAGACTGATGAACAGTGAAAATGTTGATGAGCTTATCTGCGCAACTGACGCTGGGAGAGAGGGACAATTAATCTTTGGATATGTATATATTAACTCTGAATGTAAAAAGCCTGTGAGAAGATTGTGGATAAGCAGTATGACAGATGAAGCAATAAGAGAAGGCTTTGCAAATCTAAAGGATAACAAGGACTATTTTCTTTTATATCAATCTGCAAAATCTCGGTCAGAGGCTGATTGGCTGGTAGGAATTAATGCTACAAGACTTTTTACTGTTAAACATAATCAAAAATTGACTATAGGACGAGTACAAACTCCTACCTTGGCAATGATAGTACAAAGGCAACATGAGATAGATAATTTTGTTCCAGAGCCATTTTATGAGATTACAGCAGATTGTGGAAGCTTCATAGCAACTTGGTACAATGAAGATGGTACTAGGATAAAAGAAAAAGAAAAGGCTGAGGAAATAATTAAAAAGTGTGAAGGCAAAGATGCTATTGTAACAAAGGTAACAAAGAAAAAAGCCTCGACAGAAAGACCTTTGCTATATGATTTAACTGAATTACAAAGAGATGGAAACAGAAAATACGGATATACAGCTGATCAGGTATTGGAAGCAGCGCAAAATTTATATGAAAAATATAAGCTGACAACATATCCAAGAACAGACAGCAGGTATTTAAGCACTGATATGAAGCCAAAACTTGAGCCATTGCTTTTAAATATTAAGCAGGGATATAAACCGGCAGTTGCTTGTATAGATAAAGTTTTATCTCAAAAAATCAATACTGATAAAAGAGTTATTGATGATAAAAAAATTACAGACCACCACGCTATAATAGTCACTGATAATATTAGAAATCTTGAAAGAATAAAGCTTCCAGAAAGAGAAAGCAATATATTAAAGCTTGTTATGACAAGATTTATAGTAGCACTTGATAAAAAGCAAGAATATGAGCAAACTGATATAGAACTTCTTATAGGCGATGAAAAATTTAAGGCAAGAGGTAAAAAGGTAACATTTGCTGGTTGGAAAGAAACAGAAGATATACTTCTTGGCAAAACAACCAGTACTGAAAACAGTGTTAATTTAGCTAATAAAGTAAATCCTAGCAATAAAAATAGCGTTGAAGATAATTCTGCTGATGATAGCGCCGCCTATGGCAACACTTCAGATGAAGAAAATGAAAGAGAAATAACTGGCAATATAAAGAAAAATGATGTGTTCAAGGTTGAAGAATTAAAGCTTTTAGAGAAAAAAACCTCTGCGCCAAAGCCATACAATGAAGCAACCTTGCTAACAGCAATGGAAACTGCTGGAAAGCAAATTGAAGATGAAGAACTTAGAGAAGAAATGAAAAGCATAGGTATCGGAACTCCGGCAACAAGAGCAGGTATAATCGAAAAGCTTGTATCTGTTGGATATATAAAAAGAAACAAGAAAAATCTTCTTCCGACAGAAAATGGGATAAAGCTAATAAATCTAGTTCCTGAAAAGTTAAAAAAGCCAGATTTGACAGGTGAATGGGAGCAGGCTCTGAATAAAATTACCTCAGGAGAAGAAAAAGCTCAAAATTTCATAGTCAATATTAAAAAATATGTATACGATATAGTAAGGGAAGTAAAAAGACAAGAGGAAGCTTTCTTTATAAAACAATTGTAAATAAAATTATATAATGCTACAAATTAGACATTACAAAACATACTATAAAAACTAAAAAACTATAGATACCGTTGGAAGGGTATTTAATTAAAAGGAGAAAATTAATGACAAATATAAACGATAAAATAAAGACAATTTTAAATGCTTGCGATGATAAGAAAGGTTATAACTTTGCAGTTATAGATATTTCTAAAATAAGCACAATATGCGACTATTTCGTAATTTGCAGTGGAAATAGTGACAGACAAACACAGGCAATAGCTGATGAAATTGAATTAAAATCAAAAAAAGCAGGATATGAAATATTTCATAAAGAAGGTATGGACAAGGGAAGATGGATTTTATTGGACATGGATGATATATATGTACATGTATTCCACAGAGATGAAAGAGACATATATGACCTAGAAACTCTATGGAGCGAAGGAAAATTCATAGACTCAGAAGAATTTGGAGTAAAAAACTGGAAATAAAAAAAGGGCTTGCAAGCCCTTTTTTTATTTTTGCCTTATTTTATATTGATTGTTAAATTATCTTATTTAATAACATTATGAAATCTTATAAAATTAATGGATTTTATTATCTAAAAAAATATAATATCTATATTATAATAGAAAGATTATGAAATAAAAAACTTTTCATGTCTTTTTTTACCATTTCATGTCTTTTTTAGCACAAAAAAATAGAAATATGATATAATTAAAAAAATTATTATATTTTATATTTCATTTATGGATTTTAAACAGTGAACTAATAAAATTTTTTAGGATATCAAGTTAAGTAGTGAGGTTTGTTAAGCGATGAAAGGAAAAATTATAAATTATAAATAAATAAAGTTTTTATACGGAGAAAAATGGAGATTCACCATGTTTTTGTATGTATAAAAAATAACTAATTAGAAATCTTTTAGCAAATTATTATTTTACCAATAAAGAGTATGCTAATAAAATTACGGAATTTATTGAAATTACTATAGCTAAATTATCTAAAAACGGATATGATTGCAAAAACAAAGAAATAAATAAAATGTTAGATGAGGATATAACTGAGCTTATTAAAAACTTTAGTATTCTTTATAGATAATATTAAAAATATATTAAAGCAAAAGCTATCAGCAATAATCTTCAAGAGAGATATAAAAATTTGTAAAAATAAAGGTTATTAAATTTAAAAATTAATCCAATTTAGAAAATAAATTTTGTCTTAGAATTTAAAACTATTGTGTACAATGGAGGAAATCTAGTCATGATATTAAAAAAAATAATTTCAATTATTCTAATGATAACAATGATACTTGCATTAACATCATGCAATAAAAAAAGCAATGATAATTCTGAAATACAATTATGGTATTATGATTATGGTCCTAGTTTCGGTTATAGTGAAAGCATAGGAGATCTTGTTGCAGAAATAAAAAGTTTTTGTGAAAAAAATAATATACCATTAAATGTGGTTAAATATAATGAGAAAGAATTGACTTACGAAGATTATGTATTAAAAAGAAATATTGTAGCAGCAAATGGTAATATTATTATTATTGAAGATGGAAATGATATGTGGGATTTATCAAAACAACATGCTGATTATACAAAACTTGAAAATTATGATAATATTTTTGAAGAGTATAAAGATAAATTTTGCATACCTATTGGAATTACAAATATTTATACAGTCATTAGCCGTAACATTTTAGATTATTATGGTATAAAATTAGATAAATCATTAATTACGTATGATGAATATTTAAAAATAAAACAAAAAATGAAGGAAAAAGGTGCAAAATTTAATATAAATTTGCTTGAATATATTGAAAGACTTGATTATTTTAAAAATAAATACGACTTAATGTGTGTAAATGATAAAAATGAAATTTTTAATAATATAAATAAGTTCAAAATAACGTTGAAATCTACTATAGTAGAAATTTGTGATGATTTAGTTAATTACAATGATAGTAGCAATATATTAAATTATGATTTAGCTAAAAGAGATGACAATATATATAATAATTTAATGAAGAGAAAAACTAGCAATATATATGATGAAAATTCAAACATGGATATTTATCAAGATTCACAGTATATAGCATTAACAGCTAATTATTATTTTGAAGAAAATTATGACCTTATTGCTAATAATATATTAGTTGTAGGCTCGCCAGGATTAATGAAATCACCTTGTTTTTATATGCATAAAAAAATAACAAACGAAAAAATTTGGCAATTGGCTAATTTTATCGTAAGCGAACAAAGCTATAAAACTATTTCTAGAACAGCTCATTGTTTTTCACCAGTTTTTAAAAGCGAAATAACAAAAGAGGTTTTAGAACTTGATAAAAATTTTAAATATATTGCACCCCATAAAAAAATTGCAGAACAGGGTATAGAGAAAGGTATCAAAATATCTAATTTAATAGATGAA
>DCPV01000082.1 GCA_002323775.1 Firmicutes bacterium UBA1535 | reverse complement strand
ATTCTCCAGTGGTATCTGCCTGACCATTGCCTGTTTTAATTAAATAATACCCATCCTCTACTGAAGATATTATATCCTCTAATTTATCCTTACCAGGCAATATCGCAGTATTTCTCATTCTAATTAAAGGTTCATCAGAGAACAACCAAGCTCTTGCATGACCTGTTGGTTTCATATTAAAGTGCTTTGCAGTTTCTCTGCTGTTCATATATCCAGTCAAAATACCATCTTTAATAATTACTGTATCCTCAGCTGGAGTTCCTTCGTCATCCAAATAAACAGGGAGAGGTGTTCTTTCGCCAAGTGCAGTATGTGCAAAGTCAACTAGAGTTACCAAATCTGAGGCAACTCGCTTGTTTAAATTCGGACCTGCAACAGAGCCTCCAAGCACTAAATCAGCTTCTGTTGTATGTCCTACAGCCTCATGTGCAAGCATACCAGATAAATCACCGCCTAGTACAACAGTTTTGTACCCAGCATTTGCGTATACACCTTCTCTTTTGTGCATAAGCATTTCGTATAGCTCATCTACTTGTGGAAATAGAGCTGATGGATCCTTAAAATTATCACCAAACGAACCAAAACCACCAATAGATTGATATAATTCTATTGGCTCACCTGATGTTGTTTCTGAATTTAAGAATACATACACATAACAACGAGGTATCATAGTATGTCCATCAAAACCGCTTGATGTACATAACAATTTTTCCATAGAGTCCTCACGATATACAAGTTTACGGCTTTTCAAATTAGGATATTTCTTCAAAATATAATTATCAATTTCTTTTATGAATTCTATGTATATTTTCTGCTCATTATCCTTAATTATATTGTCCATTTTGTGAGTTCCATAAGGTATTGATGCAAACATAGCCTTGTTTTTATTGATATGCTTATCCATAAACAAAGCATTGTCAGTAGCAGCCTTTAGTACCGAATTGACAGCGTTATCATTATACTCAGCCATTGATGAAAAACCATAGACACCATTCTTGTAGACCCTTGCCGATATACCTGAAGTTTCGCTACGAGTGTTAGTTGTGAGATCACCAGACAATAACATTATTCCTCTACTTCTATTTTCCTGTGCTCTCAGCTCTGTATGTACACCAGCATTAAAAAGATTCTTTTTACTACTAATTAAATCGTGTAACATTTACTACCTCCATAAATTATTTAATACCATACTCCGATTATATCATATTTACAAAATAATTAATACAATGTATTTTGCATTTACAGAATAATAATTTTATACCATAAGTTTGATATGAAATATGTTATATATGAAAAGATTATCATATTATCTAAAATTTGTAAACAAAAACTTATAAATATTTTAAAGCAACAATTTTAGCCTTACCCCCAACCCTTACTCCATTTTCATCAACATATACACAAACTTGACTTAGCTCATTCATCGTTTCACCTTGAAGCACTTCAAAATATCCTTTTTTTATATTTTCTTTAAATAATAATGCTCCTAAAGCACCGTTGGAAGTTCCGGTTGCACATTCTTCATTTATACCTACAAATGGAGCAAAATTTCTTGCATACACCTGCTCTTTATCTATAGTATAAACATGATAGCCTGTAGCATCATTTATCTCAGATATCTTACTAATCAAATCAAATTGTGGTTTTATTTCATTCAAAATCTGTCTATCCTTGACAGGGACAAGAATATCTTTTATACCTGTAGAAACTATTGCAGGCTTTATGTTATAATTAGCTAATCCAATAGATGAAGCATCTATTCCCAGTGAGCTGGCAATACTTAATTTTTGTTCTTCATTGTTTTTAATATAGTTTACTAAATTATCAATGTATCCATAAAATTTAGGACTCGCTTGCTCCATTAAGACACTCTCCACCGTTTTATCTTTATAGTTTATATCTATTGATAATTTTCCTGCTTTAGTATTTTGATAAAGCTTTAGACTTCCAATTTTATTTTTTATCAATTTTTCACCTACATAGCAAAAAGCAGCTATTGTAGCATGTCCGCATAATTCTACCTCACAGACTGGCGTAAAAAATCTTACATTAAAGCTTTCATCATCTATCCTTTTTAAAAATGCCGTCTCAGAAAGACCAACATCAGCAGCAATTACCTGCATTTGTTCCTCGCTCATATCG
The DNA here is from genome assembly GCA_002323775.1 of Firmicutes bacterium UBA1535. Taxonomy (GTDB): domain Bacteria; phylum Bacillota; class Clostridia; order Tissierellales; family Sedimentibacteraceae; genus UBA1535. The sequence goes on along the minus strand of DCPV01000082.1, from coordinate 2,603 downwards.
CTATCTACAACAACAAGTCCTGCACCATTTCCTCCATTTTCATTATAAGTAAATGATTTTAATATAACTACTTCCACAACAATTCCTCCAATATTATAAAAATTCTTCAAAAACATAGTTAGAAATATCCATTCCCTTTTTTGACAGCTTAACTGTGTCTTTGTCCAAAATAATTAAATTATTTTTTAATAACTTATCCATTTGATTTTTATATAGCTCCAAAAAGTTTATTTCAAACTTATTATTAAAATCATTAATGCTTATTCCCTTATTCATCCTAAGTCCAAGCATTATGTATTCAAAGATTTTGCTCTCCTTGTTCAGCACTTCATTTAACTGTCTGTATCTTTCTGGATTATTGAAATTCTCACAGTAAAGATTTATATCACTTATATTGTTATATCTTTTATCCTCAAAGCACGAATGAGCAAATGGACCAAATCCAATATATTCTCCACCTGTCCAATATTTTATATTATGCCTGCACTCATAATTTGGTTTTGAAAAATTAGATATCTCATATTGAGCATATCCGTCGTTTTCCATACACTCCCGACCAGCATAGTACATTTCTCTTTCTATATCATCATCTAAGATATTAATCAGACCTTTTTCCTCCATCAAGAACATTGGGGTTCCTTCCTCTAATTTTAATGAATAAAAAGAAATATGCTTAACATCCTCCTTAATAATCCTAGATAGGGTATTTATTATATTATCTACATTTTGAGCGGGAATTCCAAACATAATATCAGCGTTTATATTGCTTATACCGGCCTCTCTTATAGCTCTTATAGCTTCAATCGCCTCATCTGAATTATGAAGTCTTCCTATAGCCTTCAATATATTATCATCAAGTGACTGTATTCCTAAACTAATTCTATTAATGCCACAGCTCTTGTACTGCAAAGCCTTATCTTTATCTATAGAATTCGGATTAGCCTCTATTGTTATTTCGCAATCATCGGATAATAAAAATGTATTATTTATTTCCTGCATTATAAGCTTGATATTTTCAGGCTTTAAATAAGAAGGTGTTCCTCCTCCTATAAATATGCTGTCAACCTCATAATTCTTGCATTTAGCACTGTAGCTTTTAATTTCAAATAACAAGGCATCTATATACCTATCTTCTATCTCACTTGTTTTTACCAGTGAGTAAAAATCACAATAATTGCATTTTCTTTCGCAAAATGGTATATGCACATATAAACCAAGCTTTTTCATCTGAATGTATCCCTTTCTTTGAATTTTAAGTAATTTAACATAAAAAATCAAGTACGTTTTGTGTTGAACTATTAATTTCAATCTAATATTATATTACAAAAGATTTCAATAATAATATCATAAATTAAAGCCACAAAGTACACTAAGTGCAAGCTCTGTGTTCTTTGCGGCTAATTATTTTAATGTTATTTATCGTCATCAAATTTAAGAACTGCTAAAAACGCCTCTTGTGGAACTTCTACGCTTCCAATTTGACGCATACGCTTCTTACCTTCTTTTTGCTTTTCAAGAAGCTTTTTCTTTCTTGTTATGTCACCACCGTAGCACTTTGCCAAAACGTCTTTTCTAAGTGCACTAACGGTCTCACGTGCAATTATTTTACCTCCAATGCAAGCTTGAAGTGGAACTGCAAACAAGTGTCTTGGTATAACGTCCTTTAGCTTTTCAACTATTATTCTTCCTCTTTCATATGCCTTATCCTTATGAACAATAATTGAAAAAGCATCAACAAGTTCAGCATTTATAAGTATATCCATTTTAACAAGCTCTGATCTTTCATATCCAGCCAATTCATAATCCAAGGAAGCATAACCTCTTGTTTTTGACTTTAAAGCATCAAAGAAATCATATATTACCTCATTTAAAGGCATCTTGTAGTGCATAATAACTCTAGTTGCTTCCATGTACTCCATGTTCACAAAAATACCACGCCTATTTTGACATAATTCCATAATCGATCCAACAAACTCAGTAGGTGTCATAATCGAAGCATCGACAATAGGTTCTTCCATATAATCGATTTCGGTAGTAGGAGGCATATTGGTAGGATTTTGCATAACTAGCAATTCTCCATCAGTTTTGTAAACCTTATATATAACACTCGGAGTAGTTGCAATTATATCAAGATTAAACTCTCTCTCAAGTCTTTGCTGTATGATTTCCATATGTAAAAGCCCTAAGAATCCACATCTATATCCATATCCTAAAGCAACCGATGTTTCAGGCTCAAATATCAAAGCAGCATCATTAACCTGAAGCTTTTCAAGAGCATCTCTTACATCATTGAAATCCTCGCCCTCTGCCGGATAAACTCCACAGTAAACCATTGATGTAACTTTCTTATATCCCGGAAGTGGCACACTAGCAGGATTATCAGCATCTGTAATAGTATCGCCAACATTACAGTTTCTTACCTCTTTTATACTGGCGGCCAAATAACCAACATCACCTGCATATAAGCATTCAATAGGCTTTTGAGTTGGAGAAATAATTCCAACCTCAGTTACTTCAAATTGCTTGCCAGTAGCCATCATTTTGATTTTAGTACCTTTTCTCACCTGTCCCTCTTTAACTCTTATAAAGGCTATAACGCCTTT
>DCPV01000178.1:6067-11947 GCA_002323775.1 Firmicutes bacterium UBA1535 | reverse complement strand
GGTGAATATGAGAAGATAATAGAACGGCTTATAAAATTTGATAATGTTAAATATGCAATGAATTTGAAGGAGCTTTTTGGATTTTTAGCTGAATAGGTAATGTCTATTTATTAGGTAATACTTATGGAGATGAGATAAAAAGAGGGAAACTAAGCATAATTTTTGCAGATTTGCACGTTTCTAAACGAGGTTTTATGAATGGTATGGTCTCCGACCTATTATTTCTTTTGCTTTCGTAAAAGTTAATCCATTTTTCAAGAAATCTTGTGGTGAATAATTGGCATTTTACAAATGCTTGCAAAATTTGTTATAATGGAGGTAATTCTAATGAAAAAAAGACTTATAATCATTATTTTAATTATAATGTTTACTGCAACATCTATATTTCTGACATCATGTGTTAAAAGGAATAATGAACAAATTAACAATGTACAAGCTGATGACAGTAATAAAGCAAGCTCAAATAATAAAATTCAATTATGGTACTATATTTTTTCTAAGGGTATATACGAGCATGAAATATTAAATATTGTTGATAAAGCTAAGCAGTTTTGTGAGGAGAACAAGATTCCTTTAGAAATTAATGGATATGATAGAGATACTATGTCAAAAGAGGATTATATATTAAAAAGAAATATAGCAATGGCGTCTGGAAATGTGATTATAATTGATAACATAGAAAACTTGCATACAATAGCAAAACATCATGCAGATTATACAAAGGTTGATAATTATAATAATTTGATAGATGAATATAAGGATAGATTTTGTATTCCTTTAGGGGTAAAGTATGAAGCAATTAGTTTACAAAATGAAGTGATGCAATATTATGATATAAGCACTGAAAAGACATTGATGACATATACTGATTATTTAGAACTTAAACAAGCAATGAAGATAAAGGGTGCTAAGTTTGAACTAAATAATAAAGAATACAATCAATTAGTAGAGTATTATATGTATAAAAATAATTTTTTGTTTTTAAATGAGGACGATGAAACATTAAAGGATAAAAATGAGTTTAAAAAAATATTAAAAAATATAATCATAGGCAGTTGTAATGATATTTTACTATATAATGACGGTGATTTAAAAATTAAGAATGAAGCTAGAGACATATATGATAAAAAAAGCGACATTATTCTTGATATAGATAATTTCAACGATATTAGTGATATCATAATTCCTGGCTCCTATAACTCAATAGTAACAAGCTCGCAACACGGAAAATATCAAATAGATATAATTAACAAGAGCTTTTATATAAATCCTTATGGTTTAAACTATTCGCCAAATTTATATCTATATAAAAAAATAACAGATGAAAGAATTTTTGACTTAGTAAATCATATAGCTAATGAAGAAACTTATATAATGATTCAAACAAATGTTGTTAATGATAAAAATAGTTTTATACATAGATATGCACCAGTATTTAAAATAGATAAAGCAAAAGAATATTTAAAATTAAATGATAAGCTAGAATTTGTAGATGATTACTGGAGTACGGATATAAGAAAACTCGTAAGTCTTTCATATGAGATGATTGTTAAGAATGAAGAAGGCTTAAAAGAAATAGCTGATGCTTATTTCTCAAATTTTGACTATAATTTTGAAATAAAATATTTTATAAAAAATACAATCAATGATATAGCACAAAAACTATCAGGTGATGCCTTATCGTTGGAAAAATTTAATCCAGAAGATGGAGAAATTAATAAACTTATTGATAAAAAAGTAGATGAGTTTGTAACTAATTGGGCTGTATATAATAATTAGATTAGGCGTTTTGACTGCTGATTGACAGAAGTGAGATTATAATATTAATAGATGTAGCAGTTGTATATAAATATTAGTTTTAGTAGAGTAAATAGCATCTGACTAAAACTAATATTTATTTTATGAAATTTTAAATAATATTGCTTAGTCCGCCAAAAGAGGGTATAACATGGTCAGCACATGGAAATAATCCCTGTTGAGCTGTAATCAAGATAGTTTTCATACCTGCATTCTTTGCTCCGACAATATCTTTTTCATAATCGTTGCCTATCATGCAAATTTCTGATGTAGATATATTTAATTTGTCAGCAATCCCAGTAAAAAAGCTTGGAGAGGGCTTTGCAGCTCCTAGTTCTTTTGATGTGATAAACAAGTTAAAATATTTATCTATATCAATTCGTTGAAAAGCTTGTCTCATTAATTCTGCATTGGATGCTACTGCATTGGAAGCAACGGCACAAGTGAGTTTTTTAGATATTATCGGCATGGTATCAAGGACTTCGGGCATAGGAGAAACTTTTTCCCATGTAACCATTGCACCTGTATATTCGGGATAATCTACCATTAGTGTGTCACCCCAGTCAAATAATAAAAGCTTTATATCATTCATAATATTTAATGCCTCCTGTTTTATAAATTTGCTCATTGAGCTTAAAATTCAGCTGCTGCCACCTTATAAATATTTAATTTGTCAGCATTTATATGAGGAGTTTACCATAATAAGGGAAAATATACAACTGTAAATTTATGAATATTATCGAATAGTTTTTTATGTTATAGGGGTATAAATTTATTATATAGCCAGACCTATTGCAAACATTATCCTATTTATAATATAATACATATTAGAACACAAGGCATTTACAGATGCCTACAAAACTTATTTTATTAGGAGGCTATTAAATGGCTATTTCAAAAGAGGAATTAAAAAGACGTGCTTGTGAAGCGATTGATAAGAATAGAGATAAAATAATTGAGCTTGGTGATTCTATCTTTGCTGAACCTGAACTTGGATTTAAAGAATTTAAGACAGCAGAAAAAATTAAAAAGGTATTTGACGAATTAAATTATGAGTACAGAGATGGTGTGGCGATTACAGGGGTTATTGCTCCATTAAAGGGTAAAAGCTCTAAGATGAAAGTTGCAATCATGGGAGAGCTTGATGCTGTAGTTGCACCGGGACATAGATGTGCTGATTCTAAGACAGGAGCTGCACATTCCTGCGGACATAATGCTATGATAGCATCACTTGCCGGAGTAGCTTATGCTTTAAAAGGTACTGGAATCATGGAAGAACTCGACGGAGATATAGCTTTAATGGCTGTTCCGGCAGAAGAATATGTTGAAATTGAATATAGAAATGGTCTTCGTGAAGAAGGAAAAATTCATTTTCTTGGAGGAAAGCAAGAATTTATCAGACTTGGTGAGACAGATGATGTTGATATAATGGTTATGCAGCATGCTCTTAACAATGATATAAAAGGTGTGAAAGCTATTGCTCATATAGCTATGAACGGATTTGTAGGGAAATTAGTTCGCTATATAGGAAAAGAGGCTCATGCAGGCGGAGCACCTCATTTGGGTATAAATGCTTTAAATGCAGCAACTCTTGGACTTCAAGCTGTAGCTATGCAAAGAGAAACCTTCCAAGAAAAGGATCAAATTCGTGTGCACCCTATAATGACAAAGGGTGGAGACCTTGTAAATGTAGTTCCTGCTGATGTTCGTATCGAAACTTATATAAGGGGAAATAATGTAGAGGCTATAATGGATGCAAATGCAAAGGTAACAAGAGCATTCAAGGCTGGTGGAGATGCTATAGGAGCTAAAACAATAATTACAGATTTACCGGGTTATCTTCCTTTAGAAATATGCGAGGAGCTTACCGATGTAGCATATGATAACTTAATTCAGCTATTACCTAAAGAAACAGTATTAAAGGGAGCTCCAAGGTCAACAGGTTCAACGGATGCCGGAGATTTAGCGCATTTAATTCCTTGTGTTCACTCATACTTCTTAGGTGCAGAGGGTGTTTTGCACAGTGAAAATTTAGAGTTCGTAGACAAAGAATTATCATACGTAACTGCTGCAAAATCACTTGTAATGACAGCTATAGACTTGTTATACAACAATGCAGAAATAGGTCAAAAGGTTAAAGAAAGCTATAAACCAAAGATGACAAAACAAGAGTACCTAAAAGAATGGGGAAAAATTGACGCTTAATTAAATATAAAATAGATTATAAAAATCTCCAATTACAATATATTGGAGATTTTTTATTAGGTATTTTTTGTATAATTAATTTTGTTTATATGTTGACTTGTACATATTTTTATTATAATATAAATTAATAAATTAGGCGAGAGGAATAAAATTTTATGGAAAAATGTAAAGCTGTATATGACTCCTTAAAAGAGATGGGTATTGAATACGACCTTGTTGAGCATCCGCCAACACTAACAACAGAAGAAGCTGACAGATATATTGTAGGAAAAGAAGGTGTTCGTACAAAAAGTCTTTTTTTGTGCAATAGAAAGAAAACTGAATATTATTTAGTAGTAATGGATGGCAAAAAACGCTTAGATATGAAGAAACTTTCTGAAATTATTAAGGAAAAAAGCATTAGTTTTTGCTCGCTTGAAAAATTAATGGAAAAAATGTCTTTACCGGCTGGCACTGTATCATTGTTTGGATTGCTTAACAACACAGAGCACGATATAAAAATATATCTCGACAGGGAAATGCTCTCAGAAAAATATATAAGCTTTCACCCAAATGAAAATACAAAAACTATCTTTATTTCCATAGACGATATGTATAGATTTATAAAAACATTGGATTACGAATATTCTATTATTGATTTATAAAAAGAAAGGAATCAAATAATGATTATAAAAACAGAGTATAATTCACTTCTAAGCTATGTGACATACATCAATCGAATACCAATAATTCAGACCTTATCCTTAACGAACGATTCTGATGACAGACTTGAGGGGGTAAAGCTATCAATTAAGTGGGGAAGCAGGGTTGTTGAGGATTGGCAGCAGGACAACATCAATCTTGAATCAAATCAATCATTAAAAATTAATTTTGAAAAACAGCCTCTCCGTATTAATGCAAAGGAATTTATCACAACGACCGAAAGCTATCCGGAAGTATTTACAGTAAGCGTAGAGCATAATGGTTCTATTATCAAGGAGCAAAGCTATGATGTGACTGTTTTAGCTTATAATCAGTGGCTTGGAAGTAATTACCATCCCACGCTGATTGCATCATTTATAACTCCTAATCATCCTCAGGTGATTAGAATAATTAAAAATGCCTCTGAGATACTAAAAAAATGGGACACAGTATTTTCAGCTTATCAAACACAGGATAAAACAGATGTACGCAAGCAAATAAAGGCAATTTACCTTGCTATACAAAATGAACAGATTAACTATGTATCATCAGCTCCTAGCTTTGAAGAATTTGGACAAAGAGTTCGTTTAGTTGATGATGTTTTAGCCGGTAAAATGGGTAATTGCATAGAATTGGCAATATTATTCGCTTCTTGCTTAGAGCATGCTCGCTTAAACCCAATAATTGTTTTTCTATATGGACATGCTTTCGTTGGATGCTGGCTAGAGGATCAAACATTCCAAAATAGCGTTGATGATGATGTGGCATCTCTTTCAAAGCGTTTAGCTTCAGGTGTTCAAACTATTGAATTAATAGAGTCAACCCTATTAGCGGAGTCATCAATAGTAACATATGAGCAGGCTGTTCAAAAAGCCTATGATGAGATTGTATATGGGAAAAAATTCGATTATCTGCTGGATGTTTCTAAGGCGAGGTCACTGGGTATCAGACCTTTACCACAAAAAATAGAGCTTATATCATTAAATGATGAACAAGTTCAAAATAATCAAATAAATACAGACAATCTTGAGCATTTAGCACCCAAGAGTATTGTAAATACAGAAAATATAGAAGTAACAACAAGCACTAAAAGATCTAAAATACAGGTGTGGGAATCGAAGCTGTTAAATATGACATTGAAAAATAGCCTTTTAAATTTCCGACCTACAAGAAGAAGTATCTCAATTTTAGAAGGAG
>DCPV01000178.1:2064-5986 GCA_002323775.1 Firmicutes bacterium UBA1535 | reverse complement strand
TATCTCAATTTTAGAAGGAGATTTAAACCTTTTAGAAGATAATTTGTCATCCGGACATGAATTCTCGCTTGTTCCTTGTCCGGGGGAAATAGAAGCTGAAAAGAGAACAGAAAAAGAATATTCATTCACGAGAAATTTAAGAGATGAGTACCGTGAATATATGAATTCTGAAATGAAAAGCAAGAGAATTGTATCATTGCTGGGTGTTGAGGATTTAGATTATGCTATCAAGGCTCTTTACTATACATCGAGAACAGATTTGGAAGAAAATGGTGCAAACACTCTGTTTGTAGCAATGGGATTTTTGAAATGGTATGAGTCAGATGTTTCAAAGCTGGCAAGATATGCTCCGATTTTGCTTTATCCAATAGAAATGATAAGAAAATCTTCAGCAAGGGGATATATCATACGCTTTAGAGATGAAGAAGTACAAGTAAATACAACCTTGCTTGAAAAATTACGCATGGAATTAAATATGGAGTTTCCGGGGCTAAATCCATTGCCAATGGATGAAACAGGCATTGATGTCAAGAAGATATTAAACACAATGAGAACTGCAATTATGGACAAAAGAGGATGGGATATCATTGATGTAAGCTATATTGCTCTGTTTTCATTTAATCAGTTTGTCATGTGGAACGATATACATAGCAGAAATCAAGAATTGATGGAAAACAAAACGGTCAGCAGTCTTTTGGAAGGCAAGCCAAACCTTGATTTTCCTAGTATTCTTGAAACTACGGAGCTTGATAAATCAGATATGTTCTTAAACAATGCAGTTCTAATGGACGCTGATTCATCACAATTAGCTGCAATATATTCTGCAACAAATGGCAGCAGCTTTGTGTTGCATGGACCTCCCGGAACCGGAAAATCACAGACTATTACAAATATTATTGCCTCCGCATTATATAACGGTAAATCAGTTTTGTTTGTTGCTGAAAAAATGGCTGCACTTAATGTTGTTCAATCAAGATTAGAAAAGATTGGAATTGGAGATTTCGCTTTAGAGCTTCACTCGAATAAGACCAAAAAGACAGAAGTATTGCAAAAGATAGATAAAATTCTAGGCAGAACCAGAAATGGCTCAATAAAGCAAATTGATGAAAAAAGAAAAGAACTTCAAAGGCTTCGTGATAAAATCAATGAAACAACAAAAACCTTGCATTATGTCCGTGAAAATGGCTACAGTATATATGAAATGATTTCTCTATATGAGTCACAGGGCGACAATGAGGTACATTCAGTTGCTAGGCTTGCAGAGGAAGTGGGTAAAAAGCTTGTTGAGCAAGCAGTAGAAATTATTGACCGATATTCTATTATGTATAGCGATGTCGCTCCGATTGATGGAAATCCACTTAATTTTATAAAAATCACGAATTTTACTTTGAAAGATAGAGACTCATTCAAAGAAAATATTGAAAAACTTAAAAAAACACTTGTTGAGTTAGATAGTTTTATTTCAAGACAAAATATCACTTCAATACCAAAGGAAGCAAGTCTTTTATCTATAAAAACATTAGCAGACATATTGCAAATATCTGTGACAAGCAGTGAACTGCTTTGGAGTTATTTAGAAAAATGGAATCAAGAGGACATTGACCCAGCTATTAATGAAATTGTGGCAAAGGGATTTGAAAAACAGCAAATTAAGGGAGCGATAGAAAAAGACTTTGACTTAGCGATATTTGGATTTGATGCTAAGACTAATTTACTTGCTTGGAATGCTTCACTCCAAAGCTGGTTTTTACCTAAATTCCTTGAACAAAACAAGATATTAAAAGCAATGAAAGTTTATGCAATAAATCAAAAGTCTATTGATAAGAACAAGATTAAAGATGTTCTTGAATTATTATGCAGATATAAAAATCTAAATGATGAAATCAATCAATATATGAACATTCATGGAATGAAGCTTGGACAGCTATGGACAGGTGAAATGACTGATTGGACTCGTGTTAAAGAAGCAATAGAAGCTACAAGCAATATTATAAACCTTTTACGTAATATTTCAAAGATATCTGATTGGTTTAATATCACAAACTTCTTGGAAAACCTTAAAAATGAGTGGGCTTCATTTAAGCTAAAAAATAAAGATGAAGTTTCACAATTATCCGAGTATTGTAACAATGTATTGATAGCAAAAGAAGAAGTAGAATCTTTTGCCGGAGGAGAAATTAAATCATCTATAAGAGAAAAAGCTGGCTCTACAGATATGGGGATTTTCGAAATTATAACTAAGGTCTCAAATGTATTAGCAGGGTATTCAGGTATAGATAAATGGGTTTCATATGTTAAATCAAGAGCAGAACTAGAGGCTATGTCTTTAAGCTCCTTTGTAAATAAAGTTGAGAATGAGGAAATAAGGATTGAGAATTTGAAGCCAATAATACTAAAATCACTGATGTATTATGGAATTCTTGAAATACTTGAGGATGACACTGTTCTTACTGAATTTAATAATCGTAGCTTTGAATTTTTACTTTCACAATATAAGCAAGAGCTTTCAATTGTAAGGGAAATGACACGATTAGAGCTTATAGAAAAGCTGGTAGAAAATGTACCAAAGCCACAAAGAGACGTGAATGAAAATTCAGAATTAGGTATAATGATGAAAGCAATCAAGAGCAATGGTCGTGGATTATCCTTGAGAAAGCTATTTGATATGACACCAAATGTATTAAGGCGTATAGCACCTTGTATGCTGATGAGTCCAATATCAATCGCTCAATATATAGACCCAAGCTTTCCAAAATTTGACCTTGTAGTTTTTGATGAGGCTTCGCAGGTATATACACACTCAGCTGTAGGTGCAATCGCTCGTGGAAATCAGCTTATTGTTGTAGGAGACCCTAATCAATTACCTCCAACATCATTTTTCAGTGGTGATTTTGATGATGAAGATTACGATTTTGACGAGAGAGACCAAGATAGTATATTGACTGAATGTCAGTCAATTATGTTCCCACAGCTGTATTTGAGATGGCACTATCGTTCAAGTCACGAAAGCTTAATTTCGTTCTCAAATACTCAATACTATGAAAACAAGCTGTTTACATTCCCATCATATAATGATTTGGAATCTAAGGTAAAGCTAGTTCAAGTTGGTGGATTTTACGATAGAGGCAGTACAAAACAAAATAACGCAGAGGCTGATGCTATTATAGAAGAAGTAGTTAGACGACTTAAATCTCCAGTGCTTAGAAAAAAATCAATTGGAATTGTAACCTTTAGCTCAGTTCAGCAAAAATTAATTCAAACAAAGCTAGATGATACAATGGCTCACTATCCACAGCTTGAGGAATTTGCAAACGAGCTGGAGGAAGGAATTTTCGTTAAGAACCTTGAAAATGTACAAGGTGATGAAAGAGATGTTATACTATTCTCTGTAGGCTATGGTCCAGACCAAAACGGAAAGGTAACGATGAACTTTGGTCCACTAAATCAAGATGGCGGGTGGAAGCGTCTGAATGTAGTTGTATCTCGTTCAAGAGATGAAATGATTGTATTCTCAACATTAAGACCTGAGCAAATTGATTTGTCAAAAACAAGTGCTGAGGGAGTATATGGCTTAAAACGATTCTTAGAATTTGCAAGGAATAAAGACGCATTAATTGTAAATCAACAAAATGCAGAGCTTATAAAAGATGATATGATTGAAGCAATTGCAAATGAACTTAGCAATCAGGGATACAACATAGTGAAAAATGTAGGAAAATCAAATTTCCGAATAGATATAGGCGTTGTAAATCCTAAGGCAGCAAATGAATTTGTCGCAGCAATTATAATAGATGGTGTTCAGTACAATAATACCCCAACCGTAAGAGATAAGGTTATAGTACAGCCATCAATGCTATCAAGATTGAAGTGGTCGGTAATTCGTGTATGGACACTAGAGTGGTTTAAAAACAAGCAAAATGTC
>DCPV01000178.1:395-1993 GCA_002323775.1 Firmicutes bacterium UBA1535 | reverse complement strand
AAAAACAAGCAAAATGTCTTAGCTGAAATAAAAAATAAGCTTGATGAACTGGTTAATAAGAAGAATAATGAAAATGATGTTGATAGTGAATCAGCTTTATCTGTTGAAACGGACGCAAAGTCATACTCAGAGAATATTGAAGATAGTGAGAAAAATAAAGAATTATTCTTAAAAAATGATGAAGTCAGTGAAAGTGATGAAAAAATATCTCTTAAAAATGCTTGTAAAAGCGAAACTATAGAAGGCTTTAAAATAGAGTATATCAAACCTAAAGAGAGAGAAAGAGTATATTATAAAGCCTATTATGTAGAGGAATCGACATATCCAAAAGAATCCTTCTATGAATATGCCTCTATCCAAAAAATGGCGGTACTAATGAATGAAATCATCCAATACGAAGCTCCAATAGTAGAGGAAGACTTATTCAGGAGAGTAATGTCAGCATGGGATATAACAACATTAGGCTCAAAGGTAAAAGAAATACTAAAAGATGCAGCTGAGAGAACAAACTCCTTTGTGATACTGGATGATTATAAAAATACATATTGGAGAAGTAGAGATGAGTACGAAAATGGAGCAATATGCAGAGCTTACAAAGAAGACAAACGTAAATTCCAATACATACCGGATGATGAAATCATTGCAACAATAGAAGAAGTAATAAAAGACCAAATAAGCCTAAATCCAAGCAATTTATGCAAGGAAGTATTCAAAATTCACGGATACACAAGTTTAGGTCAAGAAGCACAAAATAACGTCTTATCCTGCGCAGAATACCTGGTAAATCAAGGCAAGCTAGTAGAAGAAGACGGAAGATATGTGTTAGGCTAAATATAAAAATAATATTACGATTAAAGAAAAGTGCTGCTAAAGTGTTATATTAATACTTTAAGCAGCACTTTTAAATCTGTCTCTAATTTTCACTAATATTGATAATACTCACTATCTGACTATGTATATTCTCTATTTCATCAATTCTCACATTACCTACAGCAGTTCTTTCTTTAATAAAGTCAATATCGGGAAATAATTCTTTTAGTAAAGCATTGACTGTTGGAGAAGATCCCATAGAAGCTTTTACAATATCTGACATTTCAAATGTCATTAAAATATTTTTCAGATAGCTTGTATCGATTGATACAATTTCTTCAAATGTCGTGATACGATTTTCTACATGAGGCTCTAATATTTGATTTATTGTCTTATCATATAGCTTGGAAAGCTTTAACAAGATATCTAGGTCTGGCAAGGAAGTACCTGTTTCCCACTTGGATACTGCCTGTCTTGATATTTCTAATTCATTTGCCAAAGTTTCCTGTGTATAATTTTTTAACTTGCGTAAGTAAATTAAATATTTTGATATTAATGTTATGTTCATTATGCTTTACCTCTCTTTTTAATTTAGTATTTTTATCATTATAAACAAAAAATTTATATAAATAAAGAATTAGTTAATTGCCAATAAGCAACAAGCAGTTGCTTTATTTTGACAGTAAGCAACAGCACGTTGCTTTTTTTTATGCTTTCTTGCAAGTATAATAAGTCTATAAAAACTAAATAGATAAAATTTATATTAATATAGTACCGCTGATTAAGAT
>DCPV01000178.1:0-139 GCA_002323775.1 Firmicutes bacterium UBA1535 | reverse complement strand
AGATTTGCTTCTTCAAATTAAATAAATTCTCCCCAAAGAATTTAGGAGAAGTAATTGTACTAATCAGAGATTAGCACAAAAAAGAAATATTTAATCTTTTTAAAATTACAAGAGTATTAAAAATAGTTTATCCCTCCAA
>DCPV01000166.1 GCA_002323775.1 Firmicutes bacterium UBA1535 | reverse complement strand
ATTTGCTTTAATTTTGATTATAATATTCTTTATTCAGCCAAATATTGTCAGGTCAGGAGCTATAAGCGGAATTACTCTGTGGTATAGTAAGATATTGCCCGTTTTATTTCCTATGTTCATTTTATCAAATATATTGCTTCAATACAGTTTTTTATATGATGTATTAGAAAAGGTATCATCATTATCCAAGCGATTACTAGGCAGTTCATTTGCAGCTATACCATTTATTATAGGAGCTATATCGGGCTATCCCTCAGGAGCTTTCTCAACAGATTTAATGATTAAAAGCAATAGGATTTCTAAAGCTGAGGCTAATTATCTTTTAAGCTTTACTAATTTATGCAGTTTTCAATTTATTTCTGCTGTTATTGTGATGTCAATGCTTAAAGATACAAGTTTTTTACTGTATTTAGTACTTCCGCACTACATCGGAGCGATTGTGCTGTCAAAATTTATGAAAAAGGACTTTGTAAGTATAAAAAAAGCAAAAAAAGAAAGCCTCATCAAAACTATATCCTTTAATGAGGCCTTTAGTAACGCTATATCTAAATCAGTAATAAGCATACTGACAGTGGCAGGAGTAATTGTTATTTTTTCAATATTATCCGAATACATAATGTCAATAGTATCCATAGATACAAATTCAAGCATAGCAACTGCAAATCCAGTTAGGCAAATTATAGTAGCTTTATCTACAGGTGTCCTTGAGATGACAAATGGTTGCAATATAACTTGTTCATCGTCGTTACCAATCGAAGTAAAACTTATAATACTAAACTTTTTAATAAGCTTCTCAGGTTTTTCTATAATTTTCCAAACCGTAAGTGTAAGCAACAACATTGAAATAAATATACTTGATTATATCAAAGTAAAATTTGTACATGGCATAATTTCTTCACTTATTGCTGTAATTATGCTTCTTATGTTCTAATTATGTCATATTTGTACATCAGTATCTAATATAATAAACATCTTTTTTATTATATTATTCAGCCAACTAATTGATGTAAAACTCAGTCATATCATCTAATCGCAAGCATCCCAATCTATACTCAGGATATTCCTCAGGTTTAAACATCATTTTTGCACCGCAATCTATGCAAATTCTATCATTTGTTCTATGTATAACATAGCGTCCGTCTTTACCTGTTACTTTTGTTATGGTATGACCATGTATGAGGATATAGCCTTTATATTTTTCATCTGCAAAGGTTTCATCAATCTCTCCATATCTATGCCATATTACAAAATGAAATCCATCCTCGTGTATCTGTTTGCGTTTATAAGTCTGTGGCACATCATTTGGACTATCAGTATACGCTGCTGCGTGTGCAAGATAAAATTTTTGCCCATTAACCTCTTCTTTATCATTAAAATATGGCAACTGCTCTAAAAATTGGATTATTTCTTCCTGCTTTGATTTATTCAATTTTTGAAAAGCCCCATATGTTTCATAGCCTCCGTTGTTCGCATACCAGTTTCCATTTTTAATATTCTCAAAATTATCTTCATAATCTCTATTAATAAGATTTTTTAACATCATATGTTCATGATTTCCTCTGTATAGATGAACAAAGCTATATTTTTCTTCCAATTCCTTGCAATATAATAGAGCTTCAAGGCTTTGCTTACCCCAATCTACCATATCTCCTAATATGTGTAATTCATCTGAAGCATCATATTTAAAATTTATTAAAGCTAACATTTCTTTAAATTTATTTAATTGCCCATGTATATCACTTATTACATATGTTGCCATTATACTAATCCTCTTTTCTATTGTTCAAATTATCGTCTGAATTTTTAAACTTCTGCATGACTACTCTGCCCAAAAAACCTTACTTCCTTTTTCACTTTTCTTTACAAGAAGCTTATTTTCAATCTGTTCCTTTAGTTCACTTACATGGGATATAATCCCTACTAGCCTGTTGTTGCCTGCTAATTCATTTAATACACTTATCGCCTGTACTCTCGCATTGTCATCTAATGAGCCAAAGCCCTCATCTATGAACATTGTATCTAAATGCACTGCACCAACTGTTGACTGTATTACATCAGAAAGTCCCAAGGCCATAGAAAGTGCAGCCATAAACGACTCTCCTCCTGATAAGGTTTTGATATCTCTTGTTGTATCAGTTATAAGGCTGTAAATGTCTAAATCAAGCCCTACAGGCCCTCTATTACCTAAATCAGTTATATCTCTGCATTGTAATAAAAATTGTCCTGAGGACATTTTATCTAATCTTTTATTTGCAGCAGTTATAATCATATTGAAGTATTGCCTTTGTACATAAGTCTCAAAATCCATCTTTATTTTTTCACTTATTTTTCCATTAGCTGTTTTATTGAGCGAATCATAGATTTCATACTTAGCTCTTATTTCTTTTCTTTCTTTAAACAGCTTTTCTATATTTGCTTTAGCATCAGAATTCTTTTTGCTTAATGTATATATCGTTTTGAATTGCTTTTCAATTTCCTGTAATTCTGCTTTCAAATCATTCTTTGTTTTAAGCATACTATCAATAGCGACTTCTGATTTTCCTTCTGTTTGCTCCGTATAAATTTTAATCTCATAGCTTATATCTGACAATTTTTTATTATAGCTGTCAATATCAGTTTGTAAAGCTTCAATTAGCTCAGAGCTTAACTTTGAGTTTCTGTATTCTTCTTCATCAATAAAACCATTGTTACTTAAAGCATTATAATATAAGCTTTTAAATTCTTCCGTCTCAGCCTTGGTTGTTTTCCCACTTTCCATTTCTGATTTTTGTTGACCTTTTTTAATTCCTACTTCACTTGACAAGCTATTAAAATTATTTGTAGCATTTATCACAGCATCATTTAATGCTTTTAGATTAGCTCTACAAGTATTAATTTTATTAATTGCCTCGCCTTTAGTTTCAAACAATAATTGTTTTTTAAGCTCATCTATACTTGTACTTAGTGTTGTAAAACTCAAATTTACTTCATTGTATTTATTGGTGATTTCATCCAAATTAGTGGTTTTATTTGCTAAATCTTTAGATATATTATCTAAGGATTTTATATTATTTTCATACTTGTTTTTGTTGCTTTCTGCAATTTCAAAACCTTTTTTATCTTGTACTAATTCTTTTTTAGAATTTTCTAAGACTTTGTCAATCATCTCTGTAATGGTCAATAAATTTAAAGAAATTGATTTGTTTTTAGAATTTTCTAAAGTTTCAATAACAAGGTTCAAATCAGTAATTCTTTCTGTTTCACTCTCAGAGCCTTTTCCAAGCATCTGATTTGCCTTATTTAAAACTGTCTCAAATTTCAATTCATATGCTTGTTTAGCTACCTGTAGTTTCTCATTAGCAAAACTGTTTTGTTTTTCTGCCTTATCACGCTCTTTTTTTGAGTTTTCTACATCAGCTTGTGTAGGTGCATATTCTGAAACAGAGGCAATATCGGGATGCACTACTGAACCGCAAACAGGACATGGCATATTATCAATAAGTCTTTCTTTTGCAAGTATCCCAGCCTGTTCAGCTAAAAATGCCCGATACATTTCCTCATATATGCTGTTTAATTTTGAATAAGCTTCAAAAGCAGTATTTGCCTCACTTATACTTACATCATATTTTCCCTTTGAAAAAATCAATTCATTTGCAAGCTTATTTAATTCTTCAAGCTCAACTACCCTATTTTCAGCATATTTAACTTTTAGCTGTATTTCAGTATAAATCTCATAACAATTTTTTAGACCGTCCTGTTCACTTTCTAATTTCAACATAGACAATCTTTTATTTTCTATATCATTTTTTAATGCACTAATATTTTGTTCAAACAATACTTTTTCTTTATGTAATGTGGATAATAAGCCTTTCTTTACTTCTAATTCATCGTACTTAGCTAAAGTATCATCTATTCTAGTAATATAACCAGTCAATTTTTCTTCATTTTCAAGCTTGTTTTTCTCACAAGCTTCAAGTTCTTCGGATAAATTTACTAATTTACTTTCGTTTTCTTTTAGCCAATTATTTAAGTTAACTACTCTTTCTCTAATTTCTGCTAATGTCTTTAATTTATTAATATATATAGCTTCATCAGCCTTAACTTTTTCAGCTTTTTTAGCACTGTCAAGCTTCTTTTCCTTTATTTTTTGCTCATCATATTTACTCTCAAGCTCTATTTTTACATTTTGTGAAAGCTTTAGCTTTTTAAATAAGGTATTTACTGTTTCTGCATTGTCTATAAGGGAATTTATACTATTAAACTTTTCTTGCGTACTGTCTTTTTGATTGTTTATATCTTGCTCTTTTTCTTTTATTTCATCATTTATTTTGCTGATAAATTCTAATATATCATCAGTTTTAAACTCAAAATTAAAAAGCATAACAGACCATTGTTCTTTGTATATACTTTCATCCAAGTATGTTATATTCTTTAATTCATGCTCGCAAAGAGTTTTATTTTTAGCTAAGTCAGCATTAATTTCTCTGATTTTATTTTGGAGAGCCTCTCCAATTTTATTATAAATTTTTGTATCAAATATCTTGGAAAAAATTCTTTTTCTTTCATCAGAATTTGCATGCAATAATTTCAAAAAATCACCCTGTGCTATCATGGCGATTTGTGTAAATTGATCTTTGTCTATACCCAAAATTTCAACTATTTTGTTATTCGTTTCAGTTTTATTGCCAATAAAATCCTTACCATCAGGCAAGCTAAGTGTGACCTTTGGTGCTTCTATAGTATAACCAGTCCCATCAGCTGTTTTTCTTTTAGAACGCCTTTCATACTGTGGATTTCTGTTTATTTTATATACTTTATCTTGATATTTAAAAGTAAGCTCAACATAGGTAGGTATATCATCATTTGAAAACTGGCTTCTCATCATATTGCCGTCTCTGACACCACCGCTTGTCTGCTCATACAGAGCATAGGTTATTGCATCAAAAATAGTGGTTTTACCAGCACCAGTATCACCTGCTATTAAAAATATACCACTATTAACTTCTTCAAAGCTTATTTCTGTTTTGTCTGCATAAGAGCCAAAGGCTGATATTACAATTTTTATTGGCTTCATCTATTCTTTCTCCTACTTATTCGCTCTCTTTTATATGTGATACAATCTCAACTATTGCTTTTCTTTCATCTTCTGTCATTTCACGACTTTGCATATCAAAAAAGAATTTTTCAAATGCTGTTACAGGATTATCAATTTCTATTTCTTCGCTTGATGCTTCAAGCTTGGAACGAGTTCTTGAATTATCAACTCTTATTTCCAGTATATGAGAATAAACATTTTCTAATTGATCCTTAGGCTTGTACTGGTCTATTTCATCCTTAAGGATTACACTAACATAATCATCCTTATTATCTTTCGTAGCTCTGGAAATTATTTCTTCTAAAAGCCCTTCCTCTAATCTTAAATCACGCAAGGGCTTAAGCTTAATCTGTTCTATTTTTATTGCATCATTTTTATTTTGCATATTTACAACAGTAAATGACTTATTGTGATTTCTCTCACTCACCGAGTATTTTAACAAAGTGCCAGTATATCTGATATGCTCATATCCGATTTTCTGCGGTCCATGTATGTGTCCTAAAGCTACATAATCAAAATCTTTTACAGCAGATACATCAACATTATCAAGTCCACCCACTGATATTAAGCTTATCTCAGAATCACAGGTCTCGGGTTTAAGGTCTTTAAATGTAAAAAATTGATGTGAAACCAAGACATTTCTCTTGCTATAATCAATATTTTCTCTTTCAATAATTTTTCTCACGGCATCGTCATAGCTTGTTATATCGCCATCTTCAAACAAATGTCTGACATATCCGGGCTTTAAAAATGGCAATAAATAGAAATCCACCTCACCAAATTCATCATTTAAAGTTATTTTTTTCAAATATTCATCTTTATCTCTTGGCGGCAAGCCAGCTATGAAAACATTATGTTTTGCTAGAATAGAATTTGCAAAGTCAAGTCTTTCTGCCGAATCATGATTGCCGGCGATTATAAAAACGGGTATTGAGGGCTGAATTTGTGAAATTTTTGTAAGAAAATCGTCAAAAACAGTAACTGCCTCTGCCGAAGGAATAGATTTATCATATATATCTCCCGCAATTACTATAGCATCAGGTCTTAACTCTTTAGACTTTTCAACAAGCTGATTAAGAATGAATACTTGGTCGTCTCTTAAATTATAATGATTCAACTGCTTACCTATATGTAAATCCGATAAATGAAAAAATTTCATCCTTTGTCCCTCCGATTGTTTATTTTAAAAAAAGAGTGTATCTCAAATTTTAAATACACTCTTACTCCAAACCATTAACATACTGCTGCCATAGGTTTTTTAATTCTGTTAAATTTGTTCCATATATACCTTGATAATCATATTTGGAATTTATTAGCAAATCATATTTATATTTACCAAACTGACGAACTAGATATTCTTTAAAGGATCTATCTAATATAAAAAATGCTTTGTTTTTTATGCTTCCACCTAATTCATCAATATTTTTTATTTTTCCAACTGATTTTATAATCTTCTTATTTTCATCTGTCAAATGCTCTTTTGATAGTTTCATATAACTATCATAATTATTTACATATTCAATCCAAGAGGCTTTTAAATCATTTAAGTATAAGCCATATATCTCCACATATGCTGTTTCAACTAATTCGGATTTATATAGTTCCATGAATTTATCCATGCCATAATTTTTAATCAGATATCTACAAAAAGAATTGCTCAGTATAAAAAAGGCTTCTTTGTTATCTCGTGTTGCATTGCCATAAGAAATACCTATCTTTGAAATTATATCTTCATAATCTTGAGTAACATAATCTTTTGAAACAGTAAAAATATCTATACCATAATTAAGCTTGTTTACATTTAAGCCTAGCTCATCTTGAACATAAAAGCCCAAACCCTCTGTCAAACTATTAGATATACTGTTTCTTGCAATAATCTTAGTTATATCCCTTGCCAAAGTAGAAAAATTTCTCTCAAAGCTTTCCTTGTTAAGCTTAATTCTTAATTTCATATTGTAATCAGTATAAGAAGCTATATCTTTATTATTAAAAATACCGAATTCAATAATAGGCTCAAAATAATAGTCGTCCCTATATTGTGCCCTATGCTTGTCTTCCCAATCAGTCATACCGATAAAATCACTGATTGAGCTTACATAATCATCAACATCAGTTAAAAAGTCTTTAGCGTTTCTAAATCCGCTTTTTTCATCATCAGCCTTATTCCAATTATCTATATTAATCTTTCCATACCTTGATATATAGTAATTATCCTTGACATGATAATATGTATTATTTATTTCTTTATCAACAGCTTTTGCGTTTAAATTTAATTTTTGTGTCAAAACATTATCAGTTGTAAATATTGAAAACACTAAGGCAAGTATAGCTATTAATAAAATAACTATTGTATATCTTTTTTCCATAAAATCTCCCCCAGTAGTTTATTTTTTTACAATTAAATATTTCTAAGCTCTCTCCTGTTTTCTTCAATTACATCGAGTAAGCCTGCTAATCTTTCTTGTATTTTTGCTAACAATTCATCACTATAGTTCAATGAATTTACCTTAATTTCATATGCCTTGTTTTCAGCAATAGCAAGAATTTCATTAGCCCTATCCTTTGCCATTTTCATTATTTCAGTATCACTTAATAATCCATCCTGCTGTCTTTTAGCTCTTTCAAGCAAGCTATCTGCCTCTGTTTGAGCTTCAGTCAATATCCTTTGTCTCTCTTTGGCAACCCAATTAGCTCTATTGATTTCTTCAGGTAATTTTAATCTTATTTCACTAATTATCTCTAACAAATCTTCCTTTTCAATAATAACTTTATTGGTTAGAGGGAGCTTTCCTGCTTCATCTATTATATCTTCCATTTTTTCTAAAAGTACAAAAATATCCATTTTTTTCATCCTTTCTGTATGAGATCTAATGCTCAGACCATAATCATAATTTATTTTTAATCGCTACATAAACATTTTTAGGAACTAAATCAGATATATCTCCACCATACATTGCAACCTCTTTTACGATACTCGAACTTATAAACGAATAATCTGAAGATGCTACCATGAAGATAGTTTCTAATTCCGGATACAAATGCTTATTAATTGAAGCTATTTTAAGCTCATATTCATAATCAGAGACAGCTCTTAATCCTCTCACTATAGTTTGTATATTGTGCTGTCTTGCGTAATTTACAGCCATGTCCTCTGTTACATCAACAGTGACATTTTTAATATCACTAACAGCCTCTTTTATTAATTCAAATCTTTCTTGTGACGTAAAAAAATGCTGTTTTGACTTATTGTTAAAAATAGTAATGACAACCTCATCAAATTTATCTGAACATCTTTTAATAAGGTCAAGATGTCCTAATGTTATCGGGTCAAAGCTCCCAGTGAACAGTACCTTCATATAAAATTTAATTCCTTTCTTAAATAGAATTATTTATATTTTAAAATTCCGATTTTTGTGATACCATAAATTTTCTCTCTATATTGTAGCACATCTTGCTCTATGTTTTCAAACATTTTTTCAGTTTTTTCACATTCAATTATTAAAGTACCATCTTTTTTTAATAAATCATTTCTAATGACTGTATTTATAATGTTATCAGAACAGTTGAGGTGATATGGTGCATCTGCAAATATATAATCAAATTTCATGTCACTTTTGGCAAAGAATGACAATGCCTTTTCATAATCATTTACATAAACCTTAGCTTTATCATCTAGTTTACATAATGAAATATTTTTTTTAACAAAGCTTACACTTTTATGTGATACATCTACAAAGTGACACTCCTTTGCTCCTCTGCACAAAAATTCAATACCTATACTTCCGGTTCCTGCAAATAAATCCAGAACAATGCTATCCTCATCTATATAACCAATCATATTAAATATTGATTCTTTAATTTTATCTGCTGTCGGTCTAACCGATGTATCTTTTGGGGCAAATAGCTTCTTACCCTTGTTGTTTCCTGATATAACTCTCAATTTTTCACTTCCTTGTTAGTTAAACGCTATATTTTCATTTTTAAATAGTTTCAATATTTCATATCTTAAAGACTCAAATTCTATTCCTTTAAGCTTAGGATTTTCAGCTAATATTTTTTTAGTCAAACCTTGTACTTCTTCAACAACTATTGTATCACTTATTAGCTGGTCAAGATTATATGCCTCTATACCATGCTGTCTTGTTCCAAAGAAATCTCCCGGACCTCTTATCTTTAAATCTTCCTCTGCAATTAAAAATCCGTTATTAGTTTCTGCCATTATCTTCATTCTATCCTTTGAAGTTGCGGATTTGCTTTCGTTCACCAAAATACAATAGGATTGATGCTTCCCTCTCCCAACTCTCCCTCTTAGCTGATGTAACTGCGACAGCCCAAATCTTTCAGAATTCAATATCAGCATCACAGTCGCATTAGGTACATTTACTCCAACTTCTATTACTGTTGTTGAAACAAGTACATTGATTTGTCCATTGTAGAATTTATCCATAATTTCATCTTTTTCAGCATTTGACATCTTTCCATGCAAAAGACCTAATTCAAAATCAGAAAAATAATCATTTTTTAAACTTTCATATATTTCTGTAGCTGAATCAAGCTCCAGTTTTTCAGATTCTTCAATTAAAGGAGCAACAATATAAGCCTGCCTGCCTTTTTTTATTTCATCTATTATAAATTCATATGCTTTGTCTTTTTTATTTCCACTTAAAACCTTAGTAATAATTTGCTGCCTGTTTGGGGGCATTTCATCTATTATCGAGATATCTAAATCTCCATAAACCATAAGTGCCAAGGTCCTTGGGATTGGTGTTGCTGTCATAACCAGTACATCCGGAGTACCGCCATTCCTTTTATTCCCAAGCATAGCCCTTTGCCTTACTCCAAATCTATGCTGCTCATCAGTTATTGCCAAACCAATATTCGCAAATTCTACATTTTTTTCTATCAAAGCGTGTGTTCCGATTAGAATATCTATTTCATTATTTTTTAATCTTTTCAAAATTTCTGCTTTATTTTTCTTTGTTGTTGAGCCAGATAGAAAAGCTACCTCTACATATATATCACTGTTTTTTAAATATTCAACAATTGTTTGATAATGCTGAGCTGCAAGAATTTCAGTCGGAGCCATCATCGAGGCCTGATATCCTGACTCAACAGCATTTAGCATAGAAACTATAGCAATTATCGTTTTTCCAGAGCCTACATCCCCTTGAATTAGCCTGTTCATAGCTTTATCGTTTTTCATATCATTATTTATTTCGTCTAAAACCCTCAGTTGGGCATTAGTAAGTTTATATGGTAAATTATTTAAAAGTTTTTCCGATATGCTTGTCTTATCTTGGATTATACCTTGAGCATTGGAATTCAACTTATTTTTTATATTAAAAAGTCCTAACTGAAAAATTAATAATCTTTCAAAGGCTATAGTTTTCTTAGCTAAATTATACATTTTACCATTTATTGGAAAATGAAGATTTTTAACTGCGTCTGATTTATTTAATAGACTGTATTCCTTAATAATTTGTTCAGGCAAAATATTATTAATTCTTTTGCAATTTTCTTCAACACAAGTAATCATAAGCTTTGTAAGCTCATTATTGCTCAAAGAATTAGTTAGTCTGTAAACAGGCATAATTTTACCGGTTTTAAAAATCTCATTATGCGCTTCAATATCTGGATTTACTATCTCGTAAATACCCTCAACAAGCTTGTATTTTCCATAAATAAAGTAAATTTCATCAATCTTTAATTTTTTATATAAATAATCTTGATTAAAAAAAGTCAAGTTTATATATCCTGTATCATCAAAGGCAAAGACTTTGAAAACAGACATTTTCTTATTCATTTTCTTTATAGAGGATATTTTTTTTATCTTAATTTTTATCAGATATTTGTTTTCTTCATCAATATCCTTTACTTTGCTTAGCTTTCTTCTATCCTCATATCTCACTGGAAAGTAATTAAGCAGCTCCTCAATAGTGTATATCCCTATCTTATTTAATTTTGAGGCCCTTTTAGGACCAACACCTTTTAAATATTGAATTTCAGAATTTAACATGAGTTCTCCCCTTAACAACTTTAGTTAATATTATAAATCAAAACCACAAAGAACACAAAAAAGTATATTCGTATCCTTCGTGCTCCTTGTGGTTATATAAATATTAAAATATAAATTTTATTATTCCACAGAAATAATGTAATAATATAGTGGCTGACCACCATAAACTATTTCAATATCGCATTGATTTGCGATTTCTTCAACTCTAGCTTTAAGAGCCTTAGCATCCTTTTCTTCGACCATTTCGCCATAGAAAATTGTTATTAAGAAATTATCTTCATCTACCATCTTCTTAACCAATTCTAAGCTTTGCTCCTCAATGCTTGCTCCATGGTTTACGATATCCTTATCCATTAAAGCAATTATATCATCTTTTTTAATTTCTAAGCCATTCATGCTTGTATCTCTAACGGCATATGTTACTTGACCTGTTTTAACATTGCTAATAGCAGCAGTCATATCAGCTATATTTTCTTCAATGCTTAATTCTTCGTTAAAAGCAAGCATAGCAGAAATACCTTGTGGTATTGTCTTGGTTGGAATTACGTGTAGATTTTTCTCCGATAATTCTTTAGCTTGCTGTGCAGCTAATATTATATTAGTGTTATTTGGAAGAATTATAATATTTTCTGCATTTATTTTATTAACAGCCTCTATGATATCCTCTGTACTTGGATTCATAGTCTGTCCGCCTGAAATAAATTCATCAACCCTTAAGTCGTTAAATACTTTTTGTATTCCGTCTCCAAAGCCAATCGAAACAAATCCATAGTCTTTTTTCTTTTGATTAGCTACTGGCTTTGCTTGTTCGTTTGTTGATTTCTTTCTATTTCTAAACTGCTCTTTCATATTGTCTATCTTAACATTGATTATTTCTCCAAAAGTCACAGCCTTGCTTAAAACTAAACCAGGATTGTTAGTATGTATATGTACCTTTATGATATCATCATCTCCAACACAAACTATAGAGTCGCCCTTATCTAAAATTATAGGTAAGAACTGCTCATGTGTTTTCTTTGCATTTTTTATCATAAATTCTGTACAGTAAGCAAATACTATTTCATCCTCACTGCCGAATGCAGATACTTCCTGCTCAGTTTCAACAATATCATCAGCGCTTTGCTCTCTTTTTATCTCAACACCTTTTAATGCGGCAACAGCTCCTTCTAATAAGCACAATAAGCCCTTTCCGCCGGCGTCAACAACCTCAGCCTGCTTTAATACAGGCAAAAGATCAGGAGTTCTATCCAATGAATTTTTTGCTTCTTTTATCACAGCTTCTAAGAATAATACCATGTCCTCGCTTTTATCGCATATCTCAAGAGCCTTTTCAGCTGTTTCTCTTGCGACTGTAAGTATCGTTCCCTCTGTAGGCTTCATAACTGCCTTATATGCTGTATCAGCTGCTGATTTCAAGGCCTCTGCAACTATTCTTGGGCTTAACTGATAAGGATCAGTGATTCCTTTTGCAAAGCCTCTATATAGCTGTGACAATATAACACCAGAGTTTCCTCTAGCACCCATCAACGAGCCTTTTGCAGCAGCGTCTGCTATACCATTTATGTTGTTTTCTGTTACATTATTGATTTCTTTAATTGCAGCTTGAACTGTTAAGTTCATATTTGTTCCGGTATCTCCGTCAGGAACTGGGAAAACATTCAAAGAGTCTACTAGGTTTTTGTTGTTTTCCAAATTCGTAGCTGCGCCAATCATCATCTTTTTAAACATAACATTGTCAATATATTTAATTACCATTATAAATTAGATTCCTTTCTCATTCTATTTTTGCACTCTAACGCCTTGCACAAAAATATTTACTTTACTTACTTCTATACCAGTCAATGATTCAATACTATATTTGACTCTTGAAATGATGTTCTCAGCCACAACGGAAATTTTCACACCAAATTGAAGCACTATAAAAATATCTACAGTAATTTTAGCTTCTTCTGAATTTACTCTTATCCCTTTTGTCAATTGATCCATTTTTAAAAGCTCAAAGAATCCTTCAGTGGCATTTTTAGATGCCATTCCCACTATACCATAGCACTCCATAGCTGCCATTCCTGCTATACTAGCTATAACATGATCGTCTATTATTATACTACCAAGTTCATTTGTTGTTTGTATTGACATAAGTACCTCCTATATGTTATTAATTTTTTTATCATATACCAATTTGATTTTAATTATGATTAAAAGCGTGCTTGACTTTCATAATTGGTTAAGACTTTTTACGGATGCTAATCATATATTAGCGTTATATATAATTATACCATAAAATATACTTTTTACAAATATAAAAAATTTATTATAAAAATATTATACAAATAAAAATTAATTATTGCAATAATTTTATTTTAATGTTACAATAAAAAAGTTCGATAATATCTCAAGCGATAAGAGATAGGTATAATACTAATTATTATATTGTAAATATTTGGAAATTATGATAGGAGGTGTGATGTTATGGCAAAATTTTGCGAAATCTGCGGAAAAGGTAAGATGTCAGGTCATACTATAACTCACTCAGATAGAAAAATAAACAGAACTTGGAAACCAAACGTTAGAAAGATATCTGTTTTAGTAAATGGAATATCTACGAAAAAATTTGTTTGCACAAGATGTATGAGATCAGGAAATGTTATCCGTGCTATATAATTAATTTTTCAATAATGGCTTTTGCCATTATTTTTTTATCTAAAGTAGGAAAATACTCAAAATAATAGCAGTTAAAATTAAAATGTGGCTTCCGTTTAAACAACGAGAAAGCATAAATAAAAATAATTTGATTGGAGAAAATGCTAATGAGTAAGTATGAAGAAGGATTAAAGATAATTGAAGAAAGATTCGGCAACAAGGATAATTTTATATCACTTGCAACTATTGCTGCTGAGCCGAGTGCTGATGGAAATCCCGTACCTATTGTCCGAGATGTAGACGCATATTATGAGGACGGCGTGTTTTATGTTGTTACATATTCGAAGTCGAATAAAATGAGACAAATAGCACACAACAAAGAGGTTGCTTTTTCGACTATTGATTGGTTTTCCGGAAATGGAATAGGTGAAAATCTAGGTTGGGTATTAGACCCTAAAAATGCTGAAATAAGGACTAAGCTTCGCACGGTTTTTGCTGAATGGTACGACTTCGCAAACAATGAGAGTGATGAAAATTGCTGTATTCTGGCAATTCGCATTACAAGAGGCATGGTAATTAAGGATCATGGTGCTGTACGTTATAATATGGACTTTGTAAATAAAATAGAAGCAAGTGAAGGAAAAATTATATAAAGCAGCGAGGTAAGTATGCAGGTAGGAGATAAAATAGTATTTGGTGAATACGAATGGCGAGTTCTTGATATACAAAACGATTCGGCTTTGATTATAACCGAATGTATTATAGATCATCAAGCTTACCATGACGCTTATAAAAATATAACATGGGCTGATTGCTCGTTACGAAAATACCTTAACGGTGAATTTTACGACAATTTTACCGAAACTGATAAATCAAGAATAATTCCGGCATTAAATAAAAATCTTGACAATCAGTGGTATGGCACAAATGGCGGTGAAGATACGCAGGACAGTATATTTTTATTAAGCCTTGAGGAAGTGTGCAAATATTTTGGTGATAGCCTTTCAAAACTGCAAAACCGAGGAAAAAACCAAAGATATTGGTATGAAAGAAAAGATGAAAACAACAGCA
>DCPV01000098.1 GCA_002323775.1 Firmicutes bacterium UBA1535 | reverse complement strand
AATTAATATTCCAAAATAAATATTTTGTGTGAACGTGGAAATACTAGAGCTATGCTTTAGTATTTTTAATATATAGATTTATATATTAAACTTTTAACACATAAGTTTATGACTTGCATTTTAACACTAAAGCTTAGCTTTGGTGTTTTTTTATACTTAAATAGTCGTGCCTTGAAAGGTACTATATATTTTATATAATAATAATTTAAAAGAAAGGGATTTTAATTATGCAAATGAACAATAACAACACTCTCGATGAACTGCAAAAACTATATGACAAAGGCTTTAGGTGTATAAAGTATGAGGATAAGGATGATGAGATGGATGTATATCTAAAAAATTTCGAAAACGAGGAATCTCATCACATGAAATTCAAAAACAGTGCAGATAAAGCATATGTTACAAACTATGTCAATACTCACATAATGATAAAATAGCTCATTTGTTTGCTGCTAATAATAACAAGGTGTTCTAAAAGCTTATTGTAGAACACCTTATTATTACGCTTTATTATTGTTAAAAAAATATCTTGCAATTACTTAAAAAATGTTGAATTATGTGTTTTTTTTTATTTAGTTTTATGCTATAATATCCGCAGGATATTACTCAGTGCTTTGCGAGTCTTTTGCAAAAAGACTTTATATCACAGAGATTATATATACTATAAAATTTAAACATATGGAAAGGAATGCAAGAATTATGGAAGCTAAATTAAGAGTTAAATTAGTGTCACATACATCAGAGCCTGAAAAGCTTGTTGCAGCATCAGCGAAGTTATGCTACTCACAATTAGGTGCAGACGAAATAATGGACGATTTATCAGAGGAAAATATAGAGAAATTTTTAAAAATGCTTATGACTCTCGGACATCAATCTCCTATAGAACATTGCAGCTTTTCATTTGCTGTTGAGGGCGTTTCGAGAACATTGACACATCAGTTGGTTAGACATAGAATTGCAAGTTATTCACAGCGTTCTCAAAGATATGTGACTGAGGGTCAATTCCAATACATTGTTCCACCTGCGATAAATGAAAATGAAAAAGCAAGAAAGTTATACATAGAAGCTATGGAAAATAATCAAAAAACATATGATGATATAGCAAATATCCTAAAATCTCAATATATAGAACAGTACATAAAAGCAGGAATGTCTGAAAAACAAGCAAATTCATCAGCTGAAAAAAGCGCTATAGAAGATGCTCGTTACGTTTTACCAAATGCTTGTGAAACAAAAATAATGATAACAATGAATGCAAGAAGTCTTATGCACTTTTTCAATGTAAGATGCTGTACAAGGGCTCAGTGGGAGATTAGAGAGATGGCTGAATTGATGCTTAATGAGGTTAAAACAGTAGCTCCTAATATATTTAAAAACTCAGGTCCATCATGTGCTTCAGGTCCTTGCCCGGAGGGTAAAATGACTTGTGGAAGGATTTTAGAAATGAGAGAAAAATTTCTAAAATAAAATTAATAGTTAATTGAAATTATTTAGAAATTTAATTTTAATTTATGAAAAATTAAACATGAGGTTATACTATATATAGTATATACACGATACATTGTGGCATATATATTGTTAATTAAATCTTCTGAGGTCTTAAATATAATAAGTAATGCAAAAAATAGATATTGGCATATATAAAAACGAAATATACAGTTATCGCCTTGCTTTATTACAAAATATAAAAAATAACTGTACTTTTTGATGATTTTGTTGTATCATATATGGCAAGTGAAATTATGGTTTTAACATAAACACAAAAATAAAAATGTTATTTTATGGATTAAAAAAGCTTGAATTTATAAGATTCAAAACTTGATGTCCTATTAATAAAATTTACAACGCCAAGTATAGGCGTATTGGAGGAAAATATGAGTAAAAAATGGGTTTATTTATTTAACGAAGGAAATGCTAAGCAAAAGGACTTGCTCGGAGGCAAAGGCGCTAACTTAGCGGAAATGACCAATATTGGATTGCCCGTTCCATTTGGTATGACTATAACAACTGAAGCTTGTACAGAATATTACAAGCAAGATAAAAAGATTTCTAATGAAGTAATAGAGCAAATCAATGAAAGCATAAAGAAATTAGAAGAAAAATCAGGCAAGGTATTTGGAGATAACGAGAATCCGCTACTTGTTTCTGTTCGTTCTGGAGCTAAATTCTCAATGCCTGGTATGATGGATACTATCCTTAACCTTGGTTTAAATGACAAGGCTATTCTTGGAGTTATTAAGAAAACAGAAAATGAAAGATTTGCATATGATAGCTACAGAAGATTCTTACAAATGTACGGAGATGTTGTTTTAGAGATTTCTAAGCATAAATTTGATGCTGCTATGGACGCATTAAAAGAAAAGAAAGGTGTTAAGTTAGACACTGAACTTTCAGCTGCTGATTTAAAAGAATTAGTTGATAGCTACAAGGCAATATATGTAAAAGAAACTGGAGCTGAGTTCCCACAAGATCCAAAAACACAATTATTAGGAGCAGTAGAGGCAGTTTTTAGATCATGGAACAATCCTCGTGCGATATTTTATAGAAATCTAAATGAAATACCACATGATATAGGAACAGCAGTAAATGTTCAATCAATGGTATTTGGTAATATGGGAAATGACTGTGGAACTGGAGTTTCTTTCACTAGAAATGCCGCTACAGGAGAGAAAGCTATATTTGGTGAATTCTTAATGAATGCTCAAGGTGAAGACGTTGTTGCTGGAATTAGAACACCTCAACATATAACTGAATTGGCAAAAGTAATGCCACATGCTTATGAAGAATTTGTAAAAATTTCTAATATATTGGAAAATCACTACAAGGATATGCAGGATATCGAGTTCACTATTGAACAAGGTAAACTATACATACTCCAAACTCGTAATGGAAAGAGAACTGCTGAAGCAGCTTTAAGAATAGCTGTTGAATTAGTTGCTGAAGGACTTATAACTAAAGAAGAAGCAGTTATGCGTATAGAGCCAAAATCATTGGATCAATTATTGCACCCAACTTTTGATACAAAAGCTCAAAAGGAAGCAGTTGAAATAGCTAAAGGTCTTGCAGCATCTCCAGGAGCTGCTACAGGTAGAATTTACTTTACAGCAGAAGATGCAGTTAAGGCAGCAGAGGCTGGTTCAAAAGTAATATTAGTAAGAAAAGAAACATCTCCAGAAGATTTGGAAGGAATGGTAAAAGCACAAGGTATCCTAACAGCTCGTGGAGGTATGACATCTCATGCAGCGGTTGTTGCAAGAGGAATGGGTAAGTGCTGTGTATCTGGTTGTGAAGATATATCAGTTGATGAGCATGCTAAAGTGCTTGTAGCAAGAGGCGAAAAATTCAAAGAGGGAGATTATATCTCACTTGACGGAAGCTTAGGTAGAGTATACAAAGGAAGCATTGAAACTAAAGAAGCTGGAATATCAGGAAACTTTGAGACTCTTATGAAATGGGCTGATGAAATAAGAACATTGAAAATCAGAACAAATGCTGATACTCCAAATGATTCAGCAACAGCTATCAAATTTGGAGCAGAAGGTATAGGACTTTGCAGAACAGAGCATATGTTCTTCGAAGAATCAAGAATATTCTCTGTTAGAAAGATGATATTGTCAGATACATTAGAGCAAAGAGAAGAAGCTTTAGCTGAAATATTACCAATGCAAAAGAATGACTTTAAAGAAATATACAAAATAATGGGACCAAGACCAGTAACTATAAGACTTCTTGATCCACCTCTACATGAATTCTTACCACAAGCAGAAGATGATATAGTAGACTTAGCAAAAGCTATGAAGCTTGAAGTATCAGCTGTAAAAGAAACTATAAGCAGTCTTCATGAATTCAACCCAATGCTTGGACACAGAGGATGTAGACTTGCTGTAACTTATCCGGAAATAGCAAGAATGCAAACAAGAGCTATAATTGAAGCAGCTATAGAAGTTAGCAAGTCAGAAAATATAGCTATAGTTCCTGAAATAATGATACCATTAGTTGGTAAAAAATCAGAGTTAAAGGTAGTTAAGGATGCAGTTGTTGAGACAGCTGAGCTTGTTAAGAAAGAGAAATCTTCTGATCTAACATACATGGTTGGAACAATGATAGAAATACCAAGAGCTTGTGTAACTTCTGATGAAATAGCTGAGGAAGCTGAATTCTTCTCATTCGGAACAAATGACTTGACACAAATGACATTTGGTTTCTCAAGAGATGATGCAGGTAAATTCATAGAGAGCTACAAAGATCAAGGTATACTTGAAACAGACCCATTCCAATCAATAGACCAAGTTGGAGTTGGTAAGTTAGTAGAGATGAGCGTTAAGTTAGGTAGAGGAGTAAAAGCTAAATTAAAGGTTGGAGTTTGCGGTGAGCACGGTGGAGACCCAGCATCAATCGAATTCTTCCACAGAACAGGCTTAGACTACGTTTCTTGCTCTCCATACAGAGTACCAGTAGCAAGATTATCAGCAGCTCAGGCAGCTTTAAAAAATAAATAATTTAAAAGATTAAAATATAAAAAAACTCGTTACTATAAATATAGTAGCGAGTTTTTTTATAGTAATGCTTGAAGAAATTTCTAAAATATGGTACATTTATATGTATAATATTAGTATAAATTATTTTAAAATCTTCTTAATTTTATAGATTTTTATTGAAAACCAGTATAATTATAAATTGTTATAAATTCATATAAAGGAGCGAATACTATGAATAAATTTTTTAAGATATTTGCAAGAAGCATATTATCATTGCTGTTAATTGCTGTAGTCTTAGTAGCAGCTTATGTAATTTACATGAGCGTAAACTATTACAGGATAGAAGATTTTCAAACCCTAGAAACCTTTAATCAACAGCCAGAAGTTATAAAGCTTTCAGAAGAATATACAGCATTGACTTACAACATTGGCTTTGGCGCATACAATCATGAGTTTTCATTTTTTATGGATAAAGGTATGATGAATGATGGAATTAAGGTTGCCGGAAAAGGATCTGTTGCTAAAAGCAAAGAAGTAGTTGTTGAAAACACTAATGGAGTTATGGATATTGCCAATAGCAAGGATGCAAATTTTTATTTATTTCAAGAAGTAGATACTAAATCTACAAGAAGCTATAATGTAATCAATATGAAATGCTAAAAAAATTATTTTTTAAACATTTATCAGTATTTGCACAAAATTTTCATAGTTCTTATCTCATGCTTCCTTTAAATGAGCCTCATGGCTTTGTAGATAGCGGTCTAGCAACATTTAGCAAGTACAAGGTAAATGAAAGTATCAGAGTAAGATATCCAGTAGATGAAAGCTTTCCTACTAAGTTTTTTGACCTTGACAGATGCTTTTTAGTTTCAAAATTGCCGGTAGAAAATGGTAAGGACTTAGTGATTATAAATTCTCATATGTCAGCTTTTGATGAGGGAGGACTAGTAAGAGAAAAGCAATTAGAGCTATTAAATAGCTTTATTGGAGCAGAATATCAAAAGGGTAACTATGTTATAGTAGGAGGGGATTTTAACCATGATATAGCAGGGATGATTGATGGTTTTGAATCACAGCAAAACATACCTGATTGGGTATTCCCACTGAATGAAAAAAATTTAGCAGAGGGATTTAGTATAGTTAAGGCAGAAAACTATAAGACTGTTGCAACCTATAGAAGTACTGATATACCTTATACTAAAGGGGTAAACTACATAGCAATACTGGATGGCTTCATAATATCAAACAACATAGAAGCAATAGCAGAGAACATAGATGCAGACTTCAAATTCTCAGACCACAATCCAGTTTTATTAAGATTTAGATTAAAGTAAAATTATCTTTACAATTTATGCAAATAATTATTGACATAAAGCAAATTGTGTGGTAATTTATTATAAATAAATATTGCTTGAGGAATAGTAGTTAAAAGAATATGTATTTAGCGATTCAGGGATGGTGAAAGCCTGTTTATATACTTTGATGAAGACACCTCATTAATAAGCGAACTAATTAAGAGGGATTATTTATAATCCAATTAGGGTGGCAACGCGGGTTTTACTCGTCCCTACAGTAATGTAGGAGACGAGTTTTTTATTTAATAAGAAAGTTTTTAACTTTATTGTTATAAATAGTCTATATCCTACAGAAAAAAATAAATCACTATAAATCGAGAAAGGAAGTAATTATTATGGAAACAATGGGAAATTTAAGAAGGACTAATATGTGTAACGATTTTCGTATGAGCGATATAGGTAAAGAAGTTACACTTATGGGTTGGGTTCAAAAAAGAAGAAATTTAGGAGGACTTGTCTTTGTTGATTTGAGAGATATAACAGGCTTAGTTCAAATAGTCTTTGATACAGATTTTAGCAAGGAGTCATTTGAAAAGGCAGAATCGCTAAGAAGTGAATTTGTTATAGCTGTCAGAGGTGAAGTAAGAGAAAGAGAATCAAAAAATCCTGAGATGGAAACAGGAGATATTGAGGTTTATGCTCAGGAGCTAAGAATTCTTGATACTGCACAAACTCCACCAATTTACATCAAGGATAATGATGATGTAGGAGAGCAAATGAGACTCAAATACAGATTTTTAGATCTTAGAAAGCCATCTATGCAAAAGAAGCTTTTAACAAGAGCTAAGATGAACAATGTAATCAGAAATTTTATGTTTGAAAATCATTTTAATGAAATAGAAACACCTTATTTGACAAAGCCTACTCCGGAGGGAGCAAGAGACTATCTAGTTCCAAGTAGGGTTAATGAAGGTAAGTTTTATGCTTTGCCACAATCACCTCAGTTGTTCAAGCAACTTTTGATGGTTTCAGGCTTTAACAGATACTACCAGATAGTAAGATGCTTTAGAGATGAGGATTTAAGATCTGATAGACAACCTGAATTTACACAGCTTGACTGCGAAATGTCATTTGTAGATGTTGAAGATGTCATAGCAATGAATGAAAAGCTTATTGCTAAGGTATTTAAAGAGATAAAAGGCATTGATATAGAGCTGCCTATCAAGCGTATGACGTATCAAACTGCTATGGATAAATACGGCTCAGATAAGCCAGACCTTCGCTTTGGCTATGAAATCAATGATATATCTGATATATTTACTAATTCAACATTCAATGCTTTCAAATCAACCGTTGAAGATGGTGGAAGGGTAAAATGTATTAAAATAGATGGCTCTGCTGATGATTTCTCTAAAAAGGGACTTTCAAACTTAGAGAAGTTTATAAAAACCTATGGAGGAAAAGCTCTTGCTTGGCTTAAATTTGAGAATGGCGCAATAGAATCACCTATAGCTAAATTCTTGGCAGAATCTGAGCTAGAGGCATTAAAAGAAAGATTAAATCTAAAAGAAAAGGACATAGTATTTGTAGTTGCAGACAAAAATGGTGTTGTAAGTACTGTTTTAGGAGCATTAAGA
This sequence comes from Firmicutes bacterium UBA1535, assembly GCA_002323775.1. Classification (GTDB taxonomy): domain Bacteria; phylum Bacillota; class Clostridia; order Tissierellales; family Sedimentibacteraceae; genus UBA1535. The sequence goes on along the minus strand of DCPV01000098.1, from coordinate 5,714 downwards.
ACTGAAATAGCTCAGAGTAAAAACTTAATTTCCAATGATGTATATGAGCTTGTTTGGATAACAGAGTTCCCATTATTTGAATATGATGAGGAAGAAAATAGATTTGTGGCTAAGCACCATCCATTTACAGCTCCGATAGATGAAGATTTAGATAAATTAGAAACAAATCCGGAAGCTTGCAGGGCAAAGGCTTACGATATAGTAATAAACGGATATGAAGTAGGCGGGGGAAGTATAAGAATTAATAATGCTCAGCTTCAAAACAGAATGTTCAGAGCCTTGGGACTAAGCGAAGAAGAAGCAAATGAGAAATTTGGATTCTTATTAGAAGCATTTAAGTATGGAGTTCCGCCTCACGGGGGAATTGCATACGGAATGGATAGATTTACTATGATTTTAACAGGTACTGACAACATAAAAGATGTAGTAGCATTTCCGAAAACTCAAAGCGCAACCTGTTTGATGACAAACGCACCATGCGAAGCAACTGATAAACAGTTAAAAGAGCTTTCTATTAAAGTAAGCATAGAGCAAAAACAATAAAATAATATAAAATAACCATAGGAAGATTACGAAAAATAATAAAAATATTCCTATGGTTATTATTATGTTGACAGTTTTTTATATAGAAATTTAATATCTGCATCCGATAAATCTTGCCATGTTTTGCTTAACGCAGATTTAACATCATTATCCTTTATTTCTTCAACACTTGCGTATTTTGCTCTTATTAATTTAGAAACACTTTTAACTCGTCTATGGTGATACCCGGAAGATAGATTAATATAATAGCATAAGTCTTGTAGATTATTTACAAATGACATAGTATCCTTAAATAATAGAAAATTGTTGTAAACAGTGCAAATTTCATCCGGAATAAGCTTAGAGAAACATTTAGAACTAAGCTCTACCTTAAGTTCGCTTTCATCATATTTGCAGCAAACAGGGGATAAGCTCAAACATTTTGATAAGGCATCTTTAATATTAATTAAAGGAAATATCTCTAAAGAAGATAAAGTTTTAACTATACAAAAAATTCCATTAAAATCATTTCCTAATTCGTTTTTTATTTCGTGCTCAAGAGTCTCATCGCCACTAACGTATATTACAGGTATTTTATAATAAGCTAGCCAATTGATTATAAAAAAGAGTTCTCCAACATCTTTATTTCCAATGTACAATTTATTTATGTCAGGTCTAAGCGTATGAGAAAGTATACCACCTGCACCATTTTTAGAATGAAATCCTATTAATAAAGCCTTGTTATAAATATGAGCATCTTTTAAAGACCATAAATGCTGAATATGATTTATTTCATTTTTCTTGGCATAATCAAGCAATGTAGTGCCATCATCATGGCAGTCTAACAATGTTATCTCATAATCTCCAAGTTGCTTGATACACTCAATTATATATGAAACTTCTAATTCAACTTTTTTTCTATAATCTTCAACATCGTTAAGGTCATAAACCCCTATACAGCCTTCTACATCTACTACAAGCAATAAATTTTCCATTTAACTACTCATCCTCGCTTTATATACAAGTGGTATTGTATTATTTACGTCATTTAGAAAATTAAAACAATTTGGAGAAAATACATCTTCAGTGTCATATAGTGCATTAGGACATCCTCCGCCACAAAGTAGTGAATTAGCGCAGTTTTTACATTTTTCTATTGTGGTAATATCTCTGGTAAGAAAGCTTTTTTCTTTTAGAGAAAGTTCTGGATAGTATTGTCCTATTGACTTATGCTTTTGTCCGACAGCTAATATGCAGTTATATACATTTCCATAAGGGTCATAAAATCTATTTAAACCGTCACGGTCACAAGTTTTTAAAACAGGCACTAATTTAGTTCCATTATATAAAAAGTCAGATATTGGTGATAAGTTCTTTAGTATTTGATTTTCTGTTGACCCATCTTCGTTGTCATTATCCACTAAAGACTCATACAGGTCATTAGATGTTGAACTACTGCATTGGAATAATGGCTGCAATTCAAATTGAACATTTTTCCCCCAATCAGTACTTTCAATTCTCTTTTTTTCTTCTAAACAATTAGCTAAATTTTCCGGACTAATATTCATTCTTATTTTTATTGGAATTTTATTTTCAACACAAATTTTAATTCCGTCAATAATCTTATCATATGTAGGCGAACCGTTTATTAAGCATCTTGACTTATTATGCGCTTCTCTTGTTCCATCAATTGTTACTTGGATACTTGTTATATCAATAGACTTGAATATATCAATATATTCAAGAAGATAGTATCCATTAGTAATAGCGCTATATTTAGCATCAGGTGCTTTGCTTATAATATACTTGATTATATCTCTGTTGCTGTTTAAAAAAGGCTCTCCTCCAAAAAAACTAATATATTCGATATTTGGATTATCTAAAAAAACCTTATCTACCATAGATTTTGAAATAACAGGGGATGTTTCGACTTCCTTTTCATAGCAATAAGGGCATGCAAAATTGCAGTTATATGTTATTACAAAACATGCCTTGCGTTGATTTTGAGACCTTTCATCGGATAAATGTTTTAATTTTTCGATTATATTTTGTTTTGCTGTCTGTTCATCATCTATATCCATAATGTATTGATGCGACACCAAATAATCATATATAGATTGTTCAAATTCATCTTTAATAATTATCTCATCGGCACAACGCCAATTTTCTATTATTTCTCGTTCTTTTTTATGTACTATATCAACCATGCCATTTATTCCATTAACAAAAAGATAATCTTCATTTTCATCCTTTAAATCTATAGCTATTAAATTTTTTATTATTTTCATTACATCCTCCATTGTTTCATAAAATTGTAAATAAATATAAATTAAAATTGTTTATGGTTTAGGCTTTAGAATATTTGTTAAGCAAGTTTCTCTAAACGATCCCAAAATTCCTCTAAACCATATAAACCGCAAACAGGCTGATATAAATCACTGTCAAAACTTGTTAATGGCAAAGGACACCCTCCGGCGCATAAATATTTAAGGTCACAAGTTTTGCATTTTTCAATCTTGAAAATAGTTCTATTAGCTAATTTAAGAACTTTGTCTTTGTCAAAATATTTATTTTCTTTGTAATTGCCTATACATCCATTCTTGTTTCCAAGGCATAAACACCAAAACATTTCTCCATTTGGTTCAAAGACAAAAGGGACAGATTTAGTCAAATCACAGCGTTTATATATTAAAGATTTTTTTTGGTTAAGTGATCTATGTATTAAATAGCTTATAGATGAACCCTCTCCAAATATATCCAATGAGCTGCCAATCTGTGAAAGCTTAGGATTAATTCTCTTAATAATGTCACATATATAATCTAAATTATAGAAATCATTATTTATTGTACTTGTTGAATAATAGTCCTTTGCTAAAATGAATTTTACTTTCATGTTAGTTTTATTAATTATTTCATTTTGATTTAATATAGTGATAAATTCATCAATATATTGTTCTAATTCCTTAGTCCACATTACAACAATTGAAATTTCTTTATTTAGAGAATCAATATATTTAATACCATCAATTATTTTCTCAAAAACTTTTGAATTAGGATTTTTATTAATGTATTTGATTATCTCAGCTGTACCGTCAAATGAAATTTGAAATTTATCTATCAAGTTATAATCAATATGTTTTCTGTAATCAAATAAATTAGCACCATTTGTAAACATTAAAAATTTTTTAGATGGTAAATTATTTAATGCGTAGTTAATTGTATTAATATTTTCTGGTAACAGACTTTCGCCACCGGAAAACACAACTTCTTCAACCTCGTCAGCATCAAAACAATCTTGTGAAAGATACTCCTTAATCAAGTCAATATCTTTAATAGTCATAAATTGTTTATATTCTGGTTTATGATTATATTTATTTTGGTAACAGTATGAGCATTTAAAATTGCATTGATGAGTTAAGTTTAACGTATAGGATTTAACTGAAAACTTATCTAAATTCAGTTCAGGCTCGATTTGTAAATTTTGTTCAATTTCTGAGATTGTTTCTTTTGGTAAAATTTGCTTGTTGAGATATAAGCTGTTTAGTATTTCATTTTCTTTTTCAGATAAAACTATCTCATTGTTCATTTTACTCTCTATTTCTATCATATTTGTAAGAATTTCAGCACTAATCTTTTGTCTCCGGAAGCTAATTAAATTTACAAGTAAAACATTGTCTTTATCAATATAATAAATTAAATTACCTAGAACAAATCTTTTAATCATAGCTATTCTCCAATTATATGTGATATTTTCTTATATTTACAATAAATTAATTATACTAATTTATCGTCTTGCAATACAAATACATTATATCAAGATGTAAAAATTATGTCGACGGACAAGTTCTCATATTTTTATTTTTTTAAATATGAAAACTTGTCTATATTATTTTTCATTAACATATAGTACAATATATATATAAATTGTATGATAGGAGGTGAAAAGTTATGAAAAGTTTGTTAGACAGTATATGGGTATCTGAGGACACTGATGTTATTGTTCCATGCTTTGAAAACCCACCGGCAGAGATTAATATTTCATGTGGTGGACCTAAACCACCAGTACCACCATATCCGATAGATTATGCTATTGGCGGTAATATGTGTAAGGAGTAATTTTTATCTTACAAACAAAAATTCGCTTTTAATTAAGCGAATTTCTGTTTGTTATATCAAATTATAAGCTTCATGATGATGGACAAGTTCTCATATTTTTATTTTTTAAAATATGAAAACTTGTCCATATTATTTTGCCTTAAGTTATAGTATGATAATATATATAAATTGTATAGGAGGTGAAAAATTATGAGAAGTTTGTTAGACAGTATATGGGAAGCTGAGGACACTGACGTTATAATTACTCCGTTTAGTGGTGGTGAAACTATTAATATTTCATGTGGTGGTCCAAAGCCGCCAAGAGAACCTGATAGAAGTATGAATGGTCCTGTTTGTGAAGTATAATTTTTAAAATTGTAAACAAAAAATTCGCTTTTGATTAAGCGAATTTTTGTTTATTATGTCAAAATTATAAGCATCGTATTAATGGACAAGTTTTCATATTTTTATTTTTTAAAATATGAAAACCTGTCCATATTATTTTACTTAAAGTTATAGTATGATAATAGATATCAAATTATAATAGGAGGTAAAAGCTATGAAAAATTTATTAGACAGTATATGGGCACCAGAGGACACTGACACTATAATTGTTATCCCAAGCGTTGATCCACCACCAGTAAGCATCAATATTTCATGTGGAGGTCCTAAACCACCAGAACCACCTGATTATACTATTGGCGGTCGTGTTTGTAAAATGTAATTTTTAAATAACAAACAAAAATTCGCTTTTAATTAAGCGAATTTTTGTTTGTTATATCAAAATTATAAGCATTGTATTGATGGACAAGTTTTCATATTTTTATTTTTTTAAATATGAAAACTTGTCCATATTATTTTGTTTAAAGTTATAGTATGATAATAGATATCAAATTACAATAGGAGGTAAAACCATGAAAAACTTATTAAACAGCATATGGGCACCGGAAGAAGATGACGCCATAGTTGGTATTCAAATGGTAGAACATTGTATTATCGCTTCATGCGGTGGTCCAAAGCCGCCAAGAGAACCTGATAGAAGTATGAATGGTCCTGTTTGTGAGGTGTAATTTTTAAATTGAAAACAAAAATTTCGC
>DCPV01000312.1 GCA_002323775.1 Firmicutes bacterium UBA1535 | reverse complement strand
AAATAATATGGCGAGAAGCATGTCATCGCAATTATAATGAAAGAATCATCTTTATCTACAGAAAATGAAGAATTTTACAAGGTGCAATTTAACGGCAAAGCTATAAAACAATTTAAGCTTATAAAGACCGGAGAAAAAAAACTGCGATATTTTAGCGAGTGGAGGGTAGAAAAGCCTGAAACGAATGTTTATGCAGAAAGTGTAAAAATATTTGCTCCTATTGGAGTAGATATATATGTAAATGAGGTTTTATTAGACAAAGAAAATCTTAGCTCCGAAGAAGAAATATTTCCTCACTATAAGGGCATAAAGGACAAAAGTCATAATCATCCGAAGCTTGTTTGCTATAAGGTAGACGAGTTGATGGCTGTATCATCTGTTTATGCTAAAAGAAAAGATGGCAGGCTTTGTGATGTTGCTTTAGACAATGATGTTTATAAGGTGACATCAGGTATCCCGTCCAATGATTTAGGTGAATTGGAGCAATTTGCAGAGGATTTTGCTAAGCAATACGCTGCATTTATAGCTATGGATGCAAAATTTTCTGATTTAAAACAGAGTATATACCAAGATACAGAATTTTACGATACCTTAAAAGAATTTTATAATGGCTGGTATCCGGAGCATGACAGCTATGGATATGAGAATGTAAAGTCTGAAAATATGATGTGGTATGATGAAAACCACGCATCTGTTCAAGTGAAATTCAATCATTTTGTGACGAGTCCAAAATATAAAAGGAGAGATTACCCTGTTGCTTATGAAATATATTTTGTAAAAATAGATGGCAAATGGCTAGTAGCTGAACTTAAATACATTTAAAGTGCGTTAATAAAATATTTAGCTCTAAAAGCATTTAACTTAAACGCTTTTAGAGCTTTTTAAATACCCATTCTCTTTGTATTTGAAAGCTTAATAAGAATAATACAAAATCAACCAATATTTTAATTATTGTAGAGTATATTACAAATAGCGAATTTGACAGGCTAAATACAGCAAGATATGATATGCTCATTTGTAAAGCAGCGAGTATATAGTATTTTGTCATTGTTACTTTTTTGTTAGCCGTGTTGTTAAAAACTACTCGACTGTTGCCAAAATAGTTAAATAATGATGAAAAAATACGGGCGATTAAGGTAGATAAAAATATTTGTTCCTTTGGATTTAAGTTATCAAACAAAAACATAAATGATGTAAATAATCCTACGTCAATTATAGTCGATAAAGCTCCAACTATACCAAATCTGAAAAAATGCTTAAATATCAAAAGATAAATTTTTATTGAATCCTTTACTGGATTAAAGTGTGAGGATTTATTATCTTCTATATAAATTGTTTGTATTTTAAGCTCTTGAAGTCTAATTTCTTTTTGCTTTGCATCTATTATCATATTGGTTTCATATTCATATCTTTCGCCGTCAATATCAAGAAATTCCTTGACAATCTCAATTGGAATAGCTCTGAGTCCAGTCTGTGTGTCACTTATATTAATACCACACAAAATTTTAAATACAAATCTTGTAATTTTATTGCCTAATTTACTCTTTTTTGGTACGTTTTCTAAATCGAAATCCCTGCATCCTAAAATCAGATTGTTTTTATTTGAAGACAAAAAATTTGTTTTTAAAGCTTTGGCACAATTTACTATATCATCAATATGATGCTGGTTATCAGCATCTACTGTAATCAAGCCAATATAATTTGGATATGTATTCAAAAAATAATTAAAGGCTGTTTTTAAAGCTCGGCCTTTTCCAAAATTTTTATAATTCTTTAATACAACACATTCTTTATGTTTCTTTATATGTTCAAAATATTTATCATATTTAGAATCGCTTCCATCATTCACCACAATAATTGTTTTAAAGCCTTTACTTATAACTGCTCCCACTACATCTAAAAGCTTATCATCGGGATTTAATGAAGGAATAACAATAGCTATATTTTGCAAACAAGTACACCTCTCTCATAGTTTCACCATTTTCTTATGTTCAAAGCCGGGTGAATAAGTTAATACATGAAATACCTTTATATTTCCATTATACTACAGTTTTTAGTTTTAGCAAATAGAAATTTTTTATTGCAAAAAACCAAAAAAGATTATATATTTATAGTAAATATAAAATGTAGAGAGGCTATATTATGCTGAGAAGTTTATTGAGTATTTTATTGATTTTATTAAATGTAATTACAATTGATATATACGCTGATGTTGCCGTTGCAGGGGATATAACTAAATCCATGAATCCTGTTAAAGCAATAGAAGTCGCAGGAGAAATAACTGAAAACTGTGATATAAGTTCAAATAAAGCTATAAAAAATATTTTAGATAAAAAGTATTCTGTAGGTGCTAATTTTTATGAAAATGACTATATAAAAATAGACAATAAAGAAAGTATAAAGACTCTATATATACTATGGGATAGTTTGCCAGAGCAATTTTCAATAAAAGATGATTTAGGAAATTTGATATCAGAATTTAATAGTTCCAACAATATATTTTTTCATCAAGTTATAGAAATAAAGACAGATACTAAAAATCTAAGCATAAATATTGACAAAGGGAATTGTAAAATTGCAGAAGTATATGTTTTTGGTGAGGGGTATTTACCTGACTGGGTACAGGATTGGAAAGCGCCTTATGAAAAGGCTGATATGCTTTTGATTTCAACACATGCAGATGATGAGCATTTGTTTTTTGGAGGAACTATGCCTTATTATGCAGGAGAGCTAAATCTAAAGGTACAGCTTGCTTACTTGACAAATCACTATAATTTTAGGGTGCATGAGCTGTTAAATGGCTTATGGGAAGTAGGCATCAGAGCATATCCAATAATTTCTGAATTTAATGATTATTATTCAGAATCACTTGAGCATGCAAAAACCATATATGATGAGAACGAGATTTTGGAATTTCAAGTAGAGCTTTTAAGAAGATTTAAGCCTGATGTTGTTATAGGACACGATTTGAAGGGTGAATATGGACATGGAGTTCATATGCTCAATGCTCACACCTTAACAAAGGCGTTGGATTTGAGCAATGACGGCACAGTTTATGCTGACTCAGCACAAAGATATGGTTTGTGGAATGTGCCAAAATGCTATCTGCACTTATACAAAGAAAATAGTCTGTCTATGAATTGGGATGTTCCGCTTAGGAAATTTAATGGAAAAACTGCATTTCAAATGGCAGAGTTAGGCTTTTCAAAACATGTGTCTCAAACAGAATTTTTTAAGGTAGGCAGGAGAGGGGCGTTTGACTGTAGAGCATTTGGACTGTATCGCTCTTTGGTAGGTGAGGATAAATTGAAAAATGACTTTATGGAAAATATAGATACAACAATTATAAATACTAATAGATTTTCTTATGATGTTGAGTATTAAATAGTAATTTAATTGTGAGATATATTATTTAAGTTTGGAAATCAACCGATTTTTGGAAAAAATTAGCGGTTGATTTTTTTATGCTCTAAAGTCTTGTGTAATAAGGCTTTGTGAGCATGTTATATGTAGAAATCTATCAACCCCCATATTTTATTATTTTTTTTCTTGACAAATAAGGTATTGATATATTATACTATCCATAAGCTGTATTAACTGTACTAATACACATAAAATAATTGATGTTTTGAGAAAGGATGGTGCGAAAGTTGATAAATATTGATTATAATAGCAGCAAAGCAATTTATGAACAAATATATGATGAAATTTTGAAATTGATTTTATCAAATGTATTGAAGCCGGATGATAAATTGCCTTCTGTTAGAGAACTTGCTTTATTAACTAAAATTAATCCAAATACTATTCAGAAAGCATATAAGAGCCTAGAAAATGACAATTATATATCTACTGTAAAAGGTATAGGAAATTACGTGAAAAGCAATGAAGGGCTAAAGGATGCTCATGTAACAAAACAAAAAGAGACATTAAGGGAAATACTTATTTCATTAAAAAAATTATCTTTAACAAATAAGGATATAAATGAATTAATAAGTGAAATACTAAGTACAATATAGGAGGTAAATATGTTAACGATTAAAGAGCTAAATAAAAATTTTGATAAACAAAAAGTTTTAAAAAATATAAATATAACAGCTAACAAAGGACAAATTTATGGTCTTGTTGGCTCAAATGGCTGTGGAAAAACAACTCTTTTAAAGCATATAATGAGAATTTATAAAGCAGACTCAGGAGAGATATTCCATAATGGAGAGCAAATTACTGATAAAACACCTATTGTTGAAGAATTTTACTATGTTCAGGACAATTTGTTTTTTCCAAACCAATATACGATAAAAGACTTATATAACTATGAGAAGCTTTATTATAAAAATATTTCAAGAGAAAAGTTTGATAATTTAATAAGCTTTTTCAATATTGATACAAATAAGGCACTCAACAGGATGTCTAAAGGACAGAAAAAGCAAGCTGCTTTTGTTATGGCTATGGCTACTTGCCCTAAGGTTGTTTTACTTGATGAAATTGTAGATGGACTTGATGCAGTTATAAAAAGAAAGTTCTGGAATGTACTTATCGGTGACACTATGGAAAATGATACTACAGTCATAATATCTTCACATGACCTAAAAGAATTAGATAATATTTGTGATAGAGTTGGTATCATGCACGAAGGTGAGATAATAAAAGAGGAAGAACTTGAAAAACTTAAAAATGAATTAAAGAGAGTTCAATTCGCTATAGATAAGGAATTTGAAGTGCCAAGCCAAGACAGCTTCGGAATAATAAAAACTTTAAAATTAGGAAGTGTTTACATTTGCACAATAAAAGGAGATTCAAATACCTTTAAAAAGTATTTATACGATAAATACAATGTACTTTTATTCGATGAACTTCCGATGAATTTAGAAGAAATATTCATTACCGAGCTTGGAGATAAGGGCTACGGAACAGAAATCTATAAAAATGATGCTGACGAGCAGTAAAAGGAGGTTAGTATGTTAAATTTAGTTATACATTCATTAAAAAGTAAAAAGAATTGGTTTTTATTAAACCTTGCAATAACAGTTATAATAACAATAATTATGCCAACATTGTTTAGAGATAACTACGGATTTTTTTCAGCCTTTACAATGTTCATAACAGCCGGACTTATTTTAATTAGC
>DCPV01000302.1:3974-8765 GCA_002323775.1 Firmicutes bacterium UBA1535 | reverse complement strand
AAGGAACAATAACTGATAACGACCAAAAATACGGTGAATGGCAGTATAAAGTTGACTTTACGAAGAAAGAAGTGAAATAAATGCCAAAGACACTCAAAGATATGGCAAAGCACTTAAAAAATGTTATTACGTCAGAAATACCTGAAACATATGCAATTAATCCGGTGTTTGAAAATATTTCAAACGAGGAAAGTATTCGAGAAGGAGTTCTTGCATTCAGAAACTTTTTGTATCAGCTTTGCGATGTTTTGATTGTTGAAGGTGATTTGCATGATAATCATAAAAAAATTGCTCACGCATTTGATGACCGTGTTACTATTTCAGTATATTTTCCATTCCTGCACAATGTGAAATGCTTATTATTGAATATAGGTTTTCATGGTGTATTAACAGAAAGTGCAGAATCTCTTATCGTCAGTAACAATATATTCAACACGAAAATCCCTGTTTCAAAAAGCATTGAATGTTTGCGATTTTTGACTAATTGCGGCATATTGATTGACGGTATAGACTTGAACGAAAAAAAACCGGATTTATCAAAAGCTGAAAAAATTAAAATTTCGTATCCTGATAATCCTGCTATGTTGACGGGCTTGAAGGTAATGGCAGCAGCAGAGATAGAACTTGATAGAAACACCGACAAATCGAAGGTCAATAAGTCAAGTACAATCAGTTATTGCCGTTTCTCTGATATTTTATTGCGATGTGATTACAGAGTATTGAAAAACAATAGAGCTGACGAAGTTATTTCTATATTAAAAGATACTATGAAACCTTTGTCTGCCAATGTGCAAGATTTTGTGTTGCAGCTACATCAACGCTACTTAGATAAAGGGCTTAAATGTGATGTTGATATAAAAGATTTATGGATAAAGGTTGAATATTCTTATAAAAGTAAAGAGATATGGGGAATTAATGTATCGCTTAATAATGGCTATCAAATAAACATCAAAGCGAAAAACACACATAAATACGCTGATGTCATCGAAAAGTTTCCTTTATTTATACAAGAAATGATTGAAAAAGGTTATGGCTGTGGAATAAAAAGAGGGATAAGCGATCATTGTAATGGAGGTTGCCAAGGCTTTCGTTTTTTACTGGATAACTCAATAATTGATGTAGGAAATACCATCGAAACTTGGCTTGACACGGAATTGTCATTTGTATAGTATAAGCATTAGTAAAACATAAATGTTTAGAAACACCGCTGAACTTTTCAAAAATAATTAAATAATGCCAAGATATTTATTGAATATGCTTGGCATTACTTTATTTTTGTGAGCTTGATATTACAATGAGTTAAGCTTTATACTTCCACTGCTTGCACTTAAATCAATTTTTAAGCTTGGATTATCTCCTACATTCACATAGATTTCTTTTCCTACTCTGCCGTATGATGGCAAGTTTCTATTCAATTTAGTGTCAAAATATGTTTTTATACTTCCACTGCTTACTTTAGCCTTAAATTCAAATGTCGAAGCTTCTGGAAGATTTATATATATAGAACCACTGCTTGCGGTTGCTTTTATATCATTTTTAAGTTCGCTCACAGTCATTTTGATATTGCCGCTTGATGCACTAGCATCTATTTTTCCTTCTATACTATCCACTGCTATTGAGCCGGAGTTAGATGTAAAAGTACTGTCTCCCTTTACATTGGAAATTTTTATATTTCCACTGATGCTTTTAAAGCTTAATTTGTTTGCATTAGCATTTTCTATATTAATATTACCGCTATTTGAGGATACGTTTATATCCTCTGCGTATATATCATTTAACTTTATATTTCCACTTGAACTGAATGCCTTAAAATTTGAGAACTTAAAAGCTTCGTTTGATTTTATTGAACCACTCGAAGAATTGATTTCAAAATTAAGTTCATAATTAATAGGTAAGTAAACTTCAATTTTCCTATTATATCCTTTAAAATTAAATAATCCTATATTTCTTTCTCCTGATTTTATAATTAAACTGTCATCCCTGATTGTAATATCCGCAAGCTCAGCATTTTCAGGGTCATAATTCATATATTCCTTTAATACAAGCTCCTCAGAATTATTTTTGTATAAATATATGCTGTCACTTGAATATGATACAATTATGCTCTTTATGTCCTTTGTGTCTAAAATCTGCTCGTTTACAAGCCTAAGTTCTGAATTAAAATTCATGTTAAATTCCTCCCAAGTTTTAATTTTCTTAACTTTATCATATTTAAAAATAAAATAGAAGCAAGTAATGCTTGAGATAAGGATATTTTTGAACTCAAGTAGTGCTTGAGTTGTTGGTAATATACTTAATTTTACTTAAATCCATTTCTGCTCCAAAGCCATAGGGGGGTATGAATATCAATTGGTTTATAATTTGTACCCTCAAATAATTTTTGCCACCTATCAATTACTATTAGCTGTACATTGCTGGAATTTAATTCATTCTCAGTAATTAAGCCTAATTTAAAGGTAGATTTGCATACATGAGTATCAGGTGCTACATTTAATTGCTCAATATTCTTATACTTTCTATCGGTGTATTGATATATAACATACATCCAATAATTGCATATTTTCGTCCCAGATAAATACGGAAATTTCTTTTTATTTTCTATTTGCATAAAATCTCTTATTTTATTGACATCATTATTCATCTTTTCAAATAAATTTCTAATATCTCCGTCAAATAATTCAGTAAAGGTCAGGCATAGCTTTATCCATATTTCTGTCTGTTTTTGCTTTTGAAGTGCTACTTTATATTTGGTTAAGGCATATTGTACATCTTCAAAACTATGGCTTAGTACCTCTCTAGGATTAAATACAAACCTTGTTTCACAATCATTATAGGTTTTTAAAGAACTTTCCCACAATGTATATGAATTTCTCTGATAATTTAATGACATAGGCAATGTGAAATATAAGTAGTTTTCTAAACTTGACTTATCAAGCTGAGGGTTAGCATCTTCCGGCATAAGCTCGCCACCTAACTCACCATTTTCATACATCATTATAAGCTTATCAACTTTATTTAAAATTTCTCTATTATTCATATATTACCTCACAGAATTTTGCTAAAACCATAAGTCTTATCAAAAAAGTAAAAAAATTTTTCTATAAAATCAAATCTATTTACAAAAACCCACGCTATGTTATATAAGCATGGGTTTTTAATCAATTACTGTTTAAAAATATATTAAATCAAGTTATAATCCTGACTTTTAGTTTGATTTTAATTAAGACTGTCAATAGTCTTTTTAATTATACCGGCAGCTTTTTTGCATTTTTCTCCTGATACTGCACAGATTGCAAATCTGATACCTTTTTTAAGAGAAACTAGGTATAAATTTTGTTTTGTTAATTCTTCCATAAGCTTCTTAGGCTCTGGATGCTCTATTGTTATAAAGAAACCATCTCTGTATGTTAATGTTTTAAGTCCTATCTTTTCTGCTTCATCAACAAATATTTTTGCTCTTGATTGAAGCAATTGCTTAGTTTCTTTAACTTCTTCTAAATATGCGTTTAATTTAGCAGGGTCAGCATATATAGATGACATAACTTCCATAGCGCCTCTTGTACCATTTGACCAGTTCGCACGACCTGAGTGCATACAAGAATATTGGAACTCTATAGCAATGTCTTCGTTTGAAGATATACCTATTGCAGCTCCTGAACGCATACCGTACATAGTATATCCTTTAGACATACTGTAAGCTATCATTACAAATAAATTTTCAGGAAGATTTGAGAATTTTTTGAAGAAGCTTCTTTTTTCTAATCCTACTCCCGCAAAATCTATATAAGCTGTATCAACTAATAAAACTACTCTGTTGTTTTCGTCTTTAGCTGCATTTTTGAAAATGTTTAATATTTCATCCCACTCATCATCTGATATGCTATATCCTGTTGGGTTATGAGCAGGAGTGTTGAGTATTGTAAGAACTCTCTTTTGCTTTTTCATTAATGCTTCAAAATGCTCTTTGAAAGATGCTAGATTGAAATTTCCTTCTTCGTTAAATAGTGTAAATGTCTCAATTTTCTTTCCTATTTCTTCAGCAATTGTTGCATATGGAGACCAGTACCAGTCACCAACTAATATAGAATCCCCTGTATTTGCGTAGTTGCATATAGCATGCTTAACAGCACCTGTTCCCCCGGGAGTTGCAACAGCTCTTATATGAGCTTCAGGCTTGTATTCGCCAAAACAAGCTGTTTCCACAGATTTTAAAAATCCAGGTGTTCCAGCCAGTGGAGCATAAGCTGCAATTTTTTCATTTGGCATGTTTTTGAGTTCATCATAAACTGACTTCATGCAAATTATATTTCCCTCATCATCATATAATGCTCCTAAAGTAGCATCAATTACATTTTCCTTACCAAACTCTGCAATAGCATTTTTAGCTCTTCCAGATATCTCAAATATTGGGTCGTTAGCTATAGGCCATCTTGCGTGGTCAGCAACCATATTAATAGACATTTTTATAAATTCCTCTCTTATTTTAATAAATTTTATTATTTCTTAAGCAAATATTATCACACTGAAAAGCAAATGTCAATTGAGCTAATAATCGGGTAAAAGAAGTTCAATTAAAATTATATTGTTAAAAAATGTTGAAATTTAAGTTTAATTTTGCACAACGCACAAAATCGCTTTGTTTATAAAACAATAATATTAAAAAAACATATTAATTTAAGTTATTAATTAAAACACTTAATTAAAAAATATATAAATTCCACTTGTAAAAATCGATATTATTGTGTAAAATTATAATGTCAATTTTATAATTGACACTGTTAATTTTTAAAT
>DCPV01000302.1:0-3824 GCA_002323775.1 Firmicutes bacterium UBA1535 | reverse complement strand
AAATATTAAGATAAGAAAAGAAAGCGGAGGAACAAATGTCTACTACAGGATATATTCATAAGGAATATGAGCCTATTGCTGATTTATCAATAATAGGAATGAATGGTGTTGAAGATATGCTACAAAGAGTTGACGACTATTTAATTGATTGGCGTCAAAAAGAGGTTAAGGAAAAAGGGCTAAGCACTTATAAGTTAAATGCCAAAAGCATAAGATTCGGAAACGGAGAAGCTAAGGGAGTGGTTTATGACACTGTTAGGGGTCATGATGTGTTTATAATTTGTGATATATACAATTATGGCGTAACATATAAATTGTATGGTATGGATGCCCCTATGAGTCCAGATGATCATTTTCAAGATTTAAAAAGAATCATCGGAGCAATTGGCGGTAAAGCGAGAAGAATAACTGTAATCATGCCAATGCTTTATCAAGGAAGACAGGATGCAAGGCAGATGAGAGAGTCCCTAGACTGTGCAATAGCACTTCAAGAGCTTGAAAAAATGGGAGTTGAAAATATAATCTCATTTGATGTTCATGAGCCAAAGGTTCAAAATGCAATACCACTTAGTGGATTCGAAAATGTTTATCCAACTTATCAAATGATAAAAGCATTTGTCAACACTGAAAAAGATATCAAGGTAGATAAGGAGCATTTGATGATAATTTCTCCGGATGCCGGTGGAATGAAAAGATGTATTTACTATTCAGCAGTTATGGGTGTAGATCTTGGTATGTTCTATAAAAGGAGAGATTATACTAGAATAGAAAATGGTAAAAATCCAGTAGTAAGCCATCAGTTCTTAGGTGAAGATGTCAATGGAAAAGATGTGATACTAATAGATGATATGATTGCCTCTGGTGAAACACTAATAGATGCAGCAATAAAGTTGCGTGAAAGAGGAGCTAATAAAATATATATGTTTGCTGCCTTCGGTCTGTTCAATGAAGGGTTTGCTAAATTTGACAAGGCATTTGAAGATGGTTTGATTTCAAGAGTATATACGACAAACTTAATTTACAGAAAACCAGAGCTTAGAGAGCGTAAATGGTACAAGGAAGTTGATATGTCAAAATACATTGCAAGTATAATAGATGTATTGAACTCTGATAAGTCGTTGAGTGAGTTGTTAGACCCTGCACAAAAAATAAAAGCACTACTTGAAAAATAACTGTAAAAGATATATAATTAATGCGTTGAATTTTTATTAAAAAAGAGCATAAAAATACAATAAAATTTTAAATATAAGGAAGGTATGTATTAATGAAATTTTCACAAAGAATTGATGAAATGCAATTATCTCCAATCAGAAAGCTAGTTCCTCTCGCTGAGGCAGCAAAAAAGCAAGGTAAGAAGGTATATCACTTAAATATTGGTCAACCTGATATTGAAACACCTAGAGAATTTTTTGATGCTGTAAAGAACTTTGACGAAAAAGTATTAGCTTACGCTTTTTCACAAGGAATTCCAGAGCTAATTGACAGCTTTATCAAGTACTATAAGGGATTTGGTGTTGATTATGAGAAGGATGAGATACTTATAACTAACGGTGGAAGTGAAGCTTTGACATTCTCTTTGATAGCAACTTGCGATTATAATGATGAGGTTTTAGTTCCAGAGCCATTCTACACAAATTATAACAGCTTCGGAAAATCAGCAGGAGTTAACATCGTGCCGATAACTACAAAGGCTGAGGACGGATTTAGACTTCCGGCTAAGTCAGAGATACAAGCGAAAATAACTAATAAAACAAAAGCAATAGTTCTTTCAAACCCTGGAAATCCAACAGGTGCGGTTTATTCAAAAGACCAAATAGAAATGGTTAGAGATTTAGCACTTGAAAACAATCTATATATCATAGCTGATGAGGTATACAGAGAGTTTGTATATGACGGATTAGAGTATGTAAGCTTTGCTCAGTTAAAAGAGATTGAAGATAGAGTTATAATAACAGACAGTATATCAAAGAGATATAGTGCCTGTGGAGCAAGAATTGGTTGTATAGCAAGTAAAAACAAGGACTTAATGGGACAAATAATGAAGCTTTGTCAAGGTAGACTTTGTGTAGCTACAATTGAGCAAGTAGGTGCAGCAGCACTTGCTAATGTTTCACCTGATTACATGAAAAAGGCATTTGCAGAGTATCAATTGAGGAGAGACGTTGTATACGGAGCATTAAAGCAAATGGAAGGCGTAATTTGCGAGGAACCAAAAGGAGCATTTTACATAATAGCTAAATTACCAATCAAAAACGCAGAGGACTTTGTAAAATGGATGCTGACAGACTTTAGCTTAGATAATGCTACAGTTATGATGGCACCGGCAGAAGGCTTCTATGCTACAAAAGGTTTGGGAGTAGATGAGGTTAGACTTTCATACGTTCTAAAAAGAGAAGACCTAGAGGCATCAATGAGAATTTTAGCAGCAGGACTTAAAGAATATAAAAAATTAGAGAAATAAATAAAAAGATGGCAAACCTTTTAAAATCATGGGTTTGCCATTTGTTTTATACATTGATATTTTGATTAATTTTCAACTTCAACTGTTTTTTTAAGTTTAAAGTTTAATAAATAAACAGGAATGTATCAGCTTGTTCATCTTAGCATAATTAGCAGGATAATTCAATATTGTTTATATCTATATTAATTTTAGACTAAAATCTAATTATAATTTTTATAAAAGATGGAAAATAAAAGATTTTTTTAATTAGCTATAAATGTTAAAAATCAAAGCCTGTATGTTTTTAGTAATTAAGTGTAAATGAAAACGAATTTTTATTTTCTTGACAAAATCAATAATTAATAATATACTATCATCTGTACAATTTTATTTTATTGTAACATTTTTTAACAAAAGGAGATTTTTTAATCATGGAAGACGGTGGCGGGTTATGGATCTATATAATCCTTCTGATTTTTCTTATTTTTACAAACGCATTTTTCGCAATGAGCGAAATAGCGGTAATTTCATTTAATGATAACAAGCTTAAAAAATTGGCCACAGGCGGAGACAAGAAAGCAAAATCATTGCTAAAGATGCTTGATGAGCCTTCTAAATTTCTTGCTACAATTCAAGTTGGCGTTACAATTTCAGGATTTTTGACATCAGCTGTTGCGGCTGATACATTTGCAGACTACATTGTCCAGCTTTTTGGAAACACTGGTATAAGTCCATCTACATTAAGGGCAATTTCACTGGTAGTAATTACCTTGCTAATGTCGTATATATCGTTGATATTTGGCGAATTAGTTCCTAAGAGATTAGCTATGCAGGACCCTGAAAAAGTTTCTTATAGTGTTACAAAAGCTCTTTCAACATTATATACAATATTAAAACCTGTTGTTGCATTATTGTCATTTTCTACTAACGGAATACTTCGACTTATGGGAGTTGATCCATCTCAAAAGCCTGAGGAGTCAACCGAAGAAGAAATACGAATGATGATAGATGTAGGAAATGAGAGTGGAGCAATTGAGCAATCCGAAAAGGATATGATACACAATATATTTGATTTTGATGACAGAGTAGCTGATGAAGTAATGACGCACAGAACAGAAATAACTGCTGTCAGCATAGATTCTTCTTTAAGTGATATCATAGATATAGCACTAAGAGAAGGCTATTCGAGAATGCCGGTTTACTATAATGATATTGATACTATCATGGGCGTACTTCATATTAAAGATTTATTGAAACTTGTTCTTGAGCATAATACAGATAATTTCAATGTTAAAGAATACATGAGAAAAACTTTATACGTTCCTGAATCTACAAAATGTAACAGCTTGTTTCAAGAATTTCTAAAAACAAAGATTCAAATGGC
>DCPV01000304.1 GCA_002323775.1 Firmicutes bacterium UBA1535 | reverse complement strand
CATGATGCTGAAGGAACAGGCTTTTTCTGCCCCACAATTCTTGTATTTTCGTATATATATGGCAATATTGCCTGCGTTATCATTTATTTTTATGGCAATGACATTATTTCCGGCTGTCGATAAGGGCAAGCCAGCCATGATTATCGGTATGGCAAGACAGTTTGTGTTTTACATACCTGTGATGATGATTCTGCCAAGAGTGATAGGTGTGGGAGGGGTGTATTACGGCTCTCTTGCAATTGATGCAGTAATTGTCATATGGACCATGCTAATGGTTAAGAAAGAATTTAACAGCTTGAGAAAAAGACGAGCGAATATTACTGTATAAATAAAAATATATTAATTGATACAAAAAACAGTGACAGGCGGATTTTAATATTATGCCGTCTGTCATTTTATTTAAGTATGGGTCATGCTAACTATATGAGCTTACAGTTTTGTTATCCTTAAATTTATTATATTATTTGTGTATCAAAAGTTAATTATCGAAAATATCTGTTTGATAAATTATAAAATAAATAGTATAATATTTAAAATTGATTTATTTAACGATTATGTTGATATATGAATGTTAGATAAAATATAAGCAAAATCATATTCTTCAATATCGATGCAGGAGAATTTATGATTAAGTTTACAGTAAATAAGAAAGAAATAGACATAGTATTCATAGATTTACAAAGAATAGAAAGTGACGAGTTTAAGATTGGAGTGATAATAATGGGAAATACAGATAAGTTTGAAATGATAGCTCATATATATGATACTGCTGAAAGAATTCAAATTGCAAATAAATCCTCAAATGCTATACGTGAGTATTTAATTGATACAAAAGGTAAGAATGCTGTTGATTTTGGTTGTGGAACTGGGCTTGTTGGAATGGATTTGTTAAATGATTTTAATTCTATACTTTTTATGGATTCATCGCAAAACATGATTAATCAGATAAAGCAGAAAATTTCTGTGTCTAATATACAGAATGCCTCTGCATTATGCTTTGACTTTGAAAAGGATAGTCTTTTAGATTTACGAGCTGATTATATTTTTATGGCTCAGGTTTTGCTGCATATTAATGATATAGAATTGCTGCTATCAAGACTATATGAGGTGCTAAACGAAAATGGACATTTATTAATTGTGGACTTTGATAAAAACGAAAAAATAACTTCAGACATAGTTCATAACGGATTTAATCAGAGAGAATTAACTAACCTTATGACAAAAATAGTATACAAGGATATTCAATCTAAAACCTTTTATCATGGAAGTAAAATATTTATGGGGCATGATGCCTCCTTGTTTGTTCTCGATTCTAAGAAATAAAGCTTATGTTAAGCTCCGATAGCTCTAAAATTTTCATCGTTATTATTGTTGATAATTTTTTAATATCTTCTCTTATCGAAATTGCAGTGCAAGCATGTAATCCGCACACCTATGCGATAAAAAAATATATGTGATTAGCTATTGACAAAATAGTCAGTACTGAGTATAATAAAAGTATACTCAGTACTGACTATTTATTTGGAGGTTTTTATGGTTCCGATTTACATTCTTGGGATGCTGCTTAGGTTTGGTCCACAGCATGGATATCAGATTAAAAAGCTGATATCAGATAATTTATCTGACTTCACGCAGATTAAGCTGTCGCTGATTTACTATCATCTGGATAAAATGCAGAAGGATGGACTACTTAATGCTGTTCAAGACAATGAAAGCAATCGTTTAGAAAAGACAGTTTACAGCGTGACAGACAAGGGCAGGGAAAAGTTTTCAGATGGACTGAAAGCTTTGCTGCATATGGAATACCACCCGGTGTTCGAGGCTGATGCTATGTTCTATTTTTCTGACAACATAGCTAAGAAAGATTTAGTGGAGCATCTTAAGCAATATGCAGAGCAGTTAAAAGCTCAGATTTCTATTATTGAAAAACATAAAATAGAGTCTTTCCAGTTTATTCCGGATGAAATGAAAAGCTCGGCGGAAGTAATCTTCCTGCACCATGAGCTGCATTATAAAGTGGAACTGGAATGGGCGCAGAAGGCAATTGTATTGATGAAGTAAGGAGGTTTTTTATGGTAAAGCAAAGAGTGATTGAAACGAACGAGGGTATTCAGGGTGAGCTGGATGTGGAAATTTTTAATGAGTTTGCAAAGGTCATGCGTGACAAGGGCTGGAACAATGTGGACAGCTTTATTGCAGAGGGAATTACAAAAGGAACAGTACTTGAAATCGGTCCCGGACCGGGATTGATTGGACTAGAATGGCTGAAAAAGACACAGAACGCCGGATTGACAGCACTGGAAATCAGCAATACGATGATACGGATAGCAAAGAGGAACGCAGAGGATTATGGATTTTCTGATAAAGTGCGGTATGTAAACGGTAATGCTCTGGAGATGCCGTTTGAGGATGGAAGCTTTGACGGGATATTCTCTAACGGCTCTATACATGAATGGGAGAAGCCTGTAAAAGTTCTCAACGAGATTTACCGTACTTTGAAACCGGGAGGAATCTTCTGCATTTCCGATATGCGTAGGGATGTCAACCCATTGATTGTAAAAATGATTTATGCTTCTACAAAGCCGAAAGAAATCAGACCGGGTTTTATGAGCTCACTGCATGCGGCTTATACAGTAAATGAAATGACAGAACTCTTACGAAATACGGAGTTTCAGAATTTCAAAGTAGAAAAAGAATTTTTTGGGCTGAAAGTTACAGGAAAGAAATGAAGTTAATTAAGAGCAAACTGAAAAGTTTGCTCTTTTCTTATAGTATCTTTCTTAAAGTTGTTTTTATATATTGTAAAAATAGTTGCTTTTTTACTCTTGCTCTGTGGATACACTTGTGTTGCAGTTATAAGTTATACTATACGATTTATGTTGTTCATTTCATTAAGCATTCTGTTTTTGACTTTTTTAAATACTTTTTATAGGATTTTAGCCCAGTCTGAGGTCATTTCGTCAGAGATAGCTACTATGAGGGAGTTAAGTCTTTACATCACACATGACATAAAGATTTTTTAAGTTAGGCAGACATGCGAAATAGTACCATATGTTACTTTAAAGAAAATAGTCTTTTTTAATTATAAGAAAAGGTTACTTATATATAAATAATATGGCACACATAAGGGACATGAGAATATTATGATGTTGTACAGGCTGATTATTTACCTGTAAAATATTAAAAAAGGAATGTGAGAAACATGTCAAATATATTTAATATAAACAATGAAAATATAAAAGATTATAGTGTACAAAATGACATTGAACTTCAACAAGTCCCAGGCTTAAATGCAGCAGCTGCATTTAGTATAATAGGCTCAATTGCTGTAGAAGAAAATGGACTTGCAGCCATAATACAAGAAGAAGCAGATAAATTAACTTTATTAACTGGCGATACTTTAACTTTTGCTAATTTTACAGCTTTGGCTGGAAGCATTATACGTGCAATGAAAATCGTAGTACTGAAAAATACAGTTTTAGAAGCAAAGCTAACAGAAACCCTAAACTATATTGATGCTGAAAACTTTACAATTACTCCAGCTCTTGTAGATAGTATAATTGCACTTTTTGCTGCAATAGCAAACGCAGAAAATGCTTTAGGTAATTTGATTAGAGCATTAGGAAATGCAGTTAGGCTGTTAGCGCCAATCCTTACCTTTGCACAATTACAGCTTGTTGACCAAATTGTAATAGCACTTATGAGAGTTATAACAGAAAAAAATCTTGTGCTTTTAAGTATATTGAGAAGGCTTGTTAGATTTATAGTTAATAATGCAGCTTCTTTCCCAACTCCAACCCCAGCACAGGTAGCAGCAACAATAGCAGCAATAAATGCTCTAATAAATTCAATAACTGTTGAAGAAAACGGACTTGCTGTTTTAATTGAAGCTGAAGCAGCTAAATTAGCCAGAGCAATAGTTTTAACTACTACCGTAGCAGGTGTGCCTGGCTTAATAGCATTCAATACTACAATCACATCTGTTATAGATATAGTAGTTCAGAAAAATATGATTTTAGAGGCTAAGCTTGAGGAGATACTTGCATTACTTGCATTAGGCTTTACTCCTGCACAATTGGCAATATTTGCTGTAACATTATCTAATCTTCAACAATCAATTGCCAATGAGGAAATTGCACTCGGTACACTTATCGGTACTGAAGCATTAAAAATCAATGCTGTCGCTGGAATTACACCTGGTAACGTAGGAAATCTAATTGCTGTAAATGATAGTGCTACAACCTTACTGGAATCAATAACATTAAAGAACATGGTATTACAACAAAAGAATTTAGAAGTTATTAATTTCATACTATCACTATAATGCAGTATAAAAGGCTCAGATTCATCAGCCTTTTATACTTATTAATAAAATATAATGTAACATATTAAGCCAGCCTGTATAAAATATAATACAGGCTATTAGTTTTTTATAAAATGTAACAAAATATAAAGGAATGTGAGTATGACTATGTCAAATATAAATAATAATATCAATTTTCCTATTGAAGGAATACCAAGTAATGCTGTTTCTATTGTTGGATCAGTAGCTAATGAAGAATATGCTCTTGCATCATTACTTGAAGCTCAAGCAAATTTGTTATGTAATGTAATAAATCCTTGCATAACTATCTATGGCTTTATTGACGTTACTCAAAGCATAATACGAATTTTTAAAACTATAATACAGAAAAACAATATTTTAGAGAATAAATTAAGAGACACTCTTGACTTTATACAAAAAGAAGGAATTGAATGTTTAAATTACAATAAACAATTTGAACTTTTAAACAACTTAAATTCTGTTTTAGGAAGTATAGCGGCAGAAGAATCTTCGTTAGGTTACTTAATAGATAAATTAGGAAAAGGTGTAGCAAATGTTGCATTTTATTGTACTTTTGATGATATTAAACAAGTCAATAATCTCGTTGTAACACTGATGAAATTAATAGTTGAAAAAAACATGATACTTTTAAGAAAATTACGAACAGTTATTAGATTCATTAAATTTATTAGATGTTCAGAATCTGATATTCTTGAAAAAGTTAAAAAAGAAATATTATGTACAATTAAAAATCTAATTAATTCTATCTTTAAAGAAGAAAGAGGGCTTGCTGAATTAATTTTGGGTGAAAGCATAAAAATAAACCGTGCATTATGTATGTGCTTAAATAAAGAAGAACTTTTAGAACTGGATAGATTAATAGCTAATTTTATAAATGTA